>CALWCD010000071.1 GCA_944376265.1 uncultured Clostridia bacterium | reverse complement strand
ACCCCTTCCAGGGGTCAGCAAGTACTGACCCCTCTGGGGTCTGAGCAAACCACTAGTTTACTAGTGGTTTTGATTGTGGTGGGAGCGCCCTTGTTCCGGGGCTTCAGGCATGAACGGCGGTTGGGCGGACTATACTTTACCAATAGAATGGTACTTTGGAAAGGAGCCGTTAGCCATGCCGAACATTCACCTCGCCCTGGCGGGGCCCCTGGACGCTCCCTACCCCAACGGCGGGGACGAAGCCTACTGGATGGGCCAGGTGGCCGGAGCCCTGGCGTCCCATCTCACCCAGCGGGGCATTGCCCTGTGCTGGGGAAAGGGGGAGAAGATGTCCCCCCTGGACCTGCGCCTGGTGCTGGGCTCCCAGGCAGCGCCCCGGGAGCAGGAGGGCCGGAAAAAAGGTCCCGCGGTGCTTTCCCGGGCCGGAGAGGTGCTGTCCGGCCGGGCGGCGGAGGCCTTGGCGGCTCAGCTGGGGCAGGTGTATCCCCAGCCGGAGCTGCTGACTTTGGAAAAAAGGGACTTTATCCCGGAGCTGGCGGGGTATTCCGGACCCAGCGTGGCGGTGCGGCTGCTGTATCGGGACAATCCCCAGGACGAAGCCTGGCTCAGCCGGAACACGGGAGCGGTGGGGAAGGCTCTGGCGGTGGGACTGTCCCAGGCGCTCACCGTCCCCTTCCACTATGCTTGACGCTCTCTCCGCCCTGCTGTGGGGCTGGCACGTGCTGGGGCTCATCCTGCTGGCGGGGGGATATTTCACCCTGGTGACGGGATTTTACCAGCTCCGGTGCGTGGCCCGGTGGATGAAGGCCGCCCTGTCCCGCCCTGCCGGGGAGAGAGGTGCCATCTCCTCCTTCCAGGCCCTTACCGCGGCGCTGGCAGGGTCCATCGGCACGGGGAACATTGTGGGGGTGGCCGCCGCCATCACCGTGGGCGGGCCGGGGTCCCTGTTCTGGATGTGGGTCTCCGCCCTGCTGGGGATGATGACCATCTACGGGGAGAACTTTCTGGCTGCCAAGTACCGGGAGGCCCCCGGAGCTCTGGGGTACATCCGGCGGGCGGGAAAGTGGGGTAAGACCCTGGCGGTGGTCTATGCCTGGGGCTGCTGCCTTGCCTCCCTGGGCATGGGGAACATGGCCCAGACCAACGCCGCCTCCGCCGCCTTGAAGAGCCTGGGGGTGCCGGTGTGGCTGGGGGCAGCGGCCATGGGGGCGCTGGTGTTTTTCGTGGCCCGGGGCGGGCTGGCCCTGGGGGTGAAGATCACCCAAGGGCTGGTCCCCTTGATGACCCTGCTGTTTTTTGGCGCCTCTTTGGGGGTGCTGTGGGTGTTTCGCGGGAACCTTCCCGCCGCTGTGGAAAGCATTTTCCAGGGCGCCTTTTCCTTCCGGGCGGGAGCGGGCGGGGCGGCGGGAGCCCTGCTGGCCCTGCGCACCGGCGTCTCCCGGGGGGTGTTCACCAACGAGGCCGGGCTGGGCAGCTCCGCCTTCGCCTATGAAGGGGTGGAGGGCCGGTCCCCCCAGGAGCTGGGCTGCCTGGGGATCTTCCAGGTGTTTGCGGACACCATCCTCATGTGCACCGTGACGGGGCTGTGCATTCTCTGCTGCCGTTCCCCTCTGCTGGAGGGGGCCCAGCTCACCTTCTACGCCTACGAAAGCGCCCTGGGTCCCTGGGGAGGGAAGGCGGTGTCCCTGTGCACGGCCCTGTTTGCCCTGGCTACTCTGGTGGCCTGGAGCTGCTATGGCCGGGAGGGGCTGTGCTATCTCACCGGGGGAGGGGGGAAAACCGGCTACGCCCTGGCGGCTGCCGGGGCGGCGGTGCTGGGGTGCGTCCTGCCTTTGGGGGCGGTGTTCCAGCTGGGAGACGCCATGAACGGCCTGCTGGCCCTGCCCAATCTGGCGGCACTGTTCTGCCTGCGCCGGGAGGTGCTGCCCAGGACCAGGCACCTTAGACGAAAACCGCGGGGAATAATTTTATAAAATTTGCGAAAACAACTGGTATTTTTTCTGAATTAATGGTAGAATATCCCTAGCGACTCCCGCTATGGGGTGATCTTCATTTCGGCAGGGCAAGGGCATGGGCCTCCCCCGCCGGGAAAGGTAAGGTACTTTTTATGAAACTGATCCTTGCAATCGTAAGCAATGACGACAGCGGCGCTGTGTCCTCCGCGCTGACCCGCGAAGGCTTTTCCGTGACCAAGCTGGCCACCACCGGCGGCTTCCTGATGGCCGGCAACACCACCTTCATCTCCGGTGTGGAGGATGACAAGGTGGATACCGTCATCGGCATCATCGCCAAGTATTCCAGCCGCCGCACCCAGATCGTCCCCAGCACCTCCACCATGGAAGTGGGCATGTACTCCTCCTTCCCCGTGGAAGTCACCGTGGGCGGTTCCACCATTTTCGTGCTGAACGTGGACCGCTTCGAGAAGGTCTGATGGAATTTCCAGGTTTTTTGGGCAACGCTCCCGTGAAGGAGGCTTTATCCGCCGCCTTCGCCGCGGGGCGTTTTCCCCATGCCCTGTTGTTTCAGGGAGAACCGGGCTGCGGCAAGCGCACTTTCGCCAGGCTGGTGGCCCAGGCCCTGGTCTGCCGCTGCAAGGACCGCGCCCCCTGCGGGGCGTGCCCTGCCTGTGTGCGGGCGAAAGCCGGTTCACATCCCGATATCCGCGTAGTGGAAGGGAGCGGGGCGACCCGCTCCCTTTCGGTTGACCAGGTAAAGGAGATCACCGCCGACGCTTACCGGGCCCCCGAGGAGGCTCAGGTGAGCGTCTACCTGCTGTTTTTGGGCAGCCGCACCCTGGAGCCTGCCCAGAACAAGCTGCTCAAGCTCATCGAGGAGCCCCCGGCCCACGGCGTGTTCATTCTGGTGTGCCAGTCCGCGGAGCAGCTGCTGCCCACTATCCGCAGCCGGGTGCAGAGCTACCTTCTCCAGCCCCCCAGCCTGGAGGAGGCTGCCGCCTATGTGGCCGCCCGGGAAAAGATCCCGGAGGAACGGGCCCGGGAGCTTGCCCGGCTGTGCGGCGGAAACATCGGCCGGATGCTCCAGGAGCTTGCCGGGGGAGAGGAGGCCAGGGCCTTTGCCATTGCCCAGGCCATGGCGGAGGGCCTGTTGGAGCCGGGGGAACACAGCCTGCTGCTGGCGGCGGCTTCCCTGCAAAAGAACCGGGACCTGTTCCGGGAGGTGCTTTCCCGGCTGGGGATGCTGTTCCGGGACGGGCTGGTGCTCCGGGCGGGAGGCAGCGCCGTGCTGGGAGGCGCTCCCCAGCTGGCGGACAAGCTGGGAGCCCTGCCCATGAAGCGGCTGGCGCTGCTGGCCCCCCTGGCGGAGGAGTACCGCCAAAAGCTGGACCGCAACGCCAACATGGCCCTGCTGGTCACGGAGTTCTGCGTGCGGCTGCGGGAAGCGGCGGGGCGCTGACCGGAAGAGAACGTCCCGCGCCGGCGGGGCTTTGGAAAGGAGGAAGGCGCATGGCAGAAGTGATCGGCGTGCGTTTTAAAAATACAGGAAAAGTCTACTATTTCGACCCCCAGGGGGAGCAGGTGGAAAAGGGGGCCATGGCCATTGTGGAGACGGCCCGGGGCATGGAGTGCGGCGAAGTGGCCCTGGAAAACCGGGAAGTCAGCGATGAGTCCATTGTGCAGCCTCTGCGGAAGCTGGTACGCCTGGCCACCAAAGAGGACCTGCGGAAGGTGGCGGAAAACAAGAAGAAGGAAAAAAGCGCCTTTCGGGCCTGCGAGAAGAAGATCGCCGAGCGGGGCCTGGAGATGAAGCTGGTGGACGTGGAGTACACCTTCGACAACTCCAAGATCCTGTTCTACTTCACCGCCGACGGCCGGGTGGATTTCCGGGAGCTGGTGAAGGACCTGGCGGGCATGTTCCGCACCCGCATCGAGCTGCGGCAGATCGGCGTTCGGGACGAGGCAAAAATGCTGGGAGGCATGGGCATTTGCGGCAGGCCCTTCTGCTGCGGCTCCTTCCTGGGGGGCTTCACCCCGGTTTCCATTAAAATGGCCAAAGAGCAGGGGCTTTCCCTGAACCCGGTGAAGATCTCCGGGGCCTGCGGGCGGCTGATGTGCTGCCTGAAGTACGAGCAGGAGGCCTACCAGGACCTGCTGCGCACCACCCCCAAGGTGAACGCCCTGGTGTCCACCCCCGACGGCAAGGGCGTGGTCATCGAGCAGAACCTGCTCACCCGCAAGCTCACCGTCCGCCTGGACAAGGACCCGGAGGGCGCTCCCAAGGTGTTCAAGGTCTCCGAGGTGAAGGTGCTGCGGGACGGGAAGATTAAGGTGGGGAAAAAGGAGCTGGAGGAACTGAAGAAGCTGGAGGAGACCTGATGCAGGGTTTCCCCATGGGAATTCCAGTAGAAAAAGAAAAAAACATTGCATTTTTAATAAAATGTGTTAAAATGAACTTGAAAATCTTACTGGAGGTGTTCCTCATGCCTTATGTTATCAGCGACGAATGTATTGCCTGCGGCGCTTGCGCCGGTGAGTGCCCCGTCGGAGCCATCTCTGAGGGCGACGGCAAATATGTGATCGACCCCGATACCTGCATCAGCTGCGGTGCTTGCGCCGGTGCCTGCCCCGTTGGCGCTCCCCAGGAGGGCTAAAGTTTCGGGTCTGAAAATTTCAGAAAAGCGGAGCCCGGCGGGGGCTTTTCCCCTGCGGGCTCTTCTTTTTTGCCTGAGGAGGCAGCCATGGAGGCACAAGGAAAACAGCCGGCCCGGTGGGAGCCCCTGTGGGGCGGGGCCAAAGTGCTGGTGACAAAAGAACACGGCTTTGGCACCGACGGTGTGCTGCTGGCAGATTTCTCCCGGCCCAGACCGGGGGAAACCTGGGCGGACCTGGGCACCGGCTGCGGGATTATCCCCCTGCTGTGGCGGGCCAGAGGCTGGGGGAGAGCCATCACCGGGGTGGAGCTTCAGCCGGAGGCGGCGGAGCTTGCCCGGCAGTCGGTGGAGGAAAACGGCTATGGCGGGGAGATCTCCCTGGTGGAGGGGGACGCCCGGCAGCTGGAGGGGCTGTTTGCCGCCGGTTCCCTGGATGGCATCTCCTGCAATCCCCCCTACACCGCTCCCGGGGCGGGGATTCCCAGTCCGGGAGCCGCCCGGCGCACCGCCCGCCAGGGGGACAGCCTTTCCCTGGAGGACTTGGCCAGAGGGGCCCGGTACGCGCTGCGGTTTGGAGGCCGGCTGTGTCTGTGCCTGCGGCCCGCCAGACTGGGGGAGGCCATGGCCCTGTTCCACGGGGCGGACCTGGAGCCCAAACGGCTGCGGCTGGTGCAGCAGCGGGCGGAAAAGGCCCCCTTTCTGTTTCTGCTGGAATGCCGCCGGGGCGGCAGGCCGGGGATGACCGTGGAACCGGTGCTGCTGCTGGAGGACGAAACCGGCGGACCCAGCCGGGAACTGGAAGAGATCTACGGCGATTACCGGGACAATCCGGAGCACCGGGGGCGCCGGTGAGGGAGGAGAGCAAGATGGAAGAAAAAACGCCTGTGCTGGAGCGGGGAGCCTTATACGTGGTGGGAACGCCCATCGGGAACCTGGGGGACTTTTCCCCCCGGGCCAGGGAGACCTTGGAGGAAGCGGATTTCATTGCCGCGGAGGACACCCGGGTCACCTTGAAGCTTCTAAACCATTTCGGCATCAAGAAGCCTCTCATCTCCTACTTTGAGCACAACAAGCTGGAGCACGGCCCTCTGATCGTGGCGCGGCTGCAGGAGGGCCAGACCTGCGCCCTGGTGTCCGACGCGGGCATGCCTGCCGTCTCCGACCCGGGAGAGACCTTGGTGGCCGCCTGTGCCCAGGAGAACATCCCCGTGTACGTGGTGCCCGGCCCCACGGCGGCGGTGTCCGCCCTGGCCATCAGCGGGCTGCCCACCGGACGGTTCACCTTCGAGGGGTTCCTCAGCGTGAACAAGCGCAGCCGGAAGGAGCACCTGGAGGCCGTGGCCCAGGAGGACCGGACCATGATCTTTTACGAGGCGCCCCACAAGCTGCGCAAGACTCTGTCGGACTTTTCCAAGGTGTTCGGCCCCCAGCGGCGGGTGGCCCTGTGCCGGGAGCTGACCAAGGTCCACGAGGAGGTGTGGCGCACCACCCTGGGAGAGGCCGCCGCCCACTACCGGGATAAGGAGCCCCGGGGGGAGTTTGTCCTGGTGATCCAGGGCCGGGAGCGCCCCGCCCAGCGGGAGGAGGAGTACACCCTGGAAGAGGCCGCCGCTCTGGCAAGAGACCTGGCCCAAAGCGGGCTCTCCGCCAGCGAGGCCGCCAAGCAGGCCGCCCAGCAGACCGGGTTCAAAAAGAGCCAGCTTTATGGGGCCCTGCTTGAAAAGGATTCCCAGTAAAGGGAAATCTTTATTAAGATTGTGAAAAGATAGATGACTTGCCCCCCACAGATGTGATATAATAAACTAACCTCTCAAAAGCCCTGAATCCGGGCGGCGAGGAGGAACTACCCAACAGGCTGGGCGGCCTGAAAGCCGCCTGCGCGACTTGCCACAGGCGCAGCCTGGAAAGGATGACGAAAAATGCTTAGAAAGACGAAAATCATCTGTACGTTGGGACCCGCCACCGAGGACGAGTCTGTCCTTCGCAGGCTGATGCTGGGGGGCATGAACGGCGCCCGGTTCAACTTCTCCCACTGTACCCACGAGGACGCCGCGAAAAAGCTGGAGGCCGTCACCCGCCTGCGGGAAGAGCTGGGCCTGCCCATCGCCACCATTTTAGACACCAAAGGCCCGGAGATTCGGGTGAAGACCTTTAAGGACGGCCCGGTGGAACTGGAAACCGGCGCCACCTTCACCCTGACCACCCGGGAGGTGGAAGGGGACAGCCAGATGGTGTCCATCACCTACAAGGACCTGCCCAAGGACCTGAAGCCCGGCTCCCGGGTGCTCATTGACGACGGCCTGGTGGAAATGCGGGCGGAGCATGTGTCGGAAACGGACATTGTGTGCACCGTGCTCAACGGGGGCAGGGTGTCCAACCACAAGGGCATCAACGTGCCGGGAACCAAGCTGACCATGCCCTTTATCAGCGAGCAGGACCGGTCTGACATCATCTTCGGCATTGAGAACGGCTTCGACTACATTGCGGCCTCCTTCACCCGGAGCGCCGAGGACATCCTGGAGATCCGCCACATCTTGAAGGAGTACAAGTGCCAGACCATGAACATCATCGCCAAGATTGAGAACATGGAGGGCGTGGAGAACATTGACGAGATCCTTCGGGTGGTGGACGGCATTATGGTGGCCCGAGGGGACATGGGCGTGGAGATTCCCTTTGAGGACGTGCCCGTGCTCCAGAAGGAGCTGATCCAGAAGTCCTACCTGGCAGGCAAGCAGGTGGTTACCGCCACCCAGATGCTGGACTCCATGATGAAGAATCCCCGGCCCACCCGGGCGGAAGCCACCGACGTGGCCAACGCCATTTACGACGGCACCAGCTGCATCATGCTGTCCGGCGAGACCGCCGCGGGCAAGTATCCGGTGGAGGCTTTGGAGACCATGGTGCGCATCGCCGAGAAGGCGGAGGAGAGCATCAACTATATCAAGCGGTTTAACTCCCGGGACAACAGCGACGTGGCCTTCGATGTGACCAACGCCATCTCCCACGCCACCTGCACCACGGCCCACGACCTGGGTGCCAAGGCCATCATCACCGTGACCAAGGCCGGCGGCACCGCCCGGCAGCTTTCCAAGTTCCGGCCCCTGTACCCCATTGTGGGCTGCACCACCCAGGAGCACGTGTGCCGCCAGCTGAACCTCTCCTGGGGCGTGACCCCCATGCTCATTGAAGAGGTGGACGACACCGACGTGCTGTTCGAGCGGGCGGTGGACGCCGCCGAGGCCACCGGCCTGGTGAAGAGCGGCGACCTGGTGGTCATCACCGCCGGCGTGCCTCTGGGCATTTCCGGCACCACCAACATGATGAAGGTCCACGTGGTGGGCCATGTGCTGCTCACCGGCGACGGCGTCACCCAGCAGGAGGTTTCCGCCCGGCTGTGCGTGTGCAAGCGGCTGTCCGACATCCCCAAGCGGTTCCGGGATGGGGACATCCTGGTGGTGCCGGAAACGGACAACACCATTGTGGAGTACCTGCGCCGCTGCTCGGGAATCATCACCGAGGAGGGCGGGGCCAACACCCATGCGGCCATTGTGGGCCTTGCCATGGACAAACCGGTCATCGTGGGCGCGGAGCACGCCACCGACATGCTGAAAAGCGGCGCGGTGGTCTGCCTGGATGCCAAAACCGGCCGGGTGAGTGCTTGCTGAGGGAACTGCGTGTCGCAGTTCCCTCAGGGAAGCCCTCGGAACTTGAAAAGTTCCGCTTTCCCTTCGGGAAAGATCGGGCTTCCCTCCGGGGGAAAACCACGGGCCGCTCAGGGGAGCCCTCGGAACTTGAAAAGTTCCACTTTCCTCCGGTGCGGCTGGCAGGGTGGAAGCCCTGGGAGCTTGAAATGCGTTCCACAGGAGAAGCCTTTTTAAAAAACAGAAAGCCGTCAGTTTCGCACACTGACGGCTTTTTTTGTGTCTGTTTGGTTTGGCTCAGGCCTTGGCTTTGAAGTCGGCAAGGCGCTTTTCGTAGGCGGCCTGGACCTCCTCCTCCAGGGCCAGGGGAACGTCTCCCGCTCCCAAACACTGGAGCAGGTGCCTGGTGAAGGGGGGGTTCAGCAGAAGGATGGGTCCCAGCAGGTAAGTGCCGAAGAAATTCCCGTGGCGGATGCCTTCGAAGGAACACTTCTTGTTCAGGCCCACTCCCTTTTCCACCGGGAACAGTTCCAGGTCTTTGGACTTGGGGAAGGCCATGGTGAACTGGGACTTGAAGCCCATCACCGGCTGGCCCTGGAAAGAGCCCAGGAAAATGCTGTTGTGGCGGTGCATCATGTCCCGCTTGGCGTACAGGGGGAAGATCCCCAGGCAGTTGATGCGGCTACCGTCATCCTTGACGATATACTCGCCCATCAGCTCCAGGGCGTTTCCGGTAAACAGGAACAGGGTGTTCTGGCCCACCAGCTCCCACAGACGGTCCTTGTAGGGCCGCAGCCGCTCCAGCACCAGCTCCTGGGTGCGCTCGGTCATGGGCCCCAGGTAGACCATGTCCACCTTCTCCCGGACGAACAGGGGCTCCTGGTTCAGGTGGGTCTCCACAAACTGGGCCTGGGGCAGGCATTTTTTTAGGTAATCCATGTTGCTCAGGTCCCCGAACAGGTTGCAGTGGTGGGGGTACAAAATCTCAATTTTCATCGCCGGCGCCCTCCTCTTCCTGAGAAACCCTCTCCTTGGGGGGAACGGTCCCCAGCCGCTCATGGAGTTTGGCCTTCACCTGCTTGGACAGGTCCACCGAGTACAGGTCGTACAGCACGAACACCGCGTCGGGCTGGGTGAGCTCCAGCAGCTGGGCGGCCTCCAGGGGGTCCTCCTCATGGGCCAGCCGCTCCTGGGGGATGCCCGCCATCAGCAGCCGCACATAGCTGTCCCAATGGCGGGGGCCGGCGGTGACCACCTGGACCACGCTGGGGTCGTTGAGCAGCTCAAAGTCCGTGTCGTACAGCCAGGAGGTGTTCTCCACAGAGTGGGCGGCGTCGTGGGCGTCGTCCAAAAACAGCAGCACCGCTTTTTTGCCGGGGTACTGCCGGGCGTTGCCGCAGGCCTGGGAGCAGGCGATGGGGTTCTGCCCTTTGGCAAGGTGGAGGATCAGCTTTCTGCCTCCCACTTCCTCCTCGTTGTAGCGGCTCTCCACAATGGTCAGCCGCTCCATGCACTGGGCAATCCGGTCCTTGGTCAGCCCGAACTCCGCCAGCAGGGACACGGCGGACAGGGCGTTGTACACGTTGATCAGGCTGGTGTTGGGCAGGGTGAATTCCTGGGGTCCCTCCACCCCCTGGGTGGTCATGCGGCTGTGGCGCTTGTCCAAGGCGGTGACCCGGTACTTGGGCTGGGGGGAGGAGAAGCCGCACCGGGGACAGTGTGCCCGTCCCACGTGGTGGTACCGCCGCAGGTCCCACTCCAGGGGCTCCCCGCAATGGGGGCAGGTCCGCACGTCCTGGACAATGTTGGGCAGGCCGGTTTTCTCCCCGGGGAGGGGGTCAATGCCGAAGAACACCCGCCGGTTATCCGGCTTCAGGCTGGCGCACAGCAGGTCGTCGGCGTTGAGCACCAGCCGGGTGCTGTCGGGGATATAGGTGTTCAAAATGTCCTGGATGAATTCCACATGGGCGTTGCGCTTGTAGGAATCCCGGAACAAGTTGGTCACCAGCAGGATGTCCGGCTTTAAAAAGGGCAGAATGCGGGGGGAGCTGCGCTCGTCCAGCTCGAACACGGCCAAGTCCTTTTTGGGCTTGCCCAACAGGGTGGAGTTGGCGATGAGGCTGGAAGCCACGCCGGTGGCCACGTTGGTGCCTGCCCGGTTGCACACAAAGTCGTAGTCGCACTGGGTGAGCACGTCCTCCACCAGGTTGGATACGGTGGTCTTTCCGTTGGTGCCGGTGATGCCGATGACGGTTTTGGGACGGGGCATGCGGCCCAGGAAATCCGGGCACAGGATGATGGCCCAGCTTCCCGGCATGGAAGTTCCTTTGCGCCCCACCAGCTTCATCACCCGGGCGGTGCCTTTGGCGAAGAACAGGGCCAGGTAAAATCGCAGGCTGCGTTTCATAAATCTCGACTTCTTTCCTGTTTCAGTAATGGGAATGTCACGACAAATGGCCTGTACCCACTTATCATGCAGCCCATTTTTAATAGTATGTATTACTTGCATACTCTAGCATAAACCCCCT
The DNA here is from genome assembly GCA_944376265.1 of uncultured Clostridia bacterium. Lineage (GTDB taxonomy): Bacteria > Bacillota > Clostridia > Oscillospirales > Acutalibacteraceae > Acutalibacter. Next base: position 1,377 of record CALWCD010000071.1, on the reverse strand, counting down.
TTTTTTTCAACCCTTTCTCTTGACCTTTGTAGGTGTTTGAGCTATCATGAGGACAAATACCACCCACAGACTGGAGGATCATCCCATGAAAACCTTACCTGTTGCCGTGCAGGTCTATTCCGTTCGGGACAACGCCGAGCGGGACTTTGCAGGCACCATGAAACAGATCAAAGAGATTGGATACGACGGTGTGGAATTGGCTGGCCTGTACGGCCTGGAGCCCGCAGCCGTCAAAGCTGCCATTGAGGACGCCGGCCTTGTGGCCCTGTCCGCCCATGTGCCCTTCCAGGACCTGGTGGCCGACATGGAAGGCACCGTAAAGCAGTACCAGGAGATCGGCGTGAAGTTCATCGCCATCCCCTATCTGATGGAAGAGGACCGTCCCGGCACCCCCAAGTTCGAGGGCAACGTGAAGCTGTTTGAGGAGATCGCCAAGGTGTGCAAGGCACACGGCATTCAGCTGCTGTACCACAACCACGATTTCGAGTTCCTCAAAATGCCCGACGGCCGCTACGCGCTGGACTACATTTACGACACCATCCCCGCGGATCTTCTCCAGACCGAGGTGGACACCTGCTGGGTGAAGGTGGCCGGGGAAGACCCTGCCGCTTACGTCCGCAAGTACACCGGCCGCTCTCCCCTGGTCCATTTGAAGGACTTCCACAAGGAGGGCAAGCCCGGCAACATGTACGAACTCATTGGCACGGAAGTGAAAAAGGAAGAGAGCCATGGCTTCTTTGAATTCCGCCCCGTAGGCCACGGCGACCAGGATTTCGGCCCCATTCTGGAGGCTTCTCTGGATGCCGGCGCCCAGTGGGTGGTGGTGGAGCAGGACCAGTCCAACGGCCGCACTCCCATGGAGGCCATCACCCTCAGCCGGGAATACCTGAAGTCCCAGGGCTGGTAAGGCAGCGTGACGCTGCACCCAAGTCGCGGGTGCGTGCGCTTCGCTTACTTCCATTGCCGAAACCGCGAGACTGCTGTCCGCGATTTGCGGCTGGACGGGGTAGGTTGCGGGTTCGTGCGCTTCGCTTACTCCCATTGCCGAAACCGCGAGACTGCTGTCCGCGATTTGCGGCTGGACGGGGTAGGTCGCGGGTGCGTTGCCGCGTTCCAAGACTGCTTGCGGTGTTCACATCAAGAACGGTTCCAAAAGGCGTCCCGGCTTGGGGCGCCTTTTTGCGCGCAAAAAACCAAGGGGGCGGACGGATCCTCCGCCCCCAAGCTGCTGCCGGCCTATACCGGCACTTCCTTTTTCATGACCATTAGACACGGCAGGACCAAGTTTGGTTATATGGAAATAAAACTTCATGCCGCATCAGATGCTCGCACCACGATGAATGAAAACCAGGTGCAGCGGGTAAGGCGGCATGGTAA
>CALWCD010000070.1 GCA_944376265.1 uncultured Clostridia bacterium | reverse complement strand
TGCTGCGCCACCTTTCCGTCCTTCAGCACCACGATATGATCCGCCCCGGCCACGGTGCGCATCCGGTGGGCGATGACCAGCACCGTTTTGCCTGCCAGAAGCCGGGAGAGGGCCCCTTGCACCTTGGTCTCGTTTTCCACATCCAGGGAGGCGGTGGCTTCATCCAGCAATACAATGGGCGCGTCCTTGAGCAGTGCCCGGGCGATGGAGATGCGCTGCCTCTCGCCGCCGGAAAGTTTTGCTCCGTTTTCTCCGATGGGCGTGTGGTAGCCCTGGGGCAGCTTGCTGACAAACTCCTCGCAGTTGGCGGCTTTGGCTGCGGCCATCACCTCCCCGTCGGTGGCGTCCCGCCTGCCCAGGCGGATGTTTTCCATCACCGTATCGTCAAACAGCACCACATCCTGAAAGACCATGGAATAATCGGTGAGCAGCACCTCCGGGTCCACCGTGGAAATATCCACCCCGCCCACTTTGATAGCGCCTCCGGTGACATCCCACAGCCGGGCGGCCAGCCGGGCGCAGGTGCTTTTGCCGGAGCCGGAGGGGCCCACCAGCGCCGTGATCTGGCCTTCTTTGGCGGTAAAGCTCACATCGCGCAGAACGGATTTTTCGTCATAGGCGAACTCCACATGGTCAAAGACAATGTCGTGTCCCTGGGGATGGAAAACCTCCGTCCCTTGGGCAATGGGGGTGTCAAACAGAGCGTTCATCCGGTCTGCCGACACCTGGGAGACAAACAGCTCGGCGATTAAAGCCAGGCTTTGGTCAAAGGGGGCATACACCCGGGTGATGATCATCAGGAACATAAAAAACAGCATGAAGTCGATCTGTCCCGACAGGATCCGCCCCGCGCCCACCAGAACAGTGGTGGCCACACCCAGGCGCATGATGACGCTGGCGGCGTTGACAAAGAGGCCGGTAAACAGCTCGCCGCGGATCATCACCCGTTCATGGTCGTCGATCTTCCGGTACAGCCCGGCAAGGTAACGCTCCTCCTGATTGGTGGCGCGGATCTCCCGCACATTTTCCAGGGCCTCCTGCATCCCATCCGAGACCCGCACAGCGGCGCGCTTTGTCTGTTCCGCCTGGTGTTCGGTGAGCTTCCGGCTTCCAAACAGCAGGCCGAAGGCTACCGGCACCCCCCAGAGGCAGGCAATGGTCAGCCGCCAGTCATACCAGAGCAGGCACACCGCGATCACGGCGGTGGAGATGTAGGCGCCGTACAGGTAGCCCAGCACATGGCTCCAGACGTGCTCCATGCGGTTGACGTCCCCCATCAATGTCTCCGTCAGGTCCGCCAGATCCCGCTTGCCGAAAAAGCCCAGGGGCAGCTTGCGAAGCCGCTCCGCCAGACGCAGCCGGGTGGCCTTGACCTCGCCGTACACCAGGCCGTAGGTGGCCTTGTACTGCTGAAAATGGGTGAGAAAGGAGAGGGCCGCGAAGGAGGCCAGGCCTGCCAGGATGGGCAGCGGGGCCGGCAGGGGAGCCCCGTCCGTGAGGGCATCCATCAGCTCCGACATCAGCAGGAACAGGATACTGACCCCGGCCAGCACCACCAGGTTGACGAGCACCGTCCAGAAGGTGCCCTTTTTGGTGTTCTGTACGCCCTGGTCCGTCAGGGCATATTTCCGTTGAAAGTTTGCTCCGAACATTACCGTTCCTCCTTGCCGCTTTTCAGTTTCCACTGGATGGCCCGGTTGTAGTCGGCCCACATCCGGGTGTATAATCCACCTGCCGCAATCAGTTCCTCATGGGTGCCCTGCTCCGTCACCCGGCCGCCCTCCAGCACCAGGATCTTGTCTGCGCCCACCACCGTGGAAAGCCGGTGGGCAATTATGATGACGGTGCGATCCTTCGTCAACTGTGCAAAGGCTTTCTGGATCAGGGCTTCATTCTCCGGGTCGGCAAAGGCTGTGGCCTCGTCCAGCACCACAATGGGGGCATCTTTCAAAATGGCCCAGGCCAAGGCAATACGCTGGGCCTCGCCGCCGGAGAGGTAGGTTCCCTCGGTGCCGATCACCGTATCCAGCCCCTGGGGCAGCTTTTCCAGAATGTCGCCGCACTGGGCGGCTTCCAGGGCGGCCAGCACCTGCTCTCGGCTGGCGTCAGGGCGGGCAGCCCGGACATTTTCCAGAATGCTGGCCTTGAACAGCCGGTTGTTCTGGAAGACAAAAGCCACCTGATCCATCAGCACATGGGGATCGATCCGGCGCACATCTACGCCGCCCACTTCGATAGTGCCGCTGTCCGCGTCCCAGAACCGGGGGATCAGGCTGGCGGCGGTAGTCTTGCCCCCGCCTGAAGGCCCTACCAGCGCCGCGGTCTGTCCCGGCTCGACGGTGAAGGATACATGGGATAGGGCGGGAATCTGCCCGCCGGCGTAGGTAAAGCTCACATCCCGGAACACCACCCGGTTATTTTGGGGCATGCGGGGACGCTCCGGGACCGGCAGTGTCGGCGCGTCCATGACCGGCTGGAAGCGGCCCAGAGCGGTGTTGGCCAGCATCATGCCGGAGGCCGCAAACATGATCCTGGCCAGGGCGGTGGACAGGATAGCGGAGAACACGGCGTAGAAGGCGAAGTCGGTCACACACCCTGCCAGATCCCCGGCAGCCAGCGCGCCGGGAGCCAGAAACAGCACCGCCGGCACCAGGAATAAGAAGGCCCCCTCGGTAAAGGTCAGATTGACGGACTGGGGCACACGGCACACATCCCCCTGGTAATGCTCCGCCTTGGTGCTGTAGTCCTCAATGGCCTGCTGAAATGCCTTGAAGGAGTACACAGTCTGCTGAAAGATCTTCACCACTGGGATGCCCCGCACATACTCTGTGCCGGATTTGGTCATGCGGTCCTGGGCCGCCTGGTATTCCGCCATCAGCCCGGCGTTCTTGCCGCCCATCATGCTGAACATGGCCAGGATGGAGATTGCCGCCGCCAGCAGGCAGGCGCCACCCATGCGCCAGTCAAACACGAACATCAGCACCAGCATGGAGAGAAACAGGGTGACCGTGCCCACGATGTCCGCCAGATTGTGGGCCAGCAGCGTCTCCGTGTCGGCGGCCGCCCCGTCCAGCCGGCTGCGGATCAGGCCGGAGGCGTTGGCGTCAAAGTATCCCAGGGGCGCCTGCATCACGTGGGCCATGCCCTGCTTGCGGATGTTGGCTGCCGTGCGGAACGCCGCCAAATGGGTGCACATCAGGCCCAGAAAGTAGATGAGGATGCCGCCCACCGCGAACGCAAAGGCGATCCATCCATAGCATGCCACGTTCCGGGCCCGGGTCCAGTCCGGCGCCACGGCGATCAAATCCCGGGCCGCCAGCCAGATGCAGAGGTACGGGATCATGCTGCACACCATGGCAACCGCCGACAGCCCCAGTCCCAAAAAGGTGAGCCGCCGGTGGCTGCCTGCGTATCTCAGCAGGACAGCCAGGGCGTTTTCCTTCTTTTGCTTCACGAAAATTCCTCCTTGCATGTTAGCTTAAACTAACTCATAGCGTTAAAAGAAAGGGGCACAGCCCCAATCTTACTGGAACATGGTGCGGCTCATGACGGACCAACCAGCTTCAGCCAGCCGGCAGTGTAGAAATCCCGCAGCTGACCTACATAGCCCATGGCCTGTGCTCTCAGCCGCACGTGGACCACAATCTCGAAGATGCCGTTGAACATTCCGCTGGCGATGATGTGGCACAGCTGTGCATCCAGCTGGGGACATTCATGCCCCAGGCGGCGCAGCACCTCCAGGTATTGGAGGGTGTATTCCACTTCGACCTCCACCATATTGTGGACGAAATGCTCGTAGCTGGTACCCTCGGCCCTGCACAGCAGCAGCTTCACAGGCTCCCGATGGTCGCAGATGTAGTTCACCATCCAATGGACGCACTGGCTGGACTCCAGCCCCATGTGTTCTGGCTGCTCCTGCTCCGGCAGCTCTGCAAAAGAGGTCTGGGCTTCCATAAACCGGCCCATCAAAGCGACGGCGTGGGGTTCCACAATGGAGGCAAAGAGCGCCTCTTTGCTGGAAAAATAGCCGTAGAGCGCTCCGGTAGTAACGCCGGCCTGCTTTACAATTTTCCGCAGGGACGCCCCCTGAAAGCCTTTCTCCAGAAATTCCTCCAAAGCGGCCTGCTGGATTTTAATCAATGTGGCGGTAGATTTCTCTTCCATGGGCCCATCTCCATGTAACAGCGATATATAACACTGTTATAATAGCGCCTGAAAAATGGTTTGTCAAGAGGCAAAAGTTTCGCCCGCAGAAAAGCCGGCCGAAATCTTCCGGCCGGCTTTCAGCTGCACGTTTTATTTGACTGCCAGGTGTATCATTTTTACCATCCCACACCTATCTGAAATTGCCATGCTGAGTTTTGTGGACAGGTGCAATCCCTTTCTGGGGATATGGCGATAGTAGGGTTCCTCAGCCAGAACCCTGGCCCCGCTGCCCACTTTTCCGGCCAGCTCTGCCGCTGAATCCACGTAGAAAAACATCTGGGCATCTCCGTGGCCCACCTGTTTCATGTACTTCTTCCGCATCATGGTCATGCCGCTTTTGTTCACGGTATCAAAGACAATTTCAATCTCTCCAAACTTCGTGAGCATCTGCAAGAGGCCCAGAACTTTGCTTTCCTCAAAATAGTGAAACAGGCCGCCGGCGGTGACAAGAAGGGGAGCATCCGGCAGGTCCATGCGGATTTGCCGGATCCAGTCCTGGGTAAAGGCATCCCCGGGAAGGTAGGTTTCCCGCTCCGGTTCGAGAAGCAGTTCCCGGCGGTACTCCACCACATGGGGAAGGTCCACATCATACCAGAGGGTCCGCCCGTTGTCACAGCGGTAATAGGTTGTCTCCAGGCCGCAGCCCAGCTGGACAATTGCGCCGTTCGGCCTGCGCTCCAGATAAGCTCGGATGGTTCGGTCCATATTGGCTGACCGTGCGGCGGAAGCCACCAGAGTGTATTGGCTTTGCCCGTTTTTCCTCAGCAGATCCGACGGCAGTTTCTCTTTCAGCGCCAGCGCTTTCCGGTCGTACAATATGTGAGGATTGTGCTCGCTGACGTAAAGCCTTCCCAGCATGGGGACAAACAGGGTGTCCTCCACAATTCCCAAACGAGACATTCCCGTTCCTCCTTTCACAGCTGAATTTCCATATCTTGGTGCGCTCAAATGGAACAGCCATTGTTCCCCCACCAGGCGGAGCTGCGGTTCTTTTCCGAACGCTGCCTGGGGAACAAAGCTGTCTGGCGTTTCTGCCTTATATTATAGTTAGCCAATTCTAACTAGTCAAGCCTTTCTGGAAAGAGAGACAGGTCTCTCTTTCCCAAGGGAGCCGCACCACCTTGAACAGGAAGTGGGGGAATCAGGCGGTATCGCTTGCGAAAAAAGCCTTGTGGATTTCTCTTGCAAGCCTGTTCTGTTTTGCCGATCTGGCTTTCTGTATTGACATGGCTTAAAAAATGTTGTACCCTAAGATTATATGATTAGTCTGTGCTAACTTGCGCAGCTTTCTTTTTGGATAGGAGTTAGATAAAACTAATCATCCTGGACTGCAGCTGTGTTAGTCATGACTATCTATAGAGCGGGAGGAATAGGCCTTGATCAACAAACGCTTAGTGAATACGGTGCCTGAAAGCCAAAAGTACATTGCCGGGAATGTGGTTTGCCAGTGGGTTTCCCTGTTGGCAAATATCCTTTTGATGGCGGGCTTGGCAAAGCTGCTGGCAGCGCTTCCTCAGGGCATGCCGGAAGAGGGGCTGGTTCTGGGAGTTCTGGGGATAGGGGCCGGGGCACTGCTTCTTCGAGCGGCATGTACCCTTTGCTCCGCCCGGATGAGCTTTCTCTCTTCCAAGGCGGTGAAGCGGACGCTGCGGGAGAAACTCTACCGGAAGCTTTTGAGTCTTGGGCCTTCTTACAGAGAGCAGGTGAACACCTCAGAGGTGGTGCAGGTAGCGGTGGAAGGGGTGGATCAGTTGGAAACCTACTTCGGATCTTATCTGCCCCAGTTCTTCTACGCCATGCTGGCGCCGCTGACTCTCTTTGCCGTGCTGTGTTTTGTCAGCCTGCCCGCGGCGGCAGCGCTGTTTCTCTGTGTGCCCTTAATCCCCGTTTCCATCGTGGCGGTGCAGCGGTGGGCGAAGAAGCTCTTGTCAAAGTACTGGGGGCAGTATACCGCGCTGGGGGACACATTTCTGGAGGACCTCCAGGGGCTGACGACCTTGAAAATCTACCAGGCGGACGCCTTCAAACAGCAGCAGATGAACCAGCAGGCGGAGCGTTTTCGAAAGATCACCATGAAGGTGCTGACCATGCAGCTCAACTCCATCACCATCATGGACCTGGTGGCTTACGGGGGAGCGGCGCTGGGGATCATCCTGGGAGTGGCCCAGTATGGTGGGGGACAAATCGACCTTTTCGGCTGTTTGCTGATTATGATTCTGGCCGCGGATTTTTTTCTTCCCATGCGGCTGCTGGGGTCTTTCTTTCACATTGCCATGAACGGCATGGCCGCCAGCGAGAAGATCTTCCGCCTGCTGGATCTGGCTGTTCCCACCTCCGGGGAAAGGGCCGTACCTGAGGACTGTTCCATCTGCTGCCACAAGGTGGGCTTCCAGTACGAGCAGGGCAGGGAGGTCTTGCACCGGGTTTCTCTGGAATGTCCTGCAGGGACCTTTACCGCCTTGGTGGGGGAATCCGGCTGCGGCAAATCCACCCTGGCCTCGCTGCTCACGGGAAGAAACCGAAACTACAGCGGTTCCATCACCATAGGGGGAGTGGAACTTTCCCGGCTCAGCGAAAGGAGTCTGTTGGAGCACGTCACCTACATCGGCCATCAGAGCCACCTTTTCAAGGGTACGGTGGAGGAGAACCTGCGCATGGCCCGGAGGGATGCCACGGAAACCCAGCTGTGGCAGGTGTTGGATCAGGTGAAGCTGTCCGATTTTCTCCGTCAGGAGCAGGGCCTTGCCACCCCGCTGCAGGAAAATGCCTCCAACCTGTCCGGGGGCCAGCGTCAGCGGCTGGCACTGGCTAGAGGGCTCCTCCACAACAGCCCGGTCTATCTTTTCGATGAGGCCACCTCCAACATTGATGTGGAGAGCGAAAACGACATTCTGGAGGTTATCCGAAGCTTGGCGAAGAAAAAGACCGTGCTGCTGATTTCCCACCGGCTGGTCAACGTGGTGGACGCCGGAAGGATTTATGTGCTGGACCAGGGCCGGGTAGCGGAAAGCGGCAGTCATGAAGAGCTGCTGGAAAACGACAGGCTTTATCGGCGGCTGTGGGATGCTCAGTACGCTTTGGAACACTATGGCGAGGAGGAAACCCTATGAAACGCTCCGGATTTTCCGTAATGGCCCGGCTGATCGGGCTGGTTCGGCCGCTGGCAGGCTTTATGCTTTTGGCCATCCTCATGGGACTGGCAGGCCATCTGTGCGCTGCGTTTCTCACTGTTTTGGGTGGTTGCGCCGTGTTGGAGGTCACAGGACTGGGAGGTTCCTTCCCTTGGACCTGGCTGGCAGCTGCTCTGGCACTGCTGGCTCTTCTGCGAGGGTTCCTGCGATATGGCGAACAGGCCTGCAACCATTTCATTGCCTTTAAGCTCTTGGCTCTGCTGCGGGAAAAGGTCTTCTTGGCACTGCGGCGGCTGTGTCCGGCAAAGCTGGAGGGAAAAGACAGGGGCAACCTTATTTCCCTCATTACGTCAGACATCGAACTGCTGGAGGTATTCTACGCCCACACCATTTCCCCTGTGGCCATCGCCGCACTGTTCACCCTGATACTGTGCCTGTTTATCGGCAGCTTTCACTGGGCGTTGGGACTGCTGGCATTTTTCGCCTATGCTGTGGTGGGGGTGGCGGTGCCCTTGGTCACATCAAAACTCAGTGGGGACGACGGGCTGAGATTCCGGGAAAAGTCCGGGGAACTTTCCAGCTTTGTGCTGGACAGTCTTCGGGGACTTTCGGAGATCCTTCAGTATGGCTGCGGGGAAGAGCGCCTTAGGGAGATGAACACCCGCACCCACAGCCTCTCTCAGGACGAGGAACAGCTCAAGCAAGTGGCGGGCAGGAATCAGGCAGTGACCCATACCGTTCTTCTCCTTTTTGACCTGGCCATGCTTTTTGCCTCTTTGGGACTGTATGCCACAGGCCAGGTGGGGTTTGCCAGGGTTCTTCTCCCAACTCTGGCGCTGATGAGCTCCTTTGGGCCCTGCGTGGCTTTGGCCAGTCTGGGAAGCACCCTCCAGCATACCTTTGCCGCCGGCAACCGGATATTGGATATTCTAGACGAGTCCCCGGTGGTGGAGGAGGTTTCCGGCAAGGCAAAGACAAGCTTTTCCGGGGCTGCTGCAGAACAGGTTGTGTTTGCCTATGGGGAAGAAAAAATATTGGACCATGTTTCCGTGGAGATTCCCCAGGGCTCTGTGGTGGGCATTGTGGGAAAGAGCGGCAGTGGGAAGTCCACCCTCTTAAAGCTGTTCATGCGGTTTTGGGAGGCCCAGCAGGGGAGAGTGGCAGTGTCTGACCGGGACGTGGGCCGGATCAACACAGCGGACCTGCGGGAAATGGAGAGTTTTGTCACCCAGGAAACCCATCTGTTCCGTGACAGCATTCGGGAAAACCTGTGCCTTGCCAAGCTGGACGCCACGCAGGAGGAACTGGTGGCAGCCTGCAAAAAAGCTTCGGTCCACGATTTTATTCAAAGCCTTCCCCAGGGGTACGATACCCCGGTGGGGGAGCTGGGAGCAACGCTTTCCGGGGGCGAGCGTCAGCGGCTGGGACTGGCCAGGGCGTTCCTCCACCAGGGGGAATTCCTGCTGCTGGACGAGCCCACCAGCAATCTTGACAGCCTGAACGAAGGGGTGATCCTCCGCTCCCTGGGAGAGGAGCGAGAGGGCAGAACCGTGGTGCTGGTATCCCACCGGCAATCCACCATGAAGCTTGCAGATCGGGTTTACTCGGTGGAAAATGGGAGGATGAGCTGACATGGCAAAACAGGACATGCTTTCCAAGCGCCGGCGGGAGAAAGAGATGGTGGCCCAGATGATCGCCCTGTACTGCAAAAAGCGCCACGGCGGAAAAAAGGGGCTTTGCCCGGAGTGCCAGGAGCTCCTTGACTATGCACAGGCTCGCAGCGAAAGGTGTCCCTTTATGGAGACAAAGACCTTTTGCTCCAACTGCCGGGTGCACTGCTACAAGCCGGAAATGCGGGAGAAAATCCGGGAAGTGATGCGCTTTTCCGGGCCGCGGATGCTGCTGGTCCATCCCGGGGCTGCCATTCGCCATGTCATTGAAACAAAACGGGAAAACAAACGGATGAGGAGGGCTTGCAAATGAAACGCATTTTATGGATTGTTCTGGGATGCATCGGTGTGGGGCTGGGAGCGGTAGGGGCGGTACTGCCCTTGCTTCCCGCGTTTCCATTTCTGCTGCTGGCGGCGTTCAGCTTTGCCAAAAGCTCCCAGCGGCTGCACACTTGGTTTGTCAATACAAAGCTCTATAAAAATAATCTGGAGAGCTATGTCACCCACCGCGCCATGACCCTGCGCACAAAACGGCGGGTTATGCTCACGGTTACCCTGCTCATGGCCTTTGGCTTTACCATGATGTTCCTAAAGGGGCTGTATATTCCCTGCGGCATTCTGGCAGGAGTGTGGGTGTTCCATATTGTGTACTTTATCTTTGGAATAAAAACTCTGGAGGAACCAACAGCTTGACGGGACGAGAAAAGGTAGTTTCTCAGGATGCCGAGGAAGGAGAAAACGTGTGAAACCAAAGAAAAACCATAAATTTCTCCCTGTGGCGGGGACTCCCATGGTGGCATATGGGGAGCTGCCGGAGGAGCGGAGCTTGGCGAAGTGGGGCGTCTTTTAATCGAGACGGCCTGGTTAACTGGGAGAACCTGTTTTAGCCGGTGGTTTTGGCGTGTGATTCCAACTGGTCCTGCCTCATGGGATTGCAGCGCACCAGCAGGCCCAGGGCTATCAAGGCGCTGAGCACGTCCGCCACCGCCTGGCCCATAAGCACGCCGTTGTAGGCAAAGAGCCGCACGCACACCAGCAGTGCCGCCACAAAGACCATACCCTGGCGGCTGATGGACAGCACGAAGGAGGGACCCACCTTGCCCACCGCCTGGAACAGCACGGTCAAAAGCAGGACGATGCCGGCAAACACCGTAGAGGCCGCCTGCCAGCGGAGCATCTCCGCCCCTGTGGCGATCATGGCGGAGTCCTTTACAAAGGTCCCCATGAGAGGCGACGCGAAGAGGCACAGGACCGCTGTAAGCACCAGGGAAAGGGCGGACAGGAAGATGAGGCAGAACCGCACCAGCTTTTTCATCTCCGCCCGGAGCTGGGCACCGTACAGATACCCGAACAGGGGCACGCCGCCGAAGGCGAAGCCGGTGAGTACCAGCTGGGCGATCATGTTGACCTTCAGCACAATGCCCATAGCGGCGATCTTGTCGTTGCCGTAGGGCAGCAGGAATTGTGTAAGCTCCCTTCCATGGCCCGCTTGACCAAGCGCCTCCACACATTTTTTGGGTTGCTGTCCGCGGCTTTTTCCGTACCGTGATAGAAGGGAATCCATAGGGGAGAGAGATTCTTCGTATGGTTAGTTATCCCCTCTGTGATAGCGGATCTTCATGTGCTCGGAGGCGTTTTTGAGGATCTGGGAAAGGGCTTTGTCCGACTCTTCCTTCACCATGGCGGCGATCTTGGAGTTAGCTTCCTTCAGGATCTCCACGGGCTCGCCCTGCCGGATTTTCTCATCGTACTGGTACAGGAACTGCTGCCCGCGGTTCATCACCGCATTCACATACCGCTCATCCAGCAGCAGTGCATTCCCGAAATGGGCGTCCGTCAGCGCGGCAATCAGCCGGCTGTGCCAGTACATGGTGTCCGTGGAGACCGTATCCGTGGTGCCGCTGAGGTACTTGGGGAACTCCGTCACATTGGCGTATACCGGGAAGCAGGCCGTGAAGCCGCTGCCGCCCATGGACAGCCACTCCACCCCCTGGATCGTTTCCGGCAAATCGCCCCGAATCTGCATGATCCCGCAGACGTCGCTGTTGGGCACGCCAATGGTGCGGTACTTTCCCTTGCACGGGGCGTTTTTGTCGTAGGGATTGTAGGCGGTTCCCTGGTAATAGGACCCCAGCAGATACCGCACATCCTCCACCGTCACCTTGCGCTCCGGCACAAAGGACCAAGGAATGTCGTTGCTTTCCGGGGTGAAGTCCGCGTTGTCCCCCTCCCACTTGTAAGTGCGGGGCAGGAAATACCGGGCCATGAACCAGGCCCGGGGCGTATTGTAAATATGGTCAGCATCGGAATGGGAACCGAAGGCCAGCCTGGGGTTGAACTCCGTCCCCGCATCCAGAGCCAGGTGGTACTTTTCCACGAACTCCTTCAGATCCTGGGAGCAAAGGTGTTCCTTCTGTTCCCCGTAAGCATCTGCAAAGTCGAACTGATCCAGGCCGAACTGGTTGGGCATGATGACCACCCGGTCATCCGGCACCCGGCGAGCGATCCAGTGATGGCCGCCGATGGTTTCCAGCCACCAGACTTCCTCGGCGTCCGCAAAGGCCATGCCATTGGGTTCGTAGGTGCCATACTGCTCCAGCAGCGCGCCGGTGCGAAGCACGCCTTCCCGGGCGGAATGAATATAGGGGAGCACCAGGGTCACCAGGTCCTCTTCGCCAATTCCCCCGGGAACCTCTTTGGTGCTGCGGCCTTTCTTTTCCTGATACCGGACATAGGGGTCCGCGCCGATAACCCGGGCGTTGCTGGTGATGGTTTCTGTGGCGGTCATGGCCACGTTGGCCTCATTGATGCCGCAGGCGGGCCATACGCCATGGGTCTTGGTCACGTTGGGGCAGTCGGTATAGCGCATGGCGTTTTCCGGAAGTTCCACGGTCAGGTGAGAGATGACCGTTTTGTAGGTGGAAGTCTTCTCTCTGGCCGGGTGAGCCAAAAGGCGCTTGGCCTCAAATCCGCCGTCATCATTGCGGGCAATGATCGTTGAGTTGTCATGGCTGGCTTTCTTGCCGACCAAAATCGTTGTACAGGGCATACGCGGCTCCTTTCCCTTTTCCATCTGTTTCAGTTTGCGTACAGCTTTTTCACTGCACAGTGAATTTCTTACAACCGAGACCCGTAAAAAACGGTTCTTGTTTTACGCGACGCATTCATTATATCACAGGCTCTGTGCTGTTTCCAGTCCCGGCTTGCTTCTGTTTTCGATTTTCCAGGTGCATGCAATGGCGCGATCGCTGCTTTGAAAACCGCCAAATAACAGGCGCCAGGACAAGGGCGGACTTAGGGCAATACCGCACAGAAAAGTAGGCGCGATACTGCCAGAAGTGATATAATAAGACCATGGATAAACAGATGAC
>CALWCD010000069.1 GCA_944376265.1 uncultured Clostridia bacterium | reverse complement strand
TACAGCGCGCCGATCACCGAGAAAATCACCGCGCCCACAAAGTTGACGAACAAGTCCTTCATGGTGTCGTGCAGGCCAATGTCCAGGTAGCCGGGCCAGGTTTCCCCGTTGACCACCACGCTGTCCACGGCCACGTGCTGGGCCACATTGCGGCCCTCGGGGTTCAGGCTGACAGAGTAGATGGTGTTTATCCAGGTGTCCTTCTGCATGTCCGTGTGGAAAAAGACGTCCATGCCGTACTCGAAGAACTCCCACACCACCCCCACGGTCATGGAGAAGCAAAAGGCCACCAAAGCCACAAAGGCCGGGGAGAGCCGCACCTTAAACTTCCGGGAGCGGTTGAGGATATCCACCATGGCGATGCCGATGGCGGCCATCAAAAAGCCGTTGATGGTGTGGAGCATGGTGTCCCAAAAGGGGAACAGCAGGTAATACTCCTGGATCTCTCCCAAAATCTCGGCGGAGAAGATAAACAGAAGGATGATGATTTCCAAGGTGTTTGGCACGTCGATGTGCAGCCGGTACTCCACAAAGGTGGGAATCATAAACAGCACCAAGGTGAGCACGCAGAGAAAGACGTTGTAGTAATCGCCCTTAACAGCCTCCAGCACCAGCACCGCCAGCACCAGGAAACGCAGCACCACATAGATGGTGAACAGAAGGGGGTGCTTGCGCACATCCTGCTTGGCCTGGGCGCGGATGTCCCGGGCGCGCTGGCGGCGCTCCTCCCGGGTGGGCTTGGGACGGGGGTTCTTTTTCATAGCATTCCTCGCTTCCAAAAAAGTGTAGATGGGTTTTTGATGTTTTTCTGGTATTATATCACATTTTTTGAAAAGTCAACAGGGAATTGCGCCCGGCCCCAAGGAAACAAAAAAGAGCGCCGGGAAAGCGCTCTTTTTGGCTGTGCCCTCTTTAGTTTTTCAAACTCTGCATGGGCGCGGGGATTTTCCCGCCCCGGTGGATGAACTCCGCGGGGCTGGCGGGGTTTACCTCCATAATGGGGCCCTTGCCCAGCAGGCCGCCAAAGTCCAGCTCCTCGCCGGCCTTGCGGCCCACGGCGGGGATGACTCGCACGGCGGTGGTCTTGGAGTTGACCATGCCAATGGCGGCCTCGTCGGCGATGATGCCGGAGATGATTTCCGCCGGGGTGTCCCCAGGGATGCAAATCATGTCCAGGCCCACGCTGCACACGGCGGTCATGGCCTCCAGCTTGGTCAAGGTCAGGCAGCCGGAGCGGGCGGCCTCAATCATGCCGGCGTCCTCGGTGACGGGGATAAAGGCGCCGGACAGGCCGCCCACACTGGAGGAGGCCATGACGCCCCCCTTCTTCACCGCGTCGTTCAAAAGGGCCAGGGCGGCGGTGGTGCCGTGAGCGCCGCACTGCTCCAGGCCCATGCCCTCCAGGATGTAAGCCACGCTGTCCCCAATAGCGGGGGTGGGAGCCAGGGAAAGGTCCACAATGCCAAAGGGCACGCACAGCCGCCGGGAGGCCTCCTGGGCCACCAGCTGGCCCATGCGGGTGATCTTGAAGGCGGTGCGCTTGATCAGCTCGGCAATCTCCGTGAGAGTGCAGCCGTCCCCGTGCTTCTTGATGGCCGCCCGGACCACGCCGGGGCCGGAAACGCCCACGTTGATAACGCAGTCGGGCTCGCCGGGGCCGTGGAAGGCGCCGGCCATGAAGGGGTTGTCCTCGGGGGCGTTGCAGAACACCACCAGCTTGGCCGCGCCGATGCACTCCCGGTCGGCGGTGCGCTGGGCGGTCTCCAGGATGATGCGGCCCATTTTCTCCACCGCATCCATGTTGATGCCCGCCTTGGTGGTGCCCACGTTCACCGAGGAGCACACCAGCTCCGTCTCGTCCAGGGCCTGGGGGATGCTTTCGATCAAAGCGTAGTCCCCGGGGCCGAAGCCCTTGTGGACCAATGCGGAGTAGCCGCCGATGAAGTTGACTCCCACGGTGTGGGCGGCCTTGTCCAAAGCCTTTGCAAAGCGGATGGGGGAAGCGGAGGGACAGGCTCCGGCCAGCGTGGCGATGGGGGTCACGGAGTTTCGCTTGTTGATAATGGGGATGCCGTACTGCCGGGAGATGTCCTCGCCGGCCTTCACCAGGTTCTGGGCGTAGCGGCAGATTTTGTCATACACCTTCTGGGCGGCCCGCTCCGGGTCGGGGTCGATGCAGTCCAGCAGGGAGATGCCCATGGTGATGGTGCGGACGTCTAAGTCCTCGTTGTCGATCATATTGATCGTTTCCAGGATCTCGTTGGTATTCAAAAAAGGAAGCTCCTTTCACATGCGATTTTGGGAGAGCCCGCGGTTTCAGATGCGGTGCATGGAGTTGAAGATGTCCTCGTGCATCACGTGGATCTTCAGGTTCAGGGATTCGCCCAGGGCATCGAAGGTATCGGCCAGGTCGGCCACCTTCACCGTGGCGTGGGTGATGTCCACCAGCATGACCATGACGAACATGTCGTGGAGGATGGACTGGGTCACCTCCAGCACGTTCACGTCCTTCTCCGCGCACATATTGGACACCTTCGCCAGAATGCCCACCATATCTTTTCCGATCACGGTGATGACCGCTTTTTCCATTTTATCCATAGGGTTCCTTCCTTTCGCTGTCTCTTTGTGGTTCATTATGGGGCAAGCGGCCCCTCCTGTCAAGCTTGGAAACGGTTTTTTCCCTTTCTTCCTTCCCTTTTCCCTGAAATTGTGGTAAAATAGCCTTCAAGCGTCTGGCTAGGCGCTGGTTCTTGGTTTTTTGCCTGGGAAAGGATGTGCCGCCTTTTTGAGATATCATTTTGCCTGTGACTGTCACAACCACTCCAACTGCTCCCCCGACGGGGACAACAGCGTGCTGGAGATGCGCCTGCGGGCGGGAGAGCTGGGGCTGTGGGCCCACACCCTCACCGACCACTGCGAGTGCCAGAAGTTCCCCACCCGCTACCGCCCCCGGGTGCAGCGGGCCTGGGAGGAGATGGCCGCCCAGCTTCCCCGGGAAGGGGAGAACCTGCCCCGCTTCTACCGGGGCATCGAGCTGGGCCAGCCCAACCAGGACGAGGCCGCCGCCCGGGAGGCCCTGGCCGGCCGGGACTACGACTTCATCATCGGGTCCATCCACAACATCCGGGGGTTCGAGGATTTCTTCTACCTGGACTACTCCCAGCTGGAGCCAGGGTACATTGACCAGCTGCTTGCCACCTACTGGGAGGAAGAGCTGGAGGTGATCCGGTGGGGAGAGTTCGACTCCCTGGGCCACTTGACCTATCCCCTTCGGTACATCGAGGGGGACCACGGCATTCCGGTGGACCTGAAACGCCACCAGGAGGCCATTGACCAGGTGTTCCGGGCGCTGATCCAGAACGGCAAGGCCCTGGAAGTGAATACCTCGGGCCTGCGGCAGAAGATCGGCCGCACCCTGCCGGACCTGCCCCTGCTGCGCCGCTACCGGGAGCTGGGGGGAGAGCTGGTGACCCTGGGCTCTGACGCCCATTCCACGAAAGACCTGGGCCGGGGCATCGATGAGGGCATGGACCTGCTGAAAGAGGCGGGGTTCCGGTATTTTGCCCTGTACGAGCAGCGCAGGCCCCTTCTGCTGCCTTTGGAGTGATGTTCTCTAAAGAGCGGCTCAGTTTGTAAAAGACCGTTTTCAGCAATCAGAGAAGGAGGAACTTACATCATGGCAATGGAACAGCTTTTGGAACTCTTGCAGGACCAGGCCGACCTCACTCCCGCTCAACTGGCAGTGATGCTGGGCGAGAAAGAGGAGGACGTGGTGAAGGCCGTGAAGCGGTATGAGAAGGAGGGCGTCATCAAGGGATACCATGCCCTCATCAACTGGGAGCGCACGGAGGTGCCCCGTGCCACCGCCCTCATCGAGCTGCGGGTCTCTCCCCAGAAGGACACCGGCTTCGACGAGATCGCCGGCCGGGTGATGAACTTCCCCGAGGTGGAGAGCGTGTACCTGATGTCCGGCGGCTACGACCTGGCCGTCACCGTGACGGGAAAGACCATGTCGGACATCGCCATGTTCGTGTCCAAGCGCCTGGCCACCATCGACGGGGTGCTGTCCACCGCCACCCATTTCGTGCTCACCAAGTACAAGGA
The DNA here is from genome assembly GCA_944376265.1 of uncultured Clostridia bacterium. Lineage (GTDB taxonomy): Bacteria > Bacillota > Clostridia > Oscillospirales > Acutalibacteraceae > Acutalibacter. The sequence goes on along the minus strand of CALWCD010000069.1, from coordinate 8,595 downwards.
CGGCGGCGTGATTTTCGCCGGGGACTATGAGGAAATTGACGAGAGAGGGAGCAATCTGTGTGATTGATTACGAGAATTTGGTCAACCGCAATGTGAAGAGGATCAAGCCTTCGGGCATTCGGAAATTCTTCGACATTGCCAACGAAATGGACGACGTGATCTCCCTTTCCGTGGGAGAACCCGATTTCCACACCCCCTGGCATATCCGGGAGGAGGGAATTCAGTCTTTGGAGAAGGGCCGTACCAGCTACACCCCCAACCGGGGCTTTTTAAAGCTGCGGGCGGAGATCTCCAACTTTTTGGAACGCCACTACACGGTGAAGTACGACCCCGAGTCGGAGATTCTGGTCACCGTGGGCGGCAGCGAGGCCATCGACCTGTGCATCCGCTCCCTGGTCAACCCCGGGGACGAGGTGCTCATCCCCGAGCCCAGCTTTGTGTGCTATGTGCCCATTACGGAAATGGCCGGGGGCGTGCCGGTGATCATCGAGACAAAGGCGGAGAACAAGTTCCGCCTCACCGCCCAGGAGCTGGAGGAGAAAATCACCGACAAGACAAAGCTGCTGGTGCTGCCCTATCCCAACAACCCCACCGGCGCCGTCATGCGCCGGGAGGACCTGGAGGCGGTGGCCCAGGTGGTGGAGCGCCACAACCTGCTGGTGCTCTCCGACGAGATCTACGCTTCCCTGACCTATGGCGCGGAGCCTCACACGGCCTTCTCCGCCATTCCCGGCATGCAGGAGCGGACCATCCTGGTCAACGGCTTTTCCAAGTCCCATGCCATGACCGGCTGGCGCATGGGCTACGCCGCCGGCCCCAAGGAGATCATCGGGCTGATGACAAAGCTGCACCAGTTCGCCATTATGAGCGCCCCCACCATGAGCCAGTACGCCGCCATCGAGGCCATGAAGAACGGGGACGACGACATTGAATACATGAAAAAACAGTACGACATGCGCCGCCGGCTTATTGTGGACGGCCTGAATTCCATGGGCCTGAAGTGCTTCGAGCCGGAGGGGGCTTTCTACGTGTTCCCCTCGGTGCGTTCCACCGGGCTCACCTCCATGGAGTTCTGCGAGAGGCTCATCCGCTCCCAGCGGGTGGCGGTGGTGCCGGGGGACGCCTTTGGCGCCTGCGGCGAGGGCTTTGTGCGCATCTCCTACTGCTACTCCACCAAGCACATCATTGAAGCCCTGGAGCGCATGGAAGCGTTCCTGAAAGAGCTGTGAGCCAGCGGGTATGGCTCTCCCGGTGCGGCGGCTACGCCCCGGAGGAACTGCTGCGCCAGGTGGAGGAGGCCTTCACCGCCCTGGGCGTCTGGGAGGAGTTAAAGCCCGGCATGCAGGTGGTCATCAAGCCCAATCTGGTGATGAGCTCCAAGCCGGAGGCGGCCATTGCCACCCACCCGGCGTTGGTGGCCGCCGTGGGCAGGTGCGTTCAAAAGGCGGGCGGCGAGGTGATCATCGCGGAGAGTCCCGGCGGGCCCTACACCCCGGCGGCCATGAAGGCCGTGTTCCGGGGCTGCGGCTACGCGGACATGGCCAAAGAGTGGGGGTTCACCCTGTACACGGAGTGCAAAAGCAGGGAGGTCTCCCTGCCCGGAGCGGTGCGCTGCCGCCAGCTGTCCGTGGTGGAGCCCTTCCTCACCCGGGACTACCTGATCGACCTAGCAAAGCTGAAAACCCACTCCATGGTGGGCTTTTCCGGGGCGGTGAAAAACCTGTTTGGAGCGGTGCCCGGCCTGCAGAAGCCGGAGCTCCACTGCCGGTTCCCGGAGAAGCAGCCCTTCTCCGAGATGCTGGTGGACCTGTGCGATTTTTTAAAGCCCGACCTGTGCTTTTTGGACGGTATCCTGGCCATGGAGGGCAACGGCCCCACCGGCGGCTCTCCCCGGAAGGCGGGGGTGCTGGGAGCCTCCAAAAGCCCCTACGCCCTGGACGTGTGCGGGGCGGCCCTCATTGGGCTGGAGCCTGAAAGCGTACTGATGCTGAAAGAGGCCCACCGCCGGGGGCTGGGGCCCATTTCCCCCAAAGAGTGCCAGCTGCTCAAGGAACAGGTGGAGACTCTGGCCCAGCCGGACTTTGTAAAGGCCAAGGCCTCCAGCACGGACTTTCTGGACCGGGTTCCCGCTTTTCTGCGGCCGGCGGCCAAGCGCCTTGCCACCCCCGCACCAAAAATCCGCAGAAAAGAGTGCGTGGGCTGCGGCAAGTGCGCGGAAAGCTGCCCTCAGCACACCATCGCCATCCGGGAGGGGAAGGCGGTTATCGATTACAAACAGTGCATCCGGTGTTTCTGCTGCCACGAGATGTGCCCCAAGCACGTCATCGACATCCGGCGGTGGAGCCTGCTGCACTTCTGACGGGAGATAACAGGAGCGAAAAAGAGAGGCCGGGACTGCCGGCCCAAGAACGGAGCGACCTATGAAACTGAAGGCATTCGCCAAGATCAACCTGACCCTGGACATCACCGGGCGCAGGGAGGACGGATATCACACTCTGGACACGGTGATGCAGAACGTCTCCGTGTGGGATGAGATCGAGATCAAGAAGATCAACAAACCGGGCATCCGGCTGTTCTGCAACCGGGAGTACCTGCCGGTGGACACCAAAAACACTGCCTTCCGGGCGGCCCAGTACTTTTTCCAGCACTGCGGCATCACCGGCCAGGGGCTGTCCATCAACATACGGAAGTACATCCCCAGCCGGGCGGGCATGGGGGGCGGCAGCGCCGACGCCGCCGCGGTGCTCCACGGGCTGAACCGCATGTTCAAAGCAAACCTCCCCCTGGAGACCCTGGTGGAGCTGGGGGCCAAAGTGGGGGCGGACGTGCCCTTCTGCGTGGCAGGAGGCACCTGCCGCTGCAAGGGCATCGGGGAGCAGGTGGAGAGGGCCCCTGCCATGCCCGACTGCTGGCTGGTGCTGTGCAAGCCCCCTGCCGGCATGAGCACTCCCCGGGCCTACGCGCTCATCGACCAGTTCCCCATTTCCCGGGCCCAGGCCACGGACAGGATGATTTCCCTGCTTTCCGGCGGGGACCTGCGGCGCATTGGGGAAGGGCTGGCCAACCGGTTCGACGAGACCATGAAGCTTTCCCAGGTGCGGGAGATCAAGCGGGTGATGCTGGGCAGCGGGGCATTTGGCGCCAGCATGACCGGCAGCGGCTCCGCGGTGTTCGGCATTTTCGATTCCGAGGAGGCCGCCCGGGCCTGTTCCCAGGAGCTGGAGGGCAAGGGACGGCTGTATCTGGCCCGTCCCCTGGACCACGGCTGGGAGTTCATCCCGGATAAGTGAACACGAAGAGTTCCACGAAAAGCCTGGCGGTCTGCCGGGCTTTTTCTTTCAGGCCATTGACCTGGGGACAGACCGGAACGGCAATGACTTTTGAGAGGAGGGACCTTTCGTGAAACAGAACAAGCTGGGCTGGAAACTGTGGCTGGTGTTCGGCGTGCTGACCCTGCTGCCTTTGGTGATGAGCGCCATCGCTGTGCTCTGGTTCCTGCCGGATACCATCCCCGCCCACTACGGGGCTTCCGGGCAGGTGGACCGGTGGGGAAGCAAGTACGAGTCTTTTATTCTTCCCGGGATCGTTCTTCCCTTTGGTTTGTTCATGCTGGGAATGGTCAAACTGGCCTCCCGGCAGGAGGGAGCCGGCAGGAAAAGCCGGTTTGCCGTGGCTCTCTGCGGGGTGGCAAGCCTGCTGGTGTTCAACGCCCTGAACGCCTTTTTCCTGTACACCTCCTTCCGAGAGGTGGAGCAGCTGTGGCAGGTGCCGGGGCTGAGCCTGCGGGTCCTGTTTTTCGTGCTGGGACTGGTGCTGATGGTGCTGGGTGGGGTGATGCCCCGGGCCAAGCGGAACCTTCTGCTGGGGGTGCGCACCAAAGAGACCCTGGAGAGCGAGACCGTCTGGGCGAAGAGCCAGAAGTTGGGCGGGAAGCTGTTTCTGGGGGCGGGAGCGGTCTGCCTTGTGTCCGTCCTGCTGCCGGAGACCTGGATGACGGCTGTTTCCTGTGCCGCCGTTACTGCCGCTGCCATTGGGTCGGTGCTCTACGCCAAGCGGGAGGGCAGACGGGAACAGGCCGGGAAAACCGGGCGGTAGCATTTCATAAAAAAGGGACGCCGTAAGTCAAGCGGCGTCCCTTTTGACTTTTGTGTCCTTATCCGAACAGTGCCCCGCACACCAGGCCGGTGGCCACCGCGCCCACGTAAAGGAAGGCGGTGAGCAGCAGGTTTTCCTTCCAGTGGCGGTTGTACTTGAACAGCACCGCCAGGCCCAGCCCCGCTCCGGTGCACAGACCCGCCACCACCGCCCCGAAGGACAGGGAGCCGGACAGGTACAGCTCGGTAAGGATGACGGAAGCAGCGCAGTTGGGGATAAACCCGATAAGCCCCGCCACCAGAGGCTGGAACACGCTGCCGGAGAGCAGCACCTGGGAGATCCGGTCCTCCCCCACCAGGTGGATGGCCCCGCCCAGCACCAGGTTGACCACCAGCAGGAACAGAGCGATGCGCACCGTGTGCACCAGGGCGGAATGGACAATGCCGTGGTGTTCGCAGTCGCAGTCACGGCACAGGTCCTCAAAGGGAGGCTGGGTTTCCCGGTTGGGAAGGCGTTTCCAAAGCAGGTCGGTGAGCAGCCCGAACACAATGCCGGAGACCAGCTTCACCCCCAAAAGCAGCAGCAGGTCCGGCAGAGCCCCCGGGTGGGACAGGAGAATGGGCAGGGCCTCGTCGCTGGTGGCCAGGAACACCGCCACCAGGGTGCCCGGGGTGATCAGCCGTCCGGCGTAGAAGTTGGCGGCGGCCACGGAGAAGCCGCACTGGGGGATCAGCCCCAGCAGGGAGCCCCCCACCGGGCCGAAGGGCCCCAGTTTGGCCAGAGCGCCGGTAAGCTTTTCGCTGGCCCGGTGCTCCAGAAATTCGATAAGCAGATAGGCGCCAAATAGGAATGGCAGGGTTTTAACAGTGTCCAAAAGGGCGTCTAAAAGAAAATCCAGCATAGCGGTGACCTTTCTATTTCCCGTAAATGTGTTGGCTCGGCAGAGCGCTTACCGGTATTATACCATCCTTGTCAAATGCCTTGGCATAAGGAGGGAAAAACTGGGCCATACTCTCTCCAGAAACTGGAAAAGGAAGGATCTGCCATGAAAGCGCTGGAACATAGAGAAAAGCGGAATCTGTTGGGAAAAGCCCTGGTCTGTGGGTTTGTGCTGGCGGTGGTTGCCAGCTTTTTCCCCTTTGCCGCCGCCTGCGGCGGACTGCCGGAAAACGTGGTGCGGCTCCACGTGGTGGCCCATTCCGACTCGGGGGAGGACCAGGCGGTGAAACTGAAAGTGCGGGACGCGGTGCTTCAGGAGGCTTCCCGGTGGTACGAAGGCGCCCAGTCCATGGAAGAGGCAAGCTCCCTGCTGTGCACCCATTTGGAGTCCCTGGGGGAGGCTGCCCGGGAGACCTTGGAAGAGCAGGGGATGGACTACTCCGCCAAAGTCCAGATGACGGAAATGTACTTTCCCACCCGGGACTACGGCTCGTTCCGGCTGCCCGCCGGCCGGTACCGGACGTTGCGGGTCACTTTGGGCGAGGGGAAAGGCCACAACTGGTGGTGCGTGGTATTTCCCTCCCTGTGCCTGCCCGCCGCCGGGGACGGAGAGGAGCCCCTTCTGGCTCTGCCGGAAACCGAGCGGGAAATTGTGAAGTCGCCCCAAGGGTATCAGGTGAAGTTCAAAGCGGTGGAACTGTGGGAGGCTCTGCGGGAGTGGCTGCGGGGGTGATGGACCTTTTCCCGCCCATCTCTTTGTGGTATAATGGGGGCAATGGACGGGCTTCTGCCGCACCAGGCGGGAAGCGCCGGCTGCAGGGCGGGAAAGGAGAGAGCGGGTTTGCTTCAATTTGTGTTGGGACGTGCCGGAAGCGGCAAGACGGACTATCTGCGGCGGATGCTGGCGGACCGGAGCCGGACAGGGTTCGGGGGCACGGTGATGATCGTCCCGGAGCAGTACACCTTCGAGACGGAAAAGGCCATGCTGCGCCTGGCGGGGCCGGTGCGGGGAAATTCCATCCCCGTGTACAGCTTTACCCGGCTGGCGGAAGCGGTGTTCCGGAAAGAGGGAGGCGCCGTGGGCCGCAGGCTCAGCGACGGGGGCCGGCGCATTCTTATGGCTTCGGCAGTGGAAGCCTGCCAGGACCGGCTGGAGGTGTATGCCGCCGCGGCCAAAAGCGGCCGCATCAACGACGTGATGCTCACCGCCGTCAACGAGATGAAAATGTGCGGCATCTCCCCCCGGGAACTGCTCCAGGCCTCCAAGGACCTGGGGGACCGAGGGTTGGGGAAAAAGCTCTCGGAGCTGTCGCTGCTGTACGATACATACGAAGCCCTGGTGGCCGCCTCCTATCTGGACACCCGGGACGACCTGACAAGGCTTGCCCAGGCCCTGGAGACCAGCGATTTCTTCGCAGGCTGCACCGTGGCGGTGGACTCCTTCGAGGGCTTCACCGCCCAGGAAATGGCGGTGCTCACCCAGATTCTCCTCAGCGCGGACCAGGTGGTGGTGGCCCTGTGCACAGACGGCCTGGACGACACAGGCACCGGACTGTTTGCCCTGGTGGACCGCACCCGCCGCCGCCTTACCGCCGCGGCTCAGGAAAACGGGGTGCGGGTCCAGCCTCCGGTGACGCTCACCGGCGCCCCCCGGTTCCAAAACGAAAACCTGAAGCTGGTGGAGGCCCAGCTGTTCTGCGCCGGGGAGGCCATGACCTCTCCCGACCAGGAAGGCATTACCCTGTTTGAGGCCAAGGACCCCTACGAGGAGGCGGAATTCGTGGCGGCCACCATCCGGAAACTGGTGAGGGAGGAGGGCTACCGCTACCGGGAGATCTCCATTATCTGCCGGGACCCCCAGCGGTACTACGGCTGTCTTGACGCCGCCCTGAAAAAGCGGGACATTCCCTGCTTTGTCTCCCAGCCCGCCAAGGTGGACGGGGAGCCTGTCACCCGGTTTGTCCTGGGGGCGTTTCAGGCGGTGGGCACAGGATTTCAAACGGAGGCCCTGCTGGAGATGATGAAGACCGGGGTGTCCGGGTTCACCACCCAGGAGATTTCCGACCTGGAAAACTACGCCTATTTGTGGAAGATCACCGGCGCCGCCTGGCGGCAGGAATTTGTCCGCCATCCCCAGGGCTTCGGCAAGGAGCTGACAGAGGAGGACCGGCTGGAGCTTGCCCGGCTGAATTCCCTGCGTCAGCGGCTCATAGGTCCCTTGGAGCGGTTTGAGTCCCGCACAAAAAACGCCGCGGGAGCGGAGCTTGCTCAGGCGGTGTATCTGCTGCTGACGGCCTACGGCATGGAGGAAAACCTGCCCCAGTACTGCCTAGCCCTGGAGGAGGCGGGGGAGGACGCCCTCTCTCAGAAGCAGCTGCGCATCTGGGACCTGCTCATGGAGACTCTGGACCAGATGCGGGCCATTTTGGGGGACAAGCCTGTTTCCCGGGAGCGGTTCGGCCAGCTGCTGAAGGAAGTCATCGCCGGGGAGGACGTGTCGGAGATCCCCCAGACCTTGGACCAGGTGCTCTTCGGCACCGCGGAGCAGGTGCGCCAGTCCTCGCCCCGGGCGGCGTTTCTCATCGGGGTGGCCCAGGGGGAATTCCCTCTGGCGCCCAGGACCAGCGGTGCGTTCTCCGACGCGGAACGGCGGGAGCTCATTGCCCGGGACCTTCCCTTGGGCGACCCTCTGGAGCAGCGCACCATGGAAGAGCGGTACTTGGCCTATTCCGTGGCCTGCGCTCCCTCCCAGCGGCTGTACATGACCTGGCCCCGGTCCGCCGACGGGGAGGACAAGGAGCCCAGTGAGCTGGTTTCCGCTTTGCTGGGCATTTTCCCCGGGCTCAAGCCTCTGAGGGACCTGCCCGACGAGTATTTTGCCGACTCCAAGGAGGCCGCCTTTACCAGGATGGCCGCCCGCTTCCGGGAGACGGACGCCGCCTCCGGGGCCTTCCGGCTGCTGTTTGAGGGAGACCCGGAGTACCGGGGCCGGGTGGAATCTCTGGAGCGGGCCTCCGGCGCCCGGGAGCAGCGGGTGACGGACCCTGCCCTGACCAGAGGGCTGGTGGGGGAGCATCCCTTTTTCTCCCCCACCCAGGTGGAGACCTTTTACCAGTGCCGGTTCCAGTATTTCTGCAAGTACGGTCTGGGTGCCAAAGAGCGGCGCACCGCCGAGGTGGACGTGCTTCAGTACGGCACATTGATGCACTTCCTGTTTGAGAAGGTGTTCCGGGAGGACCGGGAGACCCGGGCCGGGTGGACCCAGGAGGAGCTGGAGGCCAGGGTGGACGAGCTGGTGCTCCAGTACACCAGGGAGAACCTGGGAGGGCCGGAGCTGCTCAGCAGCCGGGAAAAGTACCGGCTGGAACGGCTTTCCGCCTCTGCCTGCAAGCTGATCCGCCACGTGGAGGAGGAGCTTGCCCAGAGCCAGTTCGTCCCGGAGCGGCTGGAGTGGAGCCTGGGTTACGGCAAGGACGCCCCGCCCCTGAAGATCCCCACGGACCAGGGCATGGTCACAGTGGCGGGCGCCGTGGACCGCGTGGCCGCCCACACCAACGACAC
>CALWCD010000068.1 GCA_944376265.1 uncultured Clostridia bacterium | reverse complement strand
CCTGCATCGCCCGGGAACTGCCGCTTAATGCTGCTCGGTTCCCCGCCTGACATGGTTCACGGCGTCCCGCCGCGCAGACCTGCCCGCTCCCATATTCCACCGTATCCTCTGCCCCCCAGCGTGACGCTGGACCCAAGCCGCGGATTCGCTCGCCTTGCTCGCTCCCTTTTGAGAAAGCCGCCTGCCCGCCGTCCGCGGTATATGGTGCTGTGTAATTGAGTAACTGCGTCTCTAAGTTGACGCTGGACCCAAGCCGCGGATTCGCTTGCCTTGCTCGCTCCCTTTGAGGAAGCCGCCTGCCCGCCGTCCGCGGATGTTAGCACTGTGTGGTTCCTGTCAGCAGCAAAGCGCCCGAAGAGTGGTTTGCGGCTGACAAACTATATTATACCTGGTTTTGGTTGAAAAAACAAGAGGAAATTGTTATCATAGGAGGGATATGATTTGGGAAAGGAAGGATCTGCATGAAACTGCGAAAAGCGGTGTGGGAGGATGCTCTCGCTGTGGAGGCGCTGTACCGGGAGGCCCAGGAGTTTCTCCGGCACAACGGAGTGGACCAATGGCAGGATGGCTACCCCAACGGGGAGACCTTCCAGGCGGACGTTGCTCAGGGCATGTCCTGGGTGGCGGAGGAGGAAGGAGCGGTGGTGGCCACGGCCTATCTGGGCGTGGGCCGGGAACCCACCTATCGGACTATTTACCAGGGGGCCTGGGCCGCCCAGCCGGAGGAGTACGCCTTTCTCCACCGGATTGCCGTGGCTGGGTCCTGCAAGGGCAAAGGCGTGCCCGGGCTGTTTTTCCGGCAGCTGGAGGAAGAGGCCCGGCAGCGGGGCCTGACGGTCCTCCGGGGAGACACCCACCGGGACAACAAGGTGATGCAGCGTGTCATGGAGAAAAACGGCCTGGAGTACCGGGGCATCATCTACCTGGAGGACGGAGGAGAGCGGCTGGCCTACGAGAAGCTGCTGAAATAAAAAATCCCCCGCCGCGGCTGCGGCAGGGGAAGGGATCATTTCAGGCGGACGTACATCTGGGGAGAACTGTTGTTGTCCTTGCGCTCGCTCTTGATCTCGAACATATCCAGGGAATCCAGGAAGGGCGTCAGCTTGGAAAAGCCGAAATTGCGCACGTCGAAATCGGGGTAGCGCTTGCCCAGCAGGTTCCCCACCTTTCCGATGATGATCCAGTTGTCCTCGTCGGAGTTTTCTCGGACAATGGTCCGCAGCGCCCGGCGGATGGTGCGCAGGCTGGTGCGGGGCTCCTCGATGTCCTTTTGCTGCTTCTGGGGGGCGGGGGCAGGCTTTTGCTCTTTTTCGGGCTTGGGCTCTTCCTTGGCCTTCTTCTGGGAAGCAGTCTTGCGGGCGGGAGTTTTCTTCTGGGGCGCCTTCTTGACGGCCTCCGGCTTTTGGGCCTCCTCGGGCTCCTCCTCGTCGGCGGCGGAAAGGATGTCCAGGTATTTGAACTTGTTGCAGGCGGCGATAAAGGAGTTGGGGGTTTTGCTCTCGCCCATGCCGATCACCGTCATGCCCGATTCCCGCAGCCGGGAGGCCAGGCGGGTGAAGTCGCTGTCGGAGGAAACCAGGCAGAAGCCCTCCACCTGACCGGAATAGAGAATGTCCATGGCGTCGATGATCATGGCGGAGTCGGTGGAGTTTTTCCCGGTGGTGTAGCTGTACTGCTGGATGGGGATGATGGAGTTGTCCAGCAGGGCGCTTTTCCAGGAGATGAGGGACGGATTGGTCCAGTCCCCGTAAATGCGCTTGTAGGTGGCGATCCCGTCTTTGGAGATCTCATCCAGGATGATTTTGATGTATTTAACCGACACGTTGTCCGCGTCGATGAGCACGGCGAACCGGCAGTCGCTTGCCATAAAATGCTCCTCTCTGATGGTTGAATAACCTGATCTTTTTTATAGTATACCGCAAATTGAGGAGCGGCGCAACAAAGAGTGTGACGAGAAAGGAGTCTTTCCTATGTCCGTAGCAGATGTAAAAGCATATCTCTCTCAGTTTGGCATGGAGGAAAAAGTGCGGGAGCTGGAGGAGTCCAGCGCCACGGTGGAGCTTGCCGCCGCAGCTTTGGGCTGCGAGCCCGCCCGCATTGCCAAAACCCTGTCGTTTTTGGTGGGGGAGGAGCCCATTCTCATTGTGGCGGCAGGGGACGCCAAGGTGGACAACGCCAAGTACAAGGCCCGGTTCCATCAGAAGGCGAAGATGCTTACCCCCCAGCAGGCAGTGGACCTGGTGGGCCATCCTGTGGGCGGGGTGTGTCCTTTCGCCGTGAAGGCCGGGGTGCAGGTCTACCTGGACCAGTCCCTGAAGCGGTTTGACACGGTGTTTCCCGCCTGCGGCAGCGGGAATTCCGCCATCCAGCTGACCATTCCGGAGCTGGAGAAAACCTCCCGCTTCGCGGAATGGGTGGACGTGTGCAAGGACTGGCAGCCGGAAAACCTGTAAGGAGCCATGAAAAAACCAGGAGCTGTATTCCGGCTCCTGGTTTTGCTTTTACGCGGGACGGCTGGGCTGTGGTTGCTCCAAGGCGTCCTTGGAGGCGTGGTCCACCTGGGTGGCGTACCTGCCGGTGAAGCACCCAGTGCAGAGCTCCAAGCCGCTGCCCCGGCAGGCCTCCAGCAGCCCCTCTACACTGATATACCCCAATGTGTCGGCCCCGGTCTTTTTCTCAATTTCCTTCAGGGAAAGCTGGTTGGCAATCAGGTTCTCCTGGCTGCCGATGTCTGTGCCGAAATAGCAGGTGTGGGTAAACGGCGGGGAGGAGATCCGCAGGTGCACCTCCTTGGCACCGGCCCGGCGCATAGCTTCCACAATCCTGGCGCAGGTGGTCCCCCGTACGATGGAGTCGTCCACCAGCACCACCCGCTTGCCCTCCACTGCCGCCCGGAGGGGGTTGAGCTTCAAGCTGACCGCGTTCTCCCGCTGGGCCTGGGTGGGAAAGATGAAGCTTCGGCCGATGTAGCGGTTCTTCACAAAGCCGGTGGCTATAGGCACGCCGCTTTCCAGGGAGTAGCCCATGGCGGCTTCCAGGCCGCTGTCCGGCACGCCGCACACCACGTCCGCTTCCACGGGATGCTCCTTTGCAAGCATCCGGCCCATGTTGAGCCGCGCCTGGTAGACGCTCAGCCCGTCGATGACGGAATCGGGCCGGGCGAAGTAGACGTACTCGAACACGCACAGGCTGTGCCGGGGCGCCCGGAGGCACAGCTCGCTGTGGACCACCCTGCCGTTTTCCAGGACCACCGCCTCCCCAGGCCGAATGTCCCGGACAAAGCGGAACCCGCAGCTGTCCAGGGCGCAGCTTTCAGAAGCCACCGCCGCGCCGGAGTCGTTTTCCCCCAGGCAGAGGGGCCGGTAGCCGTTGGGGTCCCGGATGGCGATCAGCTTTCCGTCCCCGGAGAGCACCACCAGGGAGAAGGCTCCCACCAGCAGCCTGCACGCCTCTTTCACCCCGGTGAGCAGGTCGCCGGACCGGAGGGCTTTGTAGGCGATAAGGGAGGAGATCACCTCGCTGTCGCTGGTGGCGGAAAAGTCCAGGCCGAAGGGCGTGAGCCGTGTCCGGATTTCCCGGGCGTTGACCACGTTGCCGTTGTGGGCCGTGGCAATGCGTCCGGTGAGGTATTCCGTCACAAAAGGCTGGACGTTGTCCACCGTGTTGGAGCCTGTGGTGGAATACCGCGCGTGGCCGATGGCCTGCCGGGAAGGGGGAAGCTTTTCCATCTCCTGAGGAGGGAACGCCTCCGTTACCAGCCCCACGTTTTTGCGGCAGTGAATGGCGTTGTTCCTGGCCGCGGCAATGCCGGCCCCCTCCTGGCCCCGGTGCTGCATGGCCAGCAGCCCGTTGTAGCAGATGCCCGGGGCTTCCAGGCAGTCTCCCTCCTCCTTGAGGCTGACCCCGAACACGGCGCATTCCTCATGGAGCTTTTCCAGCTGGTTTCTCTCCTCCAAAGCAGGTCCTTCCTTTCCTTGGCGCTCAACCGTACTCTTCCAGAATTTCCTCCGCCACGGCCCGGCGGGTTTTTCGCTCCTCCATGGCCTGGCGCTCCAGATACTTGTGGGCGTCCTCCTCGGTCAGATGGAGATACTCCACCAGCAGGCATTTGGCCCGGGAGACCACCCGCAGCTCTTCCAGCTTGGCCCGGAGCTTCTCGTTTTCCGCCCGGTACCGCTTGACCCGTGCCTGGCCGGCCAGGAGCAGGCCCATGGCCTGGGAAAACATTCCCCTGGAAAAGGGCTTTCCCAGAGCCAGCACACCCCATGGGGCCACCTGGGCGCTGACTTCGTCCCACTGCTGGTTCTTCACCGCCAAAAGGACGCCCCGCCCTTCCTGGGCGGCGTCCATGGCCAGCTGGTGGCCGAATTCATCGGGGAGGGGAGCGTTTACCACCAGCAGGTCCCAGTCCCCGGAAAGGAGCAGCCTTCTGGCTTCCCCGCCGCTGGAGGCGAACCCCAGGTCCCGGAAGCCGCTGTCCTCCAGCAGTTTCTCCCACTGGTCCCTGCCTTTTTCACCGGAACAGGCGATAAGCACCCGGCAGTCCCCGCCCCGGACTCCCTCAGGCCCCGGCGTAAGCACGGAGAATCTCCCTGGGAAGGATCCCCTTTAAAAAGGCGCTTTCCCGGCAGGCTGCCTTGGCTTCCGCCAGAGACCGGGCCAGGGGGCGTCCTGTGGGGATCTCCTCCGGCGAGAGGCCTCGCTCCACTCCATCTACCCCGGCGTAGATCAGCAGGGCGAAGGCCAGGTAGGGGTTGGCTGCGCCGTCCGCGGCGGAAAGTTCTATGCGCCCGTCCGGCTTGCGGCGCATCAGGCTCATGCGGCCGGTGTCCGCCCAGCACACGCTGTCCGGCGCCCCGAAGGTGCCCAGCCGCTCGTAGGACTCCTCCCGGGGGTTGAAGAACACCTCCATCTCCTGGAAGCGGCACAGCACCCCTGCCAGAAAGGCGTCGGCGCAGCTCTGCCCCTCCCGGGTGGGCCGCATGGCAATGCGGAACCCGTTGCCTGCCTGGTCCGGGATGGGCTTGGGGGAAAAAGCTGCCCACAGGCCGTTTCGCACCGCCATCATCTTCACCACCGAGCGGAAGGTGATCACATTGTCCGCGCACTGCAGGGCCGGCGCGGGAGCAAAGTCGATGCGGTTCTGCCCCGGCCCGCTGATGTGCTGGGAATACTGGGGCTCAATGCCCATGGCTTCCAAAGTGAGACAGATGTCCCGGCGAACATCCTCTCCCCGGTCCTCAGGGGCCTCGTCCAGAAAGCCGGCGTTGTCAAAGGGGAGGTCTGTGGGTTCGCCCTGGTCGTCGGTCTGGAACAGGTAGAAGTCGTTTTCCGCCCCAAAGTTTACCCGAATGCCCCGGGCTTTGGCGTATTTCACCGCGTCCCGCAGGATCTTCCGGCCGTCCTGGGCGAACTCGTTGCCCTCCTGGTCCTTGATGCGGCAGTAAAACCGGGCCACTCTCCCGTGGGAGGGGCGCCAGGGCAGCAGGGAGATGGTGTCCGTGTCGGGGAAGAGGAACAGCTCGCTGTCCCCCGGCTTGTAAAAGCCCTCGATCCGGGAGGCGTCCACGGCAATGCCCTGGGCGAAGGCCCGGGGCAGCACCGAGGGCAGCACGGAAATAATCTTCTGGCTGCCGAACACGTCACAGAAGGAGAACTTGATGAATTTTACGTCGTTATCCGCGATGTACTCCCGGATATCCGCTTCCGAATAGCGCATAGCGCCGCCGCCTTTCCTGGGTTTTGTCCCCTTTAGTATACTACAAGTCAGCCCCGGAGAAAAGCGTTATTCTCCGGCGTGGCGGACCCCCAGAATCCGCAGCTCCGTGTCGGTGAGTCCCACCCCTCGAAGCATCAGCCGGTTGCCCCGGAGCGCCTCGATGGAGTTGATGCCCATGCCGCCCATCATCTCCTTGATCTCGTGGGTCCAGGCACGGACCAGGTTCACCAGCCGCCGGGAGCCCTCCTCCGGGTCCAGCCGCTGCACCAGTTCCGGCCGCTGGGTGGCAATGCCCCAGTTGCATTTGCCGGAGTGGCAGCTGCGGCACAGGTGGCATCCCAGGGCCAGCAGCGCCGCCGTGGCGATGTACACCGCGTCCGCTCCCAGCATGATGGCTTTCAGGGCGTCGGCGCTGGACCGGATGGACCCTCCCGCCACCAGGGACACGTTTTCCCGAATGCCTTCGTCCCGCAGGCGCTGGTCCACCGCGGCCAGGGCAAGCTCGATGGGGATGCCCACATTGTCCCGGATGCGGGTGGGAGCAGCTCCCGTGCCGCCCCGGAATCCGTCGATGGCAATGATGTCCGCTCCGCTGCGGGCAATGCCCGAGGCGATGGCCGCCACGTTGTGCACCGCGGCTATCTTCACAATGACAGGCTTCTCGTGGTGAGTGGTCTCCTTCAGGGACTGGACCAGCTGCCGCAGGTCTTCGATGGAGTAGATGTCGTGGTGGGGGGCGGGGGAGATGGCGTCGGTGCCCTGGGGGATCATGCGGGTGCGGGACACATCCCCTACAATTTTGGTGCCGGGCAGGTGGCCCCCGATGCCGGGCTTGGCGCCCTGGCCCATTTTGATCTCTATGGCGGCCCCGGCGTTCAGGTAGTCCTTGTGGACGCCGAACCGCCCGGAAGCCACCTGGACAATGGTGTTGGGGCCGTACCTGTAAAAGTCCTTGTGAAGGCCGCCCTCTCCCGTGTTGTAGCAGATGCCCAGCTCTTCCGCCGCCCGGGCCAGGCTCTCGTGAGCGTTGTAGCTGATGGAGCCGTAGCTCATGGCGGAAAACAGAATGGGGGTGGAAAGCTCCAGCTGGGGCGGCAGGTCCGGGACAATGTTCCCTTCGCTGTCCCGGCGGATGTGGGTGGGCTTGCGTCCCAGGAATGTCTTGGTCTCCATGGGCTCCCGCAGGGGGTCGATAGAGGGGTTGGTCACCTGGGAGGCGTTGATGAGCAGTTTGTCCCAGTACACGGGGCTGCTTTGGGGGTTTCCCATGGAGGAAAGCAGCACGCCGCCGCTCTCCGCCTGCCGGTACACCTCGTGGATGGTCTGGCCGGACCAGTTGGCGTTTTCCCGGAAGGCGTGGTCGGTCCTCACGATCTTCAGGGCACGGGTGGGGCACAGGGCCACGCACCGGTGGCAGTTGACGCATTTGCTTTCGTCGGCCAGCATCCGCTTTAAACCGGGGTCGTACCGGTGGACTTCGTTGGCGCATTGGCGTTCGCACACCCGGCAGCTGACGCACCGGTCCGGGTTGCGCACCACTTCATATTCCGGATAGATCCAATTGATGGACATGAGTAACCTTCCTTCCGCTCCCGGCGGCTGCCGGGGTAAGGTGATGACAGATGGGGGTCATTCCGCTGGAGGGTTCAGCCGGTAGACCACAGGCTCCCCGCCCCGGGGAGCGAACAGGGTGTCCAGGTGGGGCTCCACCACGCGGATGGCGGACTCCTCGCTGGCGATGTACACGTCGTCGCCTTTTTCCCCCACCACCATGCTCCGCAGCTTCAGCCGGTCGTTCAGGGCCATAATGCCCCCGTTAAAGCCCACCAGAATGGAAAAGGGCCCGGTGATAAGCATTCCGGAAAAGGCGCTGCGCAGGTAGGTGAGCCGGGCTTTTTCCTTTTCCTCCATCCGGCTGATGGTGCTCCAGAAGGGGGCGGCGATGACGCTGGCGGTCTCCTCGTAGGAAAGGCCCCGGCGGCGCACCAGAAAGTCGATGAGATAGGTGATGGCTTCCGTGTCCGTCAGCAGGTTGCACTGGTAGCCGTACATTTCAATGGTGCGCCGGTTGGTGTCGTAGGAGGAAATTTCCCCGTTGTGGACCACAGACCGGTCCAGCAGGGCAAAGGGATGGGCCCCGCCCCACCAGCCCGGGGTATTGGTGGGATACCGGCCATGGGCTGTCCAGCAGTAGCCCTTGTAATCCTCCAGCCGGTAGAAGTCCCCCACGTCCTCGGGATAGCCCACCGCTTTGAACACCCCCATGTTTTTCCCGCTGGAAAAGATGTAGGCCCCGTCGATCTGGGAGTTCACCCGGATGACGCACCGTGACACGAAGGTGTCCTGGTCCAGCTGGCTTTCCGCCAGCTTGGTGGGAAGGGGTTCCACAAAATACCGCCAGATCAGGGGTTCGTCCTTGATCCTGGGGTTTTTCCGGGTGGGGATCTTGGAAAGGTTCACCACGTCGAAGTGCTCGTTGATGAATTCCTCGCAGAGTTCTTTGGGGCGTTTGCCCTCGTAAAAGACATGGAGGGCGTAAAGGTGTTTGTACTCGGGGTAGATGCCGTAGGCGGCGAACCCTCCGCCCAGGCCGTTGGAGCGCTCGTGCATCAGAGCGATGGACCGGATAATGTCCTCGCCGCTGCGGCGCCGCCCGCTTTTGGAAAAAATGCCGGAGACCGCGCACCCGGAGGGAATGCGGACGCCGTCCAGACCTTCTCGCAGCATGTGGATGACCTGCCTTTCTTTCCCGGTTTCTCCCCCGGCGGGGAGAGCTTCCGGAAAAATTTCCCATACTCCCAAAGTGTTTTCAAAATGCATGGAATGGTATTCCAGCCTGCATTTTGAAGAAAAAACAAAAAAGGCGCCGGGCCTTTCTGAGAGGACACTTCTCCCAGAAAATCCAGACGCCTTTGTCTGTCTGCCAGAGATTATAATACGGAAGACGGACTTTGTCAACGGATAATTTGCATTTTCCTGGGAGTTAACTTTCAAAAAGACGGCTTGTCTTGGAGAAACCAGGCTTTTCAAAAGGGGGGACTTGTGGTATGATGGAAGCGGCTGGAAAGGCGGGAGGTGGAAAAGATGGTTTCCTGTGTGGTGTGGGATTGGAACGGCACTTTGCTCAACGACGTGGACGCGGCCATGCAGGCGATGGACCGGATGCTGGCTGCCCGGGGGCTTCCCCTGCTGGGAGGCGTGGAGCGGTACCGGGAACTTTTCACCTTTCCCGTGCGGGAGTACTACGAAGCGGCGGGCCTGGATCTGGACCGGGAGCCCTTTGAGGAGCTGGCGGTGGAGTGGACCAGGCTGTACCGGCAGACTTCCCGGGAATGCGGCCTGTTCCCCGGAGCGGAGCAGGTTCTGGAAGCCCTGGGCCGGGAGGGCGCCGTCCAGCTGGTGGTGTCCGCCTCTCCTCAGGAGACGCTGGAGCGCCAGGTGGCGGAGCAGGGTATCGGCGGGAGCTTTCAGGCGCTGCTGGGGCTTTCCGATATCTATGCCTGCAGCAAGGCGGGCCTTGCGGGGAATTACTTCCGGGAAACAGGCATCGACCCGGCCCGGGCTGTCTTTGTGGGGGACACCCTCCACGATTGGGAAGTGGCAAAAGAGGCGGGCTGCGGCTGCGTGCTCCTGGAGCAGGGCCACCAGAGCAGAAGGCTTTTGGAACAGGCGGGAGTGCCCGTGCTGGAAAGCATCCGGCAGGTGCCCCGGTTTCTAAAGGACCTGTAAAAAGGGGAACCGGAGGTTTCCCAAACTTTTTTCCGCCGGGAAGGAAATCCATGGAAAAATGAACGAAACAGGGGGTTGACAACCGGGGGAAGGGACAGTATAATGGTTTGTGTTGTACTGGTGTGCTACGACGAAAGAACCCCTGCCTTACGGCGGATGGGAGGGATATAAATGGCTGAGATCCGGCTCAAGGAAAACGAGTCTCTGGACAGCGCGCTCCGTCGCTTTAAAAAGCAGTGTGCGAGAGCAGGCGTCATCCAGGAAGTCCGTAAGAGAGAGGCTTACGAAAAGCCCTCTGTCAAGCGCAAGAAAAAGTCTGAAGCAGCTCGCAAGCGCAAGTATAAATAAGGCTGCTCACAAGTACCTTGAAAGCGGGCGGTTCGCCCGCTTTTTTGTTTCGAGAAACTAGGCAAGGAGAAGGTTCGATGGGCATCTTTCAGCCGACTGCCGTTCGGGAACGGGTTACGGACATCACCCCGGATTTTCTGAGAAGTCTGGGGGCCAAGGCCCTGCTGCTGGACGTGGACAACACCCTGGCCACCTACACTTCCCACACCCCTTCCCCGGGGTCTCTGGAATGGGTGCACGCCATGGGCGACGCCGGTTTTCGGATGATTATCATCTCCAACAATTACAGAAAACGGGTGAAGTCCTTCGGGGTCAAGTTCGGCCTGGACACCCTGTGCTTTGCCATCAAGCCCCTGCCGGTGGGTTACCTCCGGGCGGCCAGGCGACTGAAGGTGAAGCCCCGGGAGTGCGTTATCATCGGCGACCAGATCTTCACCGACATTGTGGGCGCCAACCTGTGCGGGATGAAATCCGTGCTGCTGACCCCCATGGAGGAAGAGGACGGCTTCACCTTCAGGGCGCGCAGGTTCTTTGAAAAGGGCCTGCGGGAAAAATTTGGGAAGAGAAAGGATCTTTTGCAATGAAGAATCCTGTGGAACGACTGAGAGAACGTGTGATCCACGGGGACAGCCAGAAGGCTGCCCTGGTGTATTCCCCCAAAAACCGCCGCTATTTCACTCAGTTCCCCTCCAGCGACGGGGCGCTGCTCATCACGGCGGAGGAAGCCTATCTGCTGATGGACTTCCGCTATGAGGAGGCTGCCCGCTACAAGGCCAAGTACTGCACTGTGCTGGGCTTTGTGTCCATGATGGACAAGCTGGGAGAGCTGATCCAGAAGCACGGGGTGAAGGAGGTCTTCCTGGAGACCGAGCAGCTGTCCGTGGCCCAGGCCCGGCGCTTTGAGAACGCCTTCCACAAGGCGGGCGCCGAAGCGGTTCTGGACAATACCCTGGACAGCGCCATCCGGGACCAGCGGGTGATCAAGTCCCCGGAGGAAGTGAAGAAGATCGAGGCCTCCCAGGCCATTACCGACGCCGCCTTCCAGCACATCCTGCCCTTTATCAAGGAGGGTGTCACCGAGCGGGAACTGGCGCTGGAGATCGAGTTTTTCATGCGCAAAGAGGGCGCGGAGGGCATGGCGTTCAGCGCCATTGTGGCAGCCGGGAAAAACGGCTCCCAGTGCCACGCGGTCCCTTCCGACAACAAGGTGCAGAAAGGCGATTTCATCACCATGGACACCGGCGCTCTTCTGGACGGCTACAACTCCGACATGACCCGGACTGTGGCCCTGGGCCAGGTGTCTCAGGAGCAGAAGGCCGTGTACGACACGGTGCTCCAGGCCCACATGGCGGTCATCGACCAGGTGAAGCCCGGCATGCGCTGCTGCGACGTGGACAAGATTGCCCGGGACATTATTGAAAAGGACTACCCCGGCACCTTCGGCCACGGCCTGGGCCATGGGGTGGGCTTTGAGATTCACGAGTGGCCCCGCTTCTCCAAACTGGACCCCACTCCCTGCGCGGAGGGCATGGTCATCACCGACGAACCCGGCATTTACATTCCCGCCAAGTACGGCGTGCGCATTGAGGACATGCTGCTGATCACGGCCGACGGCTGCCGCAGCCTGACCAAATCCCCCAAGGAGCTTATCTGCCTGTAAGGGATTTTAAGGCGTACCCCGGGGAAATTGCTTGCAATCCTGGGGGGAATACTGTAAAATAGACACAGAGAAAGAATTTGGAGGTTGTTATTATGGTAACCGCAGGCGATTTCAGAAACGGCGTTACGTTTGAGATGGACGGCGGCGTTTATTCCATCATCGAGTTCCAGCACGTGAAGCCCGGCAAAGGCGCCGCTTTCGTGCGCACCAAGATCCGCAACGTGATCACCGGTGCCGTGACGGAAAAAACCTTTAACCCCAACGACAAGTACCCCACCGCTTACATCGAGCGCAAGGACATGCAGTACCTGTACAGCGACGGGGACCTGTACTACTTCATGGACAACGAGACCTACGAGCAGATCCCCATCAACGCCAGCGTGCTCAGCGACAACTTCAAGTTTGTCAAGGAGAACATGGACTGCAAGGTGCTCTCCTACAAGGGCAACGTGTTCGGCGTGGAGCCTCCCAACTTTGTGGAGCTGGAAGTCACCAAGACCGAGCCCGGCGTGAAGGGCGACACCGCCACCAACACCCTGAAGCCCGCCACCCTGGAGACCGGCGCTGAGATCCGCGTGCCCCTGTTCATCAACGAGGGCGAAATGATCCGCATCGACACCCGTACCGGGGAGTACATGGAGCGCGCCTAAGCGGTCCATTTGCCAAATACACCGTGGGGCGCTGCCCCGAAACGGAACAAGGGAGGAACGCAAGATGACGAATTCCGAAAGAGCTTCTTATATCCGCGGCTTGATGGACGGCCTGGAGCTGGACCCCAACGCCAAGGAGACCAAGGTCCTCAACGCCATCGTAGAGCTGCTGGACGACCTGTGCCTGTCTGTGGAAGAACTGGACGAGGGTCTGGGCGAGCTTTCCGAGCAGGTGGATGAGATCGACTACGACCTGGGCGAGCTGGAAGAGGATTACTACGAGCTGGACGATGAGGACGAGTGCGGCTGCCATCATCACCACGACGAGGACGACTTCGACGACGCTGAGTTTGAAGTGACCTGCCCCAGCTGCGGTGACACCATCGAGCTCAACGACGAGATGCTGGAAGAAGGCAGCATTGTCTGCCCCGGCTGCGGCGAGACCCTGGAGTTCGATTTTGACGACGACGAGGACGAGCCCGAAGAGGAAGACAAAGAATAAGCCTCCTCGAACCATTCAGAGAAGAAAGACTGCTGCTTTCTCGCGGCAGTCTTTTTTTGCGCAACAAATATCCCCCGGCGAAGCCGGGGGTTTTTCATCGACGGGCAAAGCCCTATGATACTAGCCACGCGTCACGTCACGT
>CALWCD010000067.1 GCA_944376265.1 uncultured Clostridia bacterium | reverse complement strand
GGTTTTATTTGCCAAGGCTTTTTATTTACCCCTGGTAGAACCAGGGGTTTTGTTAAGCCTAAAGGCACTAAAAAAACGCGCCCCGGGACAAAAGCCCCAGGGCGCTCTGGTTTTCAGGGGGTTACCGGAGGATGAAAAAGACGCTGATGGTGTGGAGCACGCTGCCCCCCAGCACGAACAGGTGGAACACCGAGTGCATGTAGGGCACCCGCTTTCCCACGCCGTACAGGGCGGCCCCCACGGTGTACAGGATACCGCCGGCCAGCAGACACCAGAACGTGGCGGCGGAAGCGGCCCGGTAAAAGTCCCCCATGGCCAGCACCACCACCCAGCCCATGGCCAGGTAGCAGGCCATGGACACCTTTTTAAACCGCTCCACGCTGATGGCGTTGAGCACTACGCCCACCACACCGGCGGCCCACACCACGGCAAACATGGCCCAGCCCTTCCAGCCCCCCAAACACACCAGGGTGATGGGGGTGTAGGTGCCGGCGATAAGCAGGAAAATGGTGCAGTGGTCCAGGGAACGGAACACCACCTTGGCCTTGTTCAGCCCCAGGCTGTGGTACAGGGTGGAAATGGTGTACAGCAGCACCATGGTCCCTCCGTACACAGATGCCGAGACCACATGGAGAGGGGTTCTCCGGCAGGTCACCAGCAGAAACACCAGGGCCGCCACCGCGAACAGGGCGGACACCCCGTGGCTGACGGAGGAGAAGATCTCCTCCCCCAGGGTATACCGGGGCAGGCCCAGAGCCCGCCGCTTTTCCATGCGGAACGCCTTCACGCTCTCCCGTTTCATTCCAGGGTTCCCCCTTGCCGCTGCGTATTCCATATGGCCCCTTCCTTTCCTGTGGTAAAAACGAAATTTAAATTACTTAGTTTTAAAAACTAGATGCAAGTATATTATAAACCCTGTTTTCCAAAAATACAAGGGGAAACCTGGGGAAAGTTTTCATGTTTCCCAAACTCTTTTCTCCCGAGAGGACAAAACTGGTTGACTTTTTCCAAACGTCATGATACAGTGAAAGCAACCGTCATTGCAAAAAGGCGCGACGCCGTGAAATGCGCCTTTTCCCCAACCGCTGTACGTTGCGGCGGCCCGGGGACTGCCAGGCTGAGACGCTGGGACATACTCCCGGCTTATTTGTCGTGTGAGGACGGCAGGCCTGGTGGGTCTGCCGCCCTTCTTTTTTTGCGGGGAAAGCCGGGCGGCGGCTAGGACATGCCTGTTTCCAGGCCAACCATCTTTTGGGGCTGCAGCCCTTGCTGAGGTGTATTATGAGTCAAGAATCCATAAAAAAATCCACCATCCTGCGATTTTTCCCCTTCACCAAGGGGTTCCGGGGAAAATTTCTGCTGGCCATGGTCATGGTGGTGGTGGCCGTGGTGGCCAACTACATGACCCCCCAGGTCATTCGCGTGACCGTGGACTCCGTGATCAACGACACTCCCTTCAACCTGCCCGGCTTCCTGGTGGAATGGATTGAGGCCATCGGCGGCCGGGAGACCCTGCGGCAGCACATTGTGCTGTGCGCTTTGGCCTCCCTGGTGTTCGCCGCCATTGCCGGGCTTTCCAACTACTCCTCCCGGATGAACCTGGCCCGTGCCTGCGAGGGCACCGTGGCCCGGGTGCGGGACACCCTGTTCCACCACATCCAGCACCTGCCCTACGCCTGGCACAACTCCCACCAGACCGGGGACATCATCCAGCGGTGCACCCAGGACGTGGACCTGATCCGCAACTTCGTCAGCGACCAGATGATGGAGTGCATTCGCACCGTGCTGCTGATTGTGGTGTCCCTGGTGCTGATGTTCACCATGAACGTGGAGCTGTCCCTGATTGTCTCCTGCTTTGTGCCGGTGCTCATCGCCTCCTCCCTCATCTTCTTCGTCATCACGGGGAAGAAGTTCCAGGACGCGGACGAAAGCGAGGGCCGGCTTACCGCCCTGGTTCAGGAAAACCTCACCGGCGTGCGGGTGGTCCGGGCCTTCGGCCGGGAGCGGTACGAGATCGACCGGTTCAACGAGAAAAACGAGGAATTCACCAACCTGTGGGTGAAACTGGGCAAGGTGATGGGCATCAACTGGGGCCTGGGGGACCTGTTTGCCGGGGTCCAGGTGCTGGTCATCATTGTGGCGGGGATCTTCTTCGTGGAGCAGGGCAATCTCACCCCCGGGGAATTCCTGGCCTTCACCGCCTACAACTCCATGCTGGTGTGGCCCTCCCGAAACCTGGGACGGCTGCTGGCGGAACTGAGCAAGACCTCCATCAGCGCCACCCGGCTGTTTGATATTCTGGATGCCAAGGAGGAGGCAAACTGCCCCAACCCCCAGCGGCCTCCCATGGACGGGGACATTGTGTTTGACCACGTGAACTTCGGCTACAACAACAGCGAGGGGGGCGTCCTTCACGACGTGAGCTTCACCATCAAGGCGGGGAGCACCTTCGGAGTGCTGGGGGCCACCGGCTCCGGCAAGTCCACCCTCATGTACCTGCTGGACCGGCTCTACGAGCTGCCCCGGGAAAACGGGTCCATCACCATCGGCGGGGTGGACATCCGGGACATGGACCTGTCCTACCTGCGGAAAAACATCGGCATAGTGCTGCAGGAGCCCTTCCTCTTTTCCAAGAGCTTCCGGGAGAGCATTGCCGACGGCGCCGCCAGGGCCGACCTGGAAACCGTGCGCCACTACGCCCGGCTGGCGGTGATCGACGACGCCATTGAAAACTTCGCCCAGGGGTACGAGACCCCCATCGGGGAGCGGGGCGTCACCATCTCCGGCGGCCAAAAGCAGCGGGTGGCCATTGCCCGGATGCTGATGCAGGACACCCCCATCAAGGTGTTCGACGACTCCCTCTCCGCGGTGGACATGGAGACCGACCAGAAGATCCGCCGGTCCATCCGGAAAAACGTCCACGGCACCACCATTCTCATCGCCCACCGGATCACCACCCTGATGAACGCCGACCAAATCCTGGTGCTGGACCGGGGCCGGGTGTCCCAGCTGGGCACCCACCGGGAACTGATTGCCCAGGAGGGCATCTACAAGCGTATTTACGACATGCAGAGCGCCGGGGACGGAGACGCCCTGGAGCCGTGATCCACAGAACGAGGTAATCCCACTATGAACCTAGAACAAATAGAACTGCAGCACCAGCGGGGACGGTTTTCCTCCCTGAAGATCTGGGCAAAGCTTCTGCCCTTTTTAAAGCCCTACTCCAAAAGCATGGCGGTAATCCTGGGGCTGATGCTCCTGGGAGCCGCCTGCGACATCGCCTATCCCCTGCTTTCCGGCTACGCGGTGGACACCTTCGTCACCCCCGCCACCAGCCAGGGGGTCACCGGGTTTGCCCTGGTGTACTTCGGGGTGGTGTTCGCCCAGATGCTCTCCACCATGATCTTCGCCCGGGCGGCCCTGAAGGTGGAGATGTACCTGGGCCGGGACCTGAAAAAGAAGCTGTTCATCCACCTGCAGACCCTGAGCTTCGCCTACTACAACGTCACCCCCGTGGGCACCACCATGGCCCGGGTGATGAGCGACACCAACAAGATCGGCACCGTGTTCGCCTGGAGCATGGTGGACATTTTCTGGAGCACCGCCTACGTCATCGGCTCCATGGTGGTGATGCTCGCCATCAACTGGCAGCTGGCGCTGCTGGTCATTGTGGTGGTGCCGGTGATCGCCCTGCTCACCCTCTACTTCCAGAAGCGCATCCTGCGGATCAACCGGCAGGTGCGGAAAATCAACGCGGAGATCACCCGCCACTACAACGAGGGCATCTCCGGGGCCAAAACCTCCAAGACCATGGTCATCGAGGACAAGAACACCGCCGCATTCCAGGAGGTCACCTCCCGCATGCGGGAGACCACCGTCCGGGGCGTGCTGCTAAATGCCGTGTACGTGCCCATTATCGGGTTTCTCACCGCTTTGGCCGTGGCCTTTGTCATCACCGGAGGCGGCACCATGGTGCTGTGGGGGACCATCGGCATCGGGGAGCTCACCGTGTTTGCCACCTTCGCCCTGAGCATTGCCGACCCGGTCCAGACCCTGGCACGGACCATCTCCAACTTCATCGCCACCCAGGCCAACATCGAGCGGGTATTCGCCCTGATGGAGCTGGAGCCCCAGATCACCGACACCCCGGAAGTCATCGAGAAATACGGCACCTCCTTCGACCCCAAGCGGGAAAACTGGGAGCCCCTGGGGGGACACATCACCTTTGACCACATCTCCTTCCGCTACCCCGACGGCACGGAAAACGTGCTGGAGCACTTCACCCTGGACGTGCCCGCCGGCACCACCGTGGCCATTGTGGGAGAGACCGGCGCGGGGAAATCCACCCTGGTGAACCTTGCCTGCCGGTTCTTCGAGCCCACCGCCGGGCGGATCCTCATCGACGGGAAGGACTACCGGGAGCGGAGCATGCTGTGGCTCCACAGCAACATCGGCTACGTGCTCCAAACTCCCCACCTGTTCTCCGGCTCGGTAAAGGAGAACATCCGCTACGGCCGGCTGGACGCCACCGATGAGGAGATTGTGGAAGCGGCCAAACTGGTCAACGCCCACGACTTCATCACCCACATGGAGCAGGGCTACGACAGCGACGTGGGCGAGGGAGGCGGCCAGCTCTCCACCGGGGAAAAACAGCTGATCTCCTTTGCCCGGGCCATTTTGGCCAACCCCCGGATCTTCGTGCTGGACGAGGCCACCTCCTCCATCGACACCAAAACCGAGGCCCTGATCCAGGAGGCCATCTCCACCATGCTCACCGGCCGCACCTCCTTCCTCATCGCCCACCGGCTGTCCACCATCCGCAAGGCGGACATGATCCTGGTGGTCCGGGCGGGGAAGATTATCGAGCAGGGCACTCACCGGGAACTGATGGACCTGGGAGGCTACTACGCCCAGCTGTACAACAAGCAGTTTGAAACCGAGGCCGCCGAGTCTGTCTTCAACCAGTGACCCATGTAAAAATGCCCCCCAGGTTCAGCGCCTGGGGGGCATTTGTTAAAGGCGGGAAATCAGCGGAAATCCTCGTCGGTGTAGCGCAGGGCTTCCCGGAGGATCTCCTCCGTGTCGAACTGGCGGGTGGCTTCCTGGTCGGCGGAGGGAGCGGGCTGGGAGCGGGGAGGTTCCGGCTGCCGGGGAGGAACGTAGGGTTCCGGTTCCGGCTCGTACTCGTATTCGTCCCCTTCGTCGTAATAGTCGTCGTCGTAGTACAGGTCCTGGTCATCTGCCGGACCGTAGCCCTGCTGGTCGTACTCGCTCTCGTACTCGTCATCGTAGCCGGGGGCGTACTCCTCCTGAGAGGGAAGGGAGAACTCCTCGGTGTACAGGGAGACCTCCTCGGGCATAATGGCCCCGGGAGGGGCCTGGCGGACGGGAGGCTGAGGAGCCGCAGGGGGCTGGGGGGCTTCCGCTTCCGGAACGGGAGGCTGGGGAGGCTGCTGCGCCGGCCGCTGCCGGGCTTCTGCCTCGTGGATCTCCTCCAGAATGCCCTCCGCCTGGGAGTAGCGCCGCCGTCCCCGGACATAGAGGACCAGAATGGTGATCAGGCCGATAACGCCCACGGCAATGCTGCCCACGCCGCTGTAAAACAGGGTGACCGCCATGGAGTTTCCCCGCAGGTTCAGCTGGGCAAAGGTGACGTAGTTGGGGCCGGAGGATTCCTCTTCCTCCTGGTCGTCGTCCGTATTCCCGGTATTCAGGGTGATCTGAGGCCGCTCCAGAGAGGGCCGGGGGGTTGCAATGGTTTCCGGCTCGCTGGCGGAGGAGGTGGTGTCCTCAGAGGTGGTGCCGGCGTAGGGGTCCTCCGCCTGGCTCTCACTGGGCCACCAGGGCTCTTCCGTGGGCTCTTCCGTGGGCTCTTCCGTGGGCTCTTCCACAGGCTCCTCCACATAGGAGGAGCTTGGTTCCTCTGTGGGCTCCGCCCAAGGGTCCGAGGAGACATCCCCTCCGGGCTCCTGAGAGGATTCCCCCTCCCAGGGGTCCGAAGGCAGGCTGCTTCCCGGGTCCTCCGAGCTGCTGGGGGGGTCCGAAGAGACGGGAGGCTCCGGCGTGGGGAGTTCCGGCGCGGGAGTGGGCTCCTCCACAGGAGCCTGGGAAGAGACCGTCTCGCTGCTGGTATTCTCCTGGGGGATATCCGTGTAGGCCGGGGGAGTTTCCCCCTGGGTAGCCATGGCAGGCGTGGCAGTCAAGGCCACGGCCGCCACCAGGGCCGCCAAAAAAGCCGCCAAACGGCGTGTATGTTTCATAGGAGTTCCTCCTGAGTCATAGGTGCGGTTCCATATCGATTTATTGTAGCACAGCCGGAAGGATTATTCAATGGTTTTCCGCTCAGTCCCGGCGCCGGGGAAACAAAAAGGGCGCGCCGCGGGAATGCGGCCGCCCTCCATTTTCACGTTTTCCGGTAGTTTTTAGAACGCGATCTTCTGGGCCACGTAGTCACGCAGCTGCTCAATGGGAATGCGCACCTGCTCCATGGTGTCCCGGTCACGGACGGTGACGCAGTTGTCCCCTTCCTTGTCCTGGTCGCCCACGGTGTCAAAGTCGATGGTGATGCACAGGGGGGTGCCGATCTCGTCCTGGCGGCGGTACCGCTTGCCAATGGACCCGGCCTCGTCGTAGTCCACCATAAACTCCTTGGAGAGCATGTCGTGGATCTCCTGCGCCTTGGGCCCCAGCTTCTTGGACAGGGGCAGCACGGCGGCCTTGAAGGGGGCCAGGGCGGGATGGAGCCGCAGCACCACCCGGATGTCGTCCTTGCCGTTCTTGTCCTGGCCCACCACTTCCTCGTCGTAGGCGTCGCACAGGAAGGCCAGGGCCATGCGGTCGGCGCCCAGGGAGGGCTCCACCACGTAGGGGATGTAGTGCTCCTGGGTCTCCTGGTCGAAGTAGGTCAGGTCCTTGCCGGAGTGGTCCTGATGGCGCTTCAGGTCATAGTCGGTGCGGTCGGCGATGCCCCACAGCTCGCCCCAGCCGAAGGGGAACAGGTACTCCACGTCGGTGGTGGCCTTGGAGTAGAAAGAAAGCTCCTCGGGGCGGTGATCTCTAAACCGGACGTTCTCCTCGGTCATGCCCAGGCTGAACAGCCACTGCTTGCAGAAGTCCTTCCAGTAAGCGAACCACTCCAGGTCGGTGTCGGGCTTGCAGAAGAACTCCAGCTCCATCTGCTCAAACTCCCGGGTGCGGAAGGTGAAGTTGCCGGGGGTGATCTCGTTTCGAAAGCTCTTGCCCACCTGGGCGATGCCGAAGGGCAGCTTTTTCCGGGTGGTGCGCTGGACGGCGGGGAAGTTGACGAAGATGCCCTGGGCGGTTTCGGGCCGCAGGTAGATCTCGCTTTTGGCGTCCTCGGTGACGCCCTGGAAGGTTTTGAACATCAGGTTGAACTGACGGATCTCGGTGAAGTTCTCGCTGCCGCACTGGGGGCACTTGATGTGGTTTTCCTTGATGAAGTCCATCATCTTCTCATTGGACCAGCCGTCGGCGGATTCGCCGGTGAAGTCCTCAATAAGCTTGTCGGCCCGGTGGCGGGTCTTGCAGTCCTTGCAGTCCATCAGGGGGTCGGAGAAGCCGCCCACATGGCCGGTGGCCACCCACACCTGGGGATTCATCAGGATGGCGGCATCCACGCCCACGTTGTAGGGAGACTCCTGGACAAACTTTTTCCACCAGGCTTTTTTCACGTTATTTTTAAATTCCACGCCCAAGGGGCCGTAGTCCCAAGAGTTGGAGAGGCCGCCGTAGATCTCGCTGCCGGGGAAGATAAAGCCCCGGGTTTTGCAGAGATTGACAATGGTCTCCATGGTTTTTTCGGTAGCTTTCATAGTAGAAGGGACCGCCTTTCTCATGTGTTCTCAAACTTCTGTCTATTGTAGCATGGGCAAAGAGGGAATGCAAGGAAAACGGGGAATTTCGCCCCAGGATAACTTAAAAGTTTTGATCAAACTTTTTCAAAAGTTTGCGGTTGGTAAGGCGGAGCCTTACGGCCTTGACCTAAAAGCAAAGCCCAGCTTTGCCAGGAAGAAAACCAGGAGCGAGCTCGCATGGCGCCGAAGGCGGATAGAGCTCGCTCCGAGCGGCACACAGAAACTCCACCCCAAGCGAAAGACACTGCGCTTGGGGAAAATAAGTTCTGAGCGTCTGGGACATTGTTTACAGGCTTCGCCTGGTATGACAATGTCCCTACTTTTTTTGCAAAGCTGCGCTTTGCGTTTTAAGGTCAAACTTTTACGCCGCTTCGCGGTTTTCTTTTTCTTACTTTTCTGCTATAATAAATTAATACACTTTTTGTAACGGAGATTCCCTATGGATAGAAGCAACATTCGCAATTTCAGCATCGTGGCCCACATCGACCACGGAAAATCCACCCTGGCCGACCGCATCCTGGAGCAGACCAAGGCTGTCCCTCTCCGGGAAATGGAAAACCAGCTCCTGGACAACATGGACCTGGAACGGGAACGGGGCATCACCATCAAGGCCCACGCCGTCACCCTGGTCTACACCGCCAAGGACGGCCAGGACTACGTGTTCAACCTGATCGACACCCCCGGCCATGTGGACTTCAACTACGAGGTCTCCCGGTCCCTGGCCGCCTGCGAAGGTGCCATCCTGGTGGTGGACGCCTCCCAGGGCATTGAGGCCCAGACTTTGGCCAACACCTACCTGGCAGTGGACGCCGGCCTGGAGATCCTCCCGGTGGTGAACAAGATCGACCTGCCCAGCGCCGACCCGGACCGTGTCTGCCACGAGATCGAGGACGTGATCGGCATCCCCGCCATGGACGCCCCCCGCATCTCCGCAAAGACCGGCGTGAACATTGAAGAGGTGATGGAGCGGATCGTCACCGACATCCCCGCTCCGGAAGGGAACGAAAACGATCCCCTGCGGGCCCTGATCTTCGACTCCTACTACGACGCCTACCGGGGCGTCATCGTCTACGTGCGCATCAAGGACGGCACCGTCCGCCCCGGGGACACCATCCGCATGATGGCCACCGGCGGGGAATTCTCCGTGGTGGAGTGCGGCTTTTTGCGGGCCACCTCCCTGGAGCCCGCCGACGCCCTCTACGCCGGAGAGGTGGGCTACATCGCCGCCTCCATCAAGGACGTGCGCCAGGCCCGGGTGGGCGACACGGTGACCCTGGCCGACCGCCCCGCCGCCCAGCCTTTGGAGGGCTACCGGGCGGTGCAGCCCATGGTGTTCTGCGGCATTTACCCCGCCGACGGCGCCCACTACACCGACCTGCGGGACGCGCTGGAGAAGCTCCAGTTAAACGACGCCTCTTTGACCTTCGAGCCGGAGACCTCCGTGGCTTTGGGCTTTGGCTTCCGGTGCGGCTTTTTGGGGCTTCTGCACATGGAGATTATCCAGGAGCGGCTGGAACGGGAGTACGACCTGGATCTGATCACCACCGCCCCCAGCGTGGTGTACAAGCTGACCCTCACCGACGGCCAGGAGATCACCATTGACAACCCCACCAACTACCCGGACCCCACCCTGATCCAGAGCGCTCAGGAGCCCATCTGCAACGCCCACATCTATTCCCCTTCGGAGTACGTGGGGAACATTATGGAGCTGTGCCAGGAGCGCCGGGGGGTGTTCAAGGACATGAAGTACCTGGACACCGACCGGGTGGACATCCACTATGAACTGCCCTTAAACGAGATCGTCTACGACTTCTTCGACGCCCTGAAGTCCCGCACCCGGGGCTACGCCAGCTTTGACTACGAGCTGATGGGCTATCAGCCCAGCAAGCTGGTGAAGCTGGACATTATGCTCAACGGGGAGATCGTGGACGCCCTTTCCTTTATCATCCACGCGGACAAGGCCTACCCCCGGGCCCGGAAGATGACGGAAAAGCTGAAGGAGAAGATCCCCCGCCAGCTGTTCGAAGTGCCCATCCAGGCCTGCATCGGGGGGAAGATCATCGCCCGGGAGACGGTGAAGGCACTGCGCAAGGACGTGCTGGCCAAGTGCTACGGCGGCGACATCACCCGGAAGAAGAAGCTGCTGGAAAAGCAGAAGGAAGGTAAGAAGCGGATGCGCCAGCTGGGCACGGTGGAGGTGCCCCAGGAGGCCTTTATGTCTGTGCTGAAGCTGGATGAGTAACCAAGCTGCGCCTGGACGCATTTCGCGCTCGGGCTTGTGGGTAAGGCAGCCGGGTCGTCCGCGCCGAACCCAGATAGAGCCCGTTCCGGACGTCTTTCGCCCCCCTTCCAAAACCGGCGCCGCAAAGAAACGGGGCCGTTGGTCTTCCCTTCTGGGGAGAGATCTGTTCAAACCATCCGGCGCGGCAGCCTATCGCCCTATGGGCGCGTGCGGCTGCCGCGCCTGCTTTTCCTTTGACGGCTGCGCCGTTTTTTAAGGTCAAACTTTTTCGTTGGTGGTGATCCCATGCTCGGCCTCTACTTCCACGTGCCCTTCTGCCAGTCCAAATGCCCCTACTGCGATTTCTACTCCCGTCCCGCCTCCCCGGAGGTGATGGACGCCTACGTCCATTCCCTGCTTGCCTCCCTCTCCCCCTGGGTGGGAAAGCTCCAGGGCCGGGAGCTTGCCACGGTCTACTTTGGCGGCGGCACCCCCAATCTTCTGGGGGCTCACCGGCTGGGGACCATCCTTCAAGGGGTGAAAGAGCAGTTTTCCCTTTCCCCCACAGCGGAAATCACCCTGGAGGCAAATCCCACCCATGTGGACCGGCAGTTTTTTGAAGAGGTGCGGGCCGCCGGGTTCAACCGGCTGTCCATGGGGCTCCAGTCCGCCCACCAGGAAGAGCTGCGCTTTCTGGGCCGGACCCATTCTCCCCAGGATGTGGTCCGGGCTGTGGAAAACGCCCGGGCCGGCGGGTTTCGGAACATCTCCCTGGACCTGATGCTGGGCCTGCCAGGGGGGTCCCGGAAGCTTCTGGGGGAATCCATCGCCTTTGGGGCGGGGCTGGAGGTGGAGCACCTCTCCTCCTACATTTTAAAGGTGGAGCCGGGCACGCCCTTTGCCGCCCGCCATGTGACAGTCCCCGACGACGACGAAACCAGCAGCCAATACCTGTTTGCCGTGGAGGAACTGGCCAAACGGGGCTATGCCCAGTACGAGATCAGCAACTTTTCCCGGCCGGGGATGGAGAGCCGCCACAATCTGCTGTACTGGCGGGGGGAGGAGTACCTGGGCTTTGGCCCGGCTGCCCATTCCTTCTTTGGGGGCAGGCGGTTTTACTATCCCCGGGACCTGGAGGGGTTCCTTCAGGGGAACGCCCCGGTGGACGACGGCCCCGGCGGGGACTTTGGGGAATTCGCCATGCTGAACCTGCGGCTCACCCGGGGCCTGCGCCGGGAGGACTGCCTGCTGAAATTCGGCGAAGAAGGCGGGGAGGGATTTGACCGGCTTTTGGAAAACGCCAGAACATGCCCCTCCACCCTGCTGAATCGGCAGGAGGACTGGCTTTCTTTCACGCCGGAGGGCTTTCTGGTCTCCAACGCCCTGCTGGTGCGGCTGCTGGGGGAAGAGCTGTAAGTATGGAGAAAGAGGAAACATGATCGTTGTTAGTCCATCGACGTAAACCGAAAAATAGAGGCAGGCCCCACACCCAGCAAAAAAAGGACACCCAGGTTTCAAACTTGGGTGTCCTTTTCTGTCTCACTGTAAATCGGCCGCTCCCTGGCCTAGGGCCCGTTGGGCGCGCGGGGACTGGGGAGCTGGTCGTTTCTATTTTGGCTTACGCCGGGCAAGACCGTGGGATTTCACCCCACGCCCCGCCAAACTTTTACGCGCTCCGGGGGTTCTCGTGTTCCTCAAACAGCTCCGGGTGCAGCCGGCTGTAATGGAACAAGTACTGCTGGGCAAGGCCTGCGTTTTCCCCAAACTCCTCCGGCTTCCGCCCCGGGAGCAGGGTGGCCATGGCCCGCTTCATCCACACGTCCAGGGGAAAGCACTCTGTCTTGTGGAACCCGTACAGCAGGGCGCACTCCGCCACCTTGGGCCCCACCCCGAAGATTTTCTGCAGCTCCTGGCGCCCTGCCTCCACCGGGGAGCGGGCCACCAGGTCCAGGTCCACCTGACGGGAGACCACCTTCCTGGCGGCGTCCACCAGGTACTTGGCCCGGAACCCCGCCCGCAGAGGGGCAAGGTCCTCCGGGGTGCAGGCGGCCAGCCGCTCCGGGGTGGGAAAGGCGTTCCAGCCCGTGCCGGGAATGGGCTCCCCCAGCAGGCCGCACAGCCGGTCAATAATCCCCTTGATCCGGGGAATGTGGTTGTTCTGGGAGATGATAAAGGAGCACAGCGCCTCCCAGGGCTCCTGGCGGAGAATGCGGATCCCCGGGGCAAAGGCGGCGGCTTCCGCCAGGGCGGGGCTCATCCGGGAGAGGGCCAGGCGCTTTGCCTCATAGTCCTCCTCCAGGTCAAAGTAGGACCGCCACACCTGGGCAGCGTCCTCTTCCCCGCAGAAAAACCACACCCGGTCCCCCTCCTGGCCCAGACGCAGCACCTTCCCGAAGGCAGCCCCCTCCCACAGGGTCACGTCCCCTTCCGAAGGCAGCTCCCGCCAGCGGAAGGCCTGGCCGCAGTCCAGGGTCTGGGCCAGGTCGAAGGGCACCGGGCAGAGCAGTCTTCCGGGTATTCCCGCCTTAAAAGGCACGGTTCTTTTCATCGGCTTTCTGCCGGGCGTCCGGCTCCCGGGACACCAGGTAGCGGATGGCCCGCTCGATGGCGTCTTTGGAATTGCCCCAGTCGCCCCCGGCGTTGCGGTAGTCGAACATGCGGCAGAAGTGGGTCACATCCCCGGAAAGCTCCTCCAGGTAGCCCTTGGCCAGCCGGGTGGTCTCCTGCTCGAAGAGGACGAAATTCTTCTTGGGCATTTTCTGGGCGGCCTGGAGCACCATGCCGTAGTGGGGCAGGCAGATGTAGGGCTGCTGGCTGTACAGCTGGCGGAACTCCTCGTCGGTCTGCCACAGCTTCAGGGTGCTGTCCA
>CALWCD010000066.1 GCA_944376265.1 uncultured Clostridia bacterium | reverse complement strand
GGCGCGCTCCGGGAAGGAACGGGTCAAGCTGTTGTAACGCACTTCGCCCATGATGAAGTCGCGGTAGGAAGCGGTGGGAGCCTTGCTGTCCAGCTGGAAGGGGTTCTCGCCGTTGTCGGCCCGACGGGGGTCGAAGCGGAAGTTGTGCCAGTAACCAGCGGCCACAGCCTTCTTCTCCTCCAGCTGAGACACGCCCATGCCGCCCTTAATGCCATGGTTGATGCAGGGAGCGTAAGCCAGAATGATGGAGGGGCCATGGTAGCTCTCAGCCTCGGAGAAGGCCTTGATGCACTGGTTCATGTCGGCGCCCATAGCCACCTGAGCCACGTACACGTAGCCGTAGCTCATGGCGATAGCAGCCAGGTCCTTCTTCTTGGTGGACTTGCCGGTGGCAGCGAACTGAGCCACGGAGCCGCAAGGAGTGGACTTGGAAGCCTGACCGCCGGTGTTGGAGTACACCTCGGTATCGAACACCAGCACGTTGATGTCCTCGCCGGAAGCCAGGGCATGATCCAGACCGCCGAAGCCGATATCGTAAGCCCAGCCGTCGCCGCCCAGAATCCACATGGACTTCTTGGCCAGGTAATCCTTATCCTTCAGGATCTTGGCAGCCAGAGTGCAGGCCTCGCACTTGCAGCCTTCGATGATGCCGTCTTCCAGAGCGGCAATGTAGGCCTCGGCAGCGGGGCCATTCTCCACCCGGTCAGCCATGGTGTCAATCCACTTCCGGCCGGCTTCCTTGATCTCAGCGGTGGCATACTCCACAGCGATGAGCTTCTCGGTGAGCTCGGCCAGACGGCCGCGGACAGCGTTCTGAGCCAGGGTCATGCCCAGGCCGAACTCGGCGTTGTCCTCGAACAGGGAGTTCTCCCAAGCGGGGCCGTGACCCTTCTTGTTCACGGTGTAGGGAGTGGCGGGAGCGGAGCCGCCCCAGATGGAGGAGCAGCCGGTGGCGTTGGCGATGAACATCTTGTCGCCGAACAGCTGGGTGGCCAGCTTGGCGTAAGGAGTCTCGCCGCAGCCGCCGCAGGCGCCGGAGAACTCAAGCAGGGGCTGCTTGAACTGGCTGCCCTTGACGCTGGTCTCCTTGAACTTGGCAGCGACCTCTTCCTTAGCAGGCAGGTCGATAGCATACTCGAACACAGCTTCCTGAGCTCTCTGGGAGTCGATGGGAGCCATCTTCAGAGCCTTCTCCTTGGCGGGGCACACAGACACGCAGGAGCCGCAGCCGGTGCAGTCCAGAGGAGAAATAACCATGGCAAAGTTCATGCCGGGCACACCGGTCATGGGCTTGGCCTTGGTGCCTTCGGGAGCGTTCTTCAGTTCCTCTTCGGTCATGGCGATGGGACGGATGACCGCATGGGGACACACGTAGGAGCACTGGTTGCACTGGATGCAGTTGTCCACGATCCACTCGGGAACATCCACAGCCACGCCGCGCTTCTCATATGCGGCAGTGCCCTGGGGAGAAGTGCCGTCGGCATACTTCTCGAAGGTGGAGACAGGCAGATCCTTGCCGTGGAAGGAGTTCACGGGGAACACCACGTTGTTCACGTAATCCACCAGCTCGGGACGGTTGCCGGTAGCCACCTTGGGCTGAGAATCGTCCACAGCGTCCTTCCAGGAAGCGGGAACTTCCACCTTCACGTAGCCGTTGGCGCCACGGTCGATAGCGTCGTGGTTCATCTTCACGATGGCCTCGCCCTTGCGGCCGTAGGACTTGGTGGCGGCATCCTTCATGTACTGGATGGCGTCCTCAGCGGGGATGATCTTGGCAATGGAGAAGAAAGCGGACTGAAGCACGGTGTTGGTACGGGTGCCCAGGCCCAGCTCCTTGCCGATCTGGAAAGCGTCGATGGTGTAGAAGTTGATGTCGTTGTCGGCGATGAATTTCTTCACCTTGCCGGGCAGACGCTCGTTGAGCTCCTCAGCGCTCCAAGAGCAGTTCAGCAGGAAGCTGCCGCCCTTCTTCAGATCCTGGACCATGTCGTAGGTGTCCAGGTAAGCAGGATTGGAGCAGGCCACGAAGTCGGCCTTGGAGATGTAGTAGGTGGACTTGATGGGGGTATGGCCAAACCGCAGGTGGGAAATGGTCAGACCGCCGGACTTCTTGGAGTCATAGTCGAAGTAGCCCTGGGCATACATGTCGGTGTGGTCGCCGATGATCTTGATGGAGTTCTTGTTGGCGCCCACGGTGCCGTCGGAGCCCAGGCCCCAGAACTTGCAGGAGGTGGTGCCGGCAGGAGCGGTATCGGGGTCCTCGGTAACCTCCAGGGACAGATGGGTCACGTCGTCCACAATGCCGATGGTGAAGCGCTTCTTGGGCTCGGCCTTCTCCATGTTGCGGTACACAGCGATGATGTCGCTGGGCTTGGTGTCCTTGGAACCCAGGCCGTAGCGGCCGGAGTACACGGGGCAGGCGCCGAAGGGAGTGCCGTTGATGGCGGCCAGCACGTCCAGATACAGGGGCTCGCCGATGGAGCCGGGCTCCTTGGTGCGGTCCAGCACGGAGATCTGCTTCACAGTCTCGGGCAGCACGTCCAGCAGGTACTTGGCCACGAAGGGACGGTACAGATGAACCTTCACCAGGCCCACCTTCTCGCCGGCGGCGTTCAGGTAATCGATAACTTCCTCAATGGTCTCGCAGGCGGAACCCATGGCGATGATCACCTTGTCCGCGTCGGGAGCGCCATAGTAGTTGAAGGGCTTGTAGTTGGTGCCGATCTTCTCGTTGACCTTGTTCATGTAGTCCACAACAACTTCCGGCACAGCGTCGTAATACTTGTTGCAGGCTTCACGGGCCTGGAAGAAGATGTCGCCGTTCTGGGCCTGACCGCGGAGCACGGGGTGCTCGGGGTTCAGAGCGTTGCGGCGGAAAGCGTCCACAGCGTCCCAATCCAGCAGGTCGCCCAGATCGTCGTAATCCCACACCTGGATCTTCTGGATCTCATGGGAGGTGCGGAAACCGTCGAAGAAGTGGAGGAAAGGTACCCGGCCCTTGATCGCGGAGAGATGGGCCACGGCGCCCAGGTCCATGACTTCCTGGGGAGAGTTGGAGCACAGCATGGCGTAACCGGTCTGACGGCAGGCGTACACGTCGGAGTGGTCGCCGAAGATGTTCAGCGCGTGGGTAGCCAGCGTACGGGCGGACACGTGGATGACGCTGGGCAGCAGTTCGCCGGCCATCTTGTACATGTTGGGGATCATCAGCAGCAGGCCCTGAGAAGCGGTGTAGGTGGTGGTGAGAGCGCCAGCCGCCAGGGAGCCGTGCACAGCGCCAGCGGCGCCGGCCTCAGACTGCATTTCGGTGACCCGGACTTCTCTGCCGAACAGGTTCTTGCGGCCTGCAGCGGCATACTTGTCGGTCTCATCCGCCATCACGGAAGAGGGCGTGATGGGGTAGATGGCGGCAACGTCGGTAAACGCATAAGACACATGCGCAGCGGCGCTGTTGCCATCCATGGTTTTCATTTTTCTTGCCATGAAGTATTTCCTCCTTTTAGGATGATCGAAAGGAATGTTACGGGCATAGATCGGTGTGCTTCCAGATACCCGTGCTGTTTTATTCTAACATTTTTTTCGGGACCTGTAAAGGCATAAAAAAAGGGATTTGTCATCTTTTTGGCAAAACGCCTCCGCCCTATTTGACATCTATACGGGTTTCAGGTAAAATAGAAAATAAATATGCCGGGAAACGCCCGGCTCGCTTTGCGAAAGGGGTTTAATCATTCATGCCTTCCGAACCGGACAGTTATACGATTTTATCCATTGTGCTGGCCATTCTCTGTCTGCTGGCCGCCGCCTTCAACGCCGCCGGAAGCTCCGCTGTGGACTTTCTCTCCGCCCCTCAGGTCACCAAGGACGCTGAGGACGGGGACGCAAAAGCCAGGAAGCTGGCCAAGCTGGTCCAGTGGCAGGACGCGCCCGTTCCTCCCCTGCAGGCGGGGAACCTGCTCTTCGGGCTGTTTGGCCTGGGGTTCAGCCTGTACTCTTTCGGCGGCCTGCTGGAGAACGCCCTCTCCCCCCACCTGCCGGGGGAAGCCCTCCGGGACCTGGTGTCCATCCTGCTGGTGACCCTGGCCTACCTGGTGGTGTTTCTGCTCTTCGGGACCCTGCTTCCCAGAAAGGCGGCCCGCCACAACGCCAAGGATTTCGCCTGCCGGTACGCCGGTCTGTTCTGCGGGTTCCAGGGGTTTGCCTTTCCCCTGCTTAAGTTCTGCGCCGTCATCGTCAACGGGCTGCTGAGGCTGGGAGGCATTGACCCCCACATTTTGGACGACCCGGTCACCGAGGAGGAGATCCTCCAGATGGTGGGCGAGGGCGAGGAAAAAGGCGTCATTGAGGAGACGGAGCGGGACATGATCACCAACATCCTGGACTTCAAGGACACCACCGCCGGGGAAACCATGACCCACCGCACGGACATTGTGGCGGTGGAGGACACGGCCACAATCGCCGAAGTGGTGGAGGCCTCTGTGGAAAACGGCTGCTCCCGGATTCCCGTCTACCACGAGGACATCGACACCGTGGTGGGCCTGTGCTACATCAAGGACCTGCTGCCCTATGTGGGCCGTGAGGTGCCGGACTTCATCAAGATCACCGACCTGATCCGCCCCGCCTACTTTGTGCCGGAGACCAAAAAGTGCAGCCAGCTGTTCACCGAGATGACCGAGCGGAAGGTGCAGATCGCCATTGTGCTGGACGAGTACGGCGGCACCGCGGGCCTCATCACTCTGGAGGACCTGGTGGAGGACATTGTGGGCAACATTCAGGATGAATACGACCACGAAGAGGAGGAGATCCACCGGATGAGCGAGACCGAGTTCACCGTGGACGGCACCGCCTCCATTGACGAGGTCGCCGACATGACCGACACATCCCTGCCCGAAGGGGACTACGACACCATCGCAGGGCTGGTCACCGAGCAGCTGGGCCGCCTTCCCAAGAACGGGGAACACCCTCAGGTGAAGGTGGGCAATCTCACCATCACCGTGCTGGAAATGGAAGAACAGCGCATCGCCCGGCTGCTGCTTGTAAAGAATCCCAAGGAATCCCAGAAAAAAGAGGAAGCGCAATCTAAATGAAGGAATCTCACCAACCAGAACACACCAACGGCCACTCCTCCCAGGAACCACCCCAGGAGAAAAACGCTCTGGGCACCGCCCCCATTGGAAAGCTGCTGTTTTCCCTGGCAGTGCCTGCCATCACCGCTCAGGTGGTGAACATGCTCTACAACATTGTGGACCGGATCTACATCGGCCACATCCCGGAGATCGGCACCGCAGCCCTCACCGGCGTGGGCATCACCTTCCCTATCATCACCCTGATCAGCGCCTTCAGCTCCCTGGTGGCCATGGGCGGCGCACCCCGTGCCTCCATCGCCATGGGCGAGGGAAACAAAAAGCGGGCCGAGCAGATTTTGGGCAACTGCTTTACAGCCCTTCTCTGTGTTTCCGTCATTCTCACCGCCGCGTTTCTCATTTTCCAGCAGCCCATTCTCTGGGCCTTTGGCGCCAGTGAGAATACCATCGGCTACGCCACCAGCTACATGAACATCTACGTGTGCGGCACCATCTTTGTCCAGATTGCCCTGGGCATGAATATGTTCATCACCTCTCAGGGCTTTGCCAAGACCAGCATGCTCACGGTGATCATTGGCGCCGCACTGAACATTGCCCTGGACCCTCTGTTCATCTTTGTTTTCAACATGGGGGTGCAGGGCGCGGCCATTGCCACCGTGTTCTCCCAGGCGGTGTCCGCCGCATGGGTGCTGCTGTTCCTTCTGGGCAAGCGCACCACGCTGCGGATCAAGGCCTCCTGCATGGCGATTCAGTGGAAAATCCTGCTGCCGGTATTCGCCCTGGGCGTTTCCCCCTTTATCATGCAGAGCACGGAAAGCCTGCTCAGCGTGGTGCTCAACACCTCCCTGCTGCGCTACGGCGGGGACACCGCGGTGGGCGCCTACACGGTGATGGCCAGCATCATGCAGGTGATCAACCTGCCTCTGCAGGGGCTGACCCAGGGGGCCCAGCCCATCACAAGCTTCAACTACGGCGCGCGGAACATGGACCGGGTGCGCAAGTCCATTCGGCTGCTGCTCACCTGCACCCTGACGTACAGCACCCTGTTCTGGCTGTGCATCATGCTGTTCCCCCATGTGTTTGTGGGCATCTTCACCAGTGACCCGGAGCTGATGGACACCGCGGTGTGGGCGGTGCGGATCTTCCTCTTCGGCGTGTTCGCCTTTGGCGCCCAGACAGGCTTCCAGCAGTCCTTCCTGGCGCTGGGCCAGGCCAAGTCCTCCCTGCTGCTGGCGCTGCTGCGCAAGATCATTCTCCTGATTCCCCTGATCTACATTCTGCCCCTGTTCTTTTCCGACAAGCTCTTCGGCGTGTTCGTGGCAGAGCCCATTGCGGACATTCTGGCGGCTTCCACCACCACGGTGTCCTTCCTGCTGTGGGCCAGGAAAAACCTGCGGGACGCAAAACCCAAACAAGCCTGAAAACAGGGGCCGCGGCGCTGTGCCGGGCCCCTGCTTCTGTCAGCGCGATTCCCCCTGGTTTGTCCCCAGGGCGTTGCTGCAATAGCGCATCAGGTCCTCCTTGGTGTTCAGGTCGGCGGTGCTCTGCATCAGCTGTTCCTGAAGCAGGGGAGGAAGAGCGTTGAAATAGCTTCTGGCCTCCTGGTCCATGTTGCGCAGGTCCGGCATTCGGATCCCTCCTTCTCTAGACTCTGAAACAAGTTTTCCCCTCAGGCGCATTTTTATGCGCTCTCATTCCACCGCAAAGGAGAACCCACCATGGCACAGCTTACCCAGCTTCCCCTTTTCTCTCACATGAAGGAGGCGGAATGCCTTCACATGCTGGAGTGCTTTCGCACCAGCCCCCGGGCCTACCAGGCAGGGGACACCGCCTACACCTACAGCTCTGAAAGCACCCGGACTCTGGGCATCCTCCAGGAGGGCCGGGCAGCCCTGGTAAAGATCGACGCCGGCGGCGGCCGCACGGTGCTGGAACGGCTGGGCAGCGGCGGCGTGTTCGGGGAGCTGGTGGCCTTTTCCAGCCTCCCCTGCGACAGTGTGTCCCTGGTGTGCGAAACCGACTGCGTGGTGGTGTTTCTGCCCCAGGAAAGGCTCACCTCCCCCTGCGGCAAGGCGTGCGCCTGCCACAAACAGCTGTTGGAAAACCTGCTGGGGCTCATGTCCCAAAAGGCCTTTGATCTCAGCGAACGGGTGGAGGTGCTGTCCTGCCGGACCATCCGGGAGAAGCTGCTGTGTTACTTCCGCATCTGCGCCGGGCAGAACCAAAGCCTCAGCTTTACCCTCCCCTTTTCCCTCAGCGACTTGGCGGACTACATCTGCTCCGACCGCAGCGCCATGATGCGGGAGCTGAAGCGGCTGCGAGAGGAGGGTTTTCTGGAGATCTCCGGCAGGAACGTGCGGTTCAAGACTGGGCTGTGCGCCGCTTCCTTCCCAACCCAATAAACCATGGGCCGTTCCGCTGGGACGGCCTTTTCTCTTTTCAAAAGCCGGTTAAGATTTTCTGTCGAAAATCTTAAGAATCCCGCAACCAGGTTGCGGGACGGTCCGGGATACAGTACAATGAAGCCGTCCTTATTTTTTAAGAGATTTATGGAGGAAATGATCATGTTATCCATCAGCGGCGTGACCAAGCGCTAT
Organism: uncultured Clostridia bacterium; assembly: GCA_944376265.1. Classification (GTDB taxonomy): domain Bacteria; phylum Bacillota; class Clostridia; order Oscillospirales; family Acutalibacteraceae; genus Acutalibacter. The sequence continues at coordinate 5,710 of CALWCD010000066.1, read as the reverse complement.
GGAAAGACCTTGGCCAACGACAACATCAGCTTCGCCGTGGGCGACGGGCAGATCGGCATTCTGCTGGGACCCAACGGCGCTGGGAAATCCACCATCATCAAGTGCATCACCGGCCTGCTGCGGTTCACCGGCCGGATTGAGATCAACGGCTGTGAGAACACCTCCCTGGAGGCAAAGCGGCAGCTGGGGTATATCCCCGAGATGCCCGCGGTCTACGACCTGCTCACCGTGGAGGAACACCTGGAGTTCATCCGCCGGGCCTACAAGGTGGAGGATGAAGCCTACACTCAGCAGCTTCTGGAGCGGCTGGAGCTGGAGGACAAGAAAAAGAAGCTGGGCAAGGAGCTTTCCAAAGGCATGCAGCAGAAGCTGTCCATCTGCTGCGCTTTGATCCACAAGCCCAGCGTGGTCATCTTCGACGAGCCTCTGGTGGGCCTGGACCCCCACGCCATCAAAGAGCTGAAGCAGATCTTCCGGGAGCTGAAGGCCGGCGGCGCTTCGGTGCTGATCTCCACCCACATGATTGACAGCGTGGAGGACTACTGGGACGTGGCCAACATTATGATGAACGGCCGGTTCGCCGCCACCCGGGTCAACGACGGCAGCAGCGGTCAGGACCTGGAAGAGCTGTTCTTCGCCATCACCGAGGGGGACGCCGCCCGGAACACGGAGGGCTGAGTTATGAGAAGTCCTCTTGTGTACCTCACCGTCACCAAGCTGAAAAACCAGCTGATCGGCGTGGTGAAAAGCCCGGCTAAGCTGATGTACGGCGTGTTTCTCGTCGCCATCTTCGCCCTGAGCGCCTTTTCCGGAAACTCCATGGAAGTGGAAGAGCTTCGGAATCCCCAGGAGCTGACAGCCATTCTCACCATCTTTTACACCTTTATGTTCCTGATGGTGTTCTCCACGGGCAGCGCCAGCAACACCCCCATGTTCACCCTCTCCGACGTGACCCTGCTCTTCCCCGCCCCCTTGAGCTCCAACAAGATCCTGTCCTACGGCCTTGCCCGGCAGCTGGGGCTTTCCCTGGTGCTGGGGTTCTTTATCCTGTTCCAGTACTCCTGGATGAACAGCCTGTACGGGGTCACCTACGGGGGCCTTGTGCTGATTATCGTGGGGTACGCCCTGTGCCTGTTCTTTGCCCAGCTGGCAGCCATGGCGGTATACACCCGCACCAGCGGCAGGGAGAACGCGGGAAAGGCCATCCGCTACTGTGTGGTGGGCGTGGTGGCCCTCTACGTGGCCTGGGCGGCTTTCTCCTGCCGGGAGGACCTGGCCCTTCTGGCAAACGGCGGCAGCTACCAGCCTCTGGTGGCTTCCGGCTCCGCGTTTTTGTCCACTCTTCCCGGCATTCTGTTCCCCGTGTCCGGGTGGTCCGCCGGCCTAGTAAGCGGCATTTCCGCCGGGAACTGGGGGATGGTTGGTCTGTTCGCGGCCCTGCTTCTGGCCCTGTTCGGAGTGCTGCTGGGGCTGATCCTCACCTGCAAGAACAACTACTACGAGGACGTGCTCCAGACCGCTGAGACCGCTCAGTCCGCCATCACCGCCCAGAAGGAGGGCCAGCTCAACGAGGCGGTCCCCAAAAACGTGCGGGTGGGCAAAAGTGGCCTGGGCAAGGGCTGGGGCGCCAGCGCCATCTACTACAAGCACCGGGTGGAAAACCGCCGGTCGGGTGTGTTCCTGTTCTCCAACATGTCCCTGCTCTTCCTGGTCATAATCCTGGCGTTCGCCTTCTTCATGCGTGAGGAAGGCCTGGTGCCGGTATTCGCTTTCGCCACCTACATGCAGCTGTTCTCCGTGGCCCTGGGACGGTTCAACCGGGAACTGATGAAGCCCTACATTTACCTGATCCCCGAGCCGCCTTTGAAAAAGCTGCTGTACGCCATAAAGGAGAGCATCCTCACCGACGCTCTGGAGGCTGTGATCCTCTTTGCGGCGGCAGGACTGATTCTGGGCGCGTCTCCGGTGGACGCTGTCTTCTGCATTCTGGCCCGGATTACCTTTGCCCTGCTGTTCACCGCGGGGAACGTGCTGGTGGAGCGGGTGTTCGGCATGGTCAGCTCCAAGGCGCTGATCTTCCTGTTCTACTTCCTGGTCCTGCTGCTGATGGCGGTGCCTGGCATTGTGCTGGCGACGGTGCTGGCCATGACACTGCCCGTCTTTTCCACCGCCGCGGCTCTGGCTGGGATGTCCCTGGTCAACGTGGCCATTTCCGTACTGGTGCTGTGGCTGTGCCGCAACCTGCTCCAGTACGCGGAACTGAACAACAAATAACTTCTCCCACAGACGAAAAGGGCTGCCGCATACCGCGACAGCCCTTGTTTTATTAGGTGTGTGCCCCAAAGCGTTGGGGGTCGGCTTCGTACTCCTCCCGCAGGATGGAATAGCACACGTCGTCCATCACCTTGCCGTCGCACCGGCGGTAGGCCTGAACGATGGTGCCCTCGTATCGGAACCCGCACTTCTCTATAACTCGGCGGGAACGGTCATTCCCAGCGAAGTGGCTGATAGCCAGCACCTCCACATTCTTCCGCTGAAAAGCGCAGACGATCATGGCCCGCAGGGCTTCCGGCATGTACCCATTCCCCCAGTATTCCCGGGCAAGCTCGTAGCCGATGGACAGGCTGTTCACCTGATACCGGCGGAGATCCTTCTGGAACTTGATCTTCCCAATGGGCCGGCCTGTCTCTTTCAGCACAATGGCATAGCAGCCGCTGTCCCACATGGCACGGCGGAAGGCGGTTTCCCCCTCCTCCTGAGTGCGGGCGGGCCGGGCGCCGGAAGAGAGCATCACCGCGGGGTCCGCCGCGAAGCTGAGGAAATCCTCATAGTCCGCATCCCGCCAGCGGCGCAGCACCAAACGGGAGGTCTCCATCTCACCGAGAAGCTTTCCCAGCAGGCCCATGGGGTCTCTCCTCCCCTTTGAAGTACTGGTAATACTGGCACTGGATCATCCCGTTGTACAGCTTCCGGCGCTTGTCTGCCTTTCTGCCGAAGATGCTTTCAAAGTCCCCGTCCGGGGTGATGATCCCAAAGCTCCACCCCCGCCGGGGATGAAACACCCGGCCCATAACCCGGTACAGCTCCTCCGCCTGGCGCAGGTCCAGCAGCCGCTCCCCGTAGGGAGGATTGCACACCACGCAGCCGTACTGGCCCTCCTGGGCAAAGTCACGGATGTCCCGAACCGAGGCGGACACAGCCCTCTCCACCCCGGCTTTTCTGGCGTTTGCCAGGGAGAGCTCCACGGCGGCCGGGTCGATGTCGAAGCCTTCCGCTTGGAATGAAGCGTCCCTCCGCTCCAGAGAACGGGCGCCGTCACGCTCCTGCTGCCACAGGCGCTGGGGAACCTGTTCCCAGGTCTGGGCGGTGAAGGTTCTGTTCAGCCCCGGGGCAATACCCAGGGCCATCAGCGCCCCCTCCACCAACAGGGTGCCGGAACCGCAGAAGGGGTCGATCAGGTGGCCGTCGGAGCGCAGCCGGCTCAGCTTTAACAGGCTGGCGGCCAGGGTCTCCTTCAGGGGGGCGTCGTTGGACACCGCCCGATATCCCCGCTTGTGGAGGCCCTCCCCGCTGGTGTCCATCATCACGCTGACCTGGTCTTTCAGAATACGGAAGCGCACCCGGTGCAGCGGGCCTGTCTCCGGAAACCAGGAAAGCCCGTACTTTCCTTTCAGCCGCTCCACAATGGCTTTTTTCACAATGGCCTGGCAGTCCGGCACGCTGTGAAGCTGGCTGGAAAGGCTGCTGCCTGTCACGGGAAACTGGTCCTCTTTCCCCAAATATTCCTCCCAGGGCAGGGATTTCACCCCCTGGAACAGCTCCTCAAAGGAGCGGGCCGGGAAGGTTCCCAGCAACAAGAGCACCCGCTCCCCGAACCGGCTGTTCAGGTTGGCGCGGACCATGGCCTCCCAGCCACCGGAAAACAGCACCCGGCCGTTTTCCGCCCGAACCTCTTCCAGCCCAAGGTCGCCCAGCTCCTGGGCCACCAAACTTTCCACTCCGAACAGGCAGGGAATGCAAAACGTCATATTGTCTCTCATGAATTCTCCCTTCGTGCGCCCCGCCCTCCCAGAGGAAGGGGACGCCTCCTTGTTTTGACCGCAAAAAGAGGGGGCCCTGGCGGGTCCCCTCCGCGTTGCGCAAAGAACTGCAAGTTTATTTGCCTTCCGGCACCAGCAGACCGTAGTCGCCGTCCTTCCGGCGGTACACTACATTGATCTCCCCGGAGGCATCGTCCCGGAACATGAAGAACTCGTGGCCCAGCATGTTCATCTGGAGGATGGCCTCCTCCGGCGTCATCACCTTCACGTAGAAGCTCTTGGTGCGCACCACGTGGAACTCCTCGTCCGGCTCGTCGTACAGGGCGTCCGGGAAATCGATGTCGGGGCTCACCTTCTTGGATCTCTCCAAGCGGGTCTTGTTCCGGCGGATCTGCCGGCCCAGGGCGGAGATCACTTCATCCAGAGCATCGTTCATCTCCAGGGCGGTCTCCTCGGCGCGGTAGATCATCCCCCGCTGCTTGATGGTGATTTCCACAGTCTGACGATTGCGCTCCACCGTCACGGTGACGGTGGCCTCGGCGTCCTCGTCGAAAATACGATTAAATTTTGAGAGCTTGCGCTCGGCCAGCTCTTTAAAATTGTTGCGCAGGTTCACTTTTCTTCCGACAATGGTGATTTTCATACCATGCACCCGTCTGCGCTGCCCATGCTCCCCACAGGACAGGCAAACTTTCCTTTCGTCAGATTTGGAAAGGCCGGAAGCCGTTTTTCCAAATTCTGAGGCAGCTTCCTGCTTCCCTGTCCTTATTGTAGCACATTATCTAAAATATTGCAATATGAATAGAAAATCTTGTGCCGAAATTGTGAATGCAATCTCAAAGCACCAGGGTCTTGTGGCGGGTCACATGGCAGCCCACATTCACCGCGATGGGCAGGCCTGCGATGTGGGTGGGGTAGGCCTCGATATTCACCGCCAGGGCCGTGGTCTCCCCGCCAAACCCCTGGGGGCCCACGTCGGTCTCGTTGGCGGCCTGGAGCATCCGCTCCTCCAGCTGGGCGTAATAGGGGTCGGGATTCCGCTGGGATACGCTACGGCACAGGGCTTTCTTCGCCAGATAGGCGCAAAGCTCAAAGTCCCCGCCGATGCCCACTCCCAGCACCACCGGCGGGCAGGGGTTGCTCCCCGCCAGGGTTACGGTCTCCTTCACAAAGGCAATCAGGTCTTCCTCGCTGGCGGCGGGGGTGAGCATCTTCAGCCGGCTCATGTTCTCGCTGCCGAATCCCTTGGGGGCCACCGTCAGGGTGAGCTTGTCCCCAGGCACCAGACGGGTGTGAAGAACAGCCGGCGTGTTGTCGTTGGTGTTTCCCCGGCGGATGGGGTCGGCCACCACGGAACACCGAAGCAAACCCTCCACATACCCCTGGCGGACGCCCTCGTTGACGGCGTCCTCAAAATTCCCCTGGATGTGGACCTCCTGGCCCACCTCGGCAAACACCACAGCCATGCCCGTATCCTGGCAGATGGGAATCTCCATCTCCCGGGCGGCGTCCAGGTTCCGGCACAGGTCGCACAGAATGGACCGGGCGGTGAGGTTTCCCTCTTCCTGGCTGCGGCGCTGGATTGTCTCCTCCAGGTCCCGGGGCAGCACCCGGTTGGAATCGATGCACAGGTCCCGAATGGCTGCTGTGATCTGTTGGGCGGTGATCTC
>CALWCD010000065.1 GCA_944376265.1 uncultured Clostridia bacterium | reverse complement strand
AGGTTTTATTTGCCAAGGCTTTTTATTTACCCCTGGTAGAACCAGGGGTTTTGTTAAGCCTAAAGGCACTAAACAAACAGCCCGCACGGAAATCCCGCGCGGGCTGCATTGGCGACTATTTTATCCCTTCACAGCGCCCGCCATCATGCCTTTGACCAGCTTATCCTGGAAGATGATGAAGAGCACCAGCATGGGCAGAACAGACAGCACCAGCACTGTCAGGATCAGAGGGATGTCCATGGAGTGCTCGCCCTTGAACTGACCCAGCGCCAGCGGCAGGGTCTTGTTCTGGGGGTTCTGGATCAGGGTGTTGGCAAAGGCGAACTCGTTCCACATGGACACGCCGTTGTAGATGGCCAGGGTGGACAACCCGGACTTGGACAAGGGCAGGATCATGGAGAAGAAGCACCGGTACTTGCCGCACCCGTCAATCTCCGCCGACTCCTCGATCTCCTTGGGGATCGTGGTCATGAACGCCGTCAGAATGAACACCGACATGGGCAGCGCAAAGGTCACATAGGGCCCGATCAGGGACCACAGGGTGTCGTACAGACCCATATCCGTGGTCATCTTGAAGATGGGGATCAGGGTCACGTGCATGGGGATGGACATCATGGCCACGATGCCCGCGTACAGCAGGCCACGCAGCTTGAACTTCATCCGGGACAGGGGATACGCCGCGAAGGACGCGATGATCAGCATCAGCACCATGGACACTGCCACCACGATCACGCTCCGCAGGAAGTACCCGAAGAACCCGTTGGTCACCACGTTCACGTAGTTGTCGAAATACCAGGGGTCCGGCAGGTGGAACACGCCCTGGCTCAGCATGTCGAACTGCTTCCGGAAGGAGTTCATCACCATGAAGAAGAAGGGCACCAGCGCGATAATCAGCCACACGCAGGCAAAGAAAATGGCCACCACCCACGCGATCCGGCTCTTCGTCCGTTCCTTGCGGTAATCGATCTCTTTCTTTACTGCCATATCAGTAGTCCTCCTTTACCACAAAGATCTTCTGGAAGAGCAGCGCAATGGCCGTGATCAGTATAAACATACCCGCCGCCACGCAGGAGCCGTACCCCATGTTGAACTGGTTGAAGGACAGCTTGTACATGTACGTCGCCATCAATTCCGTGCCCCCGTTGGGGCCGCCTCCGGTCAGGTTCCAGATCAGGTCGAAGTACTTCAGAGAACCGATCAGAGACATGGTGCACGCCGTCTTGAAGATGGGCTTCAGCAGCGGGATGGCGATCTTGAACAGATACTGCTTCCGGGTGGCTCCGTCAATCACCGCCGCCTCGTAGATGGAGGTGTCAATGTTGCCGTACCCGGCGATAAAATACACCATGTAGAAGGGCGTGAACTGCCACGCCATAACTCCGATCACCGTGTACAGCGCCTGGGGATTGCTTCCCAGCAGGTCCACGGCGGTCTTTTTCCCGGTGAAGATGGACGCCAATGCGGACACCATGCCGCCGTTGGTGGCCAGCGCGTAGGTGAACAGGAACGCGATTGCCACAGAGCTCATCAGATAGGGGAAGAACCACACCACCTTGAACAGGTTGGTCTTTTTCCCCGTGGCGTCCAAAAACGTGGCCAGCAGCATGCCAATGGGGATCTGCAGGACGATGGAACATACCATCACGATCACGTTATGGCTGAATGCTGTCCAGAACTGACTGTCCGTCACCAGCGTCTGCCAGTTCTGCAGCCCGATAAAGATCCGGTCCGAAGAGATGCCGTTCCACTTGTAGACGCTGATGATAAACGTGTCGATAATAGGGTACACCATGTAGACGATCATCAGCAGAACGGTCGGCAGGAGAAATACGGTAGCTGCTATGGCTGTGCTTCTGGCTCGGACTTTTGCTAAACCATTTGTTTCTTTCATACCCATCACCTTTCCAGAAGGCCTCCCCGTTAGCCTTGGGCAGACCGCCGTGTTATTGGTCATTCAAAAATCCTCCCGCAGGAAAGAATTTTCCTGCGGGAAAATTTTCAAAGTCCAAATTCAGTTTTCAGAAATCAGCCGTTCAGGTACTCCTGCATAGCGGCGTCATGCTTCTGGCCGATCTCCTCGGGGGTGATCTCCAGAGCGTACAGAGCGTTCATGCAGTCCTTGTGAACCTCGGTGACGTTGGCAGGCAGGTACTGGTCGTACCACAGCTGCACGTTGGAAGCGTTGAAGAACACTTCCGCCACAACCTGCATGTTGGGATCTTCCACAGCCGTGTCAAAGCCTTCGATGGAGGGGATGGTGATGCGGTCGATCTGCTGCTGGTTGTAGATGTCGTCGTTGATGTACTGAGTGGCCAGCACATAACCGGCGTCCAGCTTGGTCTGATCCACAGAACCGTCGTCGTTCCAGCAGTTGAAGGACAGGCCGTTGCCGATGGCGGTGCCCACTTCCACGTCCTGAGGAACGCCGGCAGCGGCAGCTTCGGAATCCTCGGGGAAGCGGAACACGCCGATGTTCTCGCTGTACCACTCAGCGTTGTCGGTCTGCATGTTGGAGGTGACCCAAGAGCCGTGGAGCATCATGGCGCAGGTGCCGTCATACATGAGGGCCAGGTCTTGAGAGTCGTCGGGAGACAGGGAGTTGACGCCTTCCACGAAGTAACCCTTCTGTACCCAATCCTGGATCTTCTCGCCGGCGTAGATAAACGCGTCGGAGGTGAAGGAGCCTTCCTGGGTGTAGGCGGCGTTGAACTCATCGTTGCCGGAGTGACGGGCCACCAGGTACATGTAGTACATGGAGCCGGTCCAGCCGGGGGAGTTGGCCAGAGAGAAGGGAGTGTAGCCGGCTTCCAGCAGCTTGTCGCACACAGCCTCCAGCTCTTCAATGGTCTCGGGGACTTCCACGCCCACTTCGGCGAAGATGGACTTGTTGTAGAAGAAGTCGCAGCCGCTGAGACCGCCGTAGGGGATGGCCAGGATCATGTCGTTGTAAGAAGCCTGGGCAATGGCAGCCTCGATGAAATCGGGATGGTCGTAGGTGTTGTACATCTCGGTCAGGTCGTTGACGAACCCGGACTCATAGTACTCGTTCATGGGACCGCCGCCCCAGTGCATGTACATGTCGGGGCACTGACCGGAGCTCATGGCCACGATGAGCTGCTGCTTGTAGTTGTCGTTCTGCTGATGGAGCTGCTCCACAGTGATGTTGGGATAAGCCTCGGTGAACCGGGCCACAGCGCCTTCCATCATGCTCTTGTGAGGATCCTCGGTGGAGATATCCCACAGGACGATGGTGAGGGGATCACTGGTGAGCTCGGGGATGTTTGCATCGCTGGTGTTGCCGGCTTCCGCGTCGCTGGAAGTGTCGGCGTCACTGGCGGTGTCCCCGGACTCGTCAGTGGTGCTGCTAGTCGAGGTGTCGGCGGTGGAAGAAGACTTCCCGGAATCGCCGGAGCAGCCGGCGAAAGCGCCGACCACCATCGACATAGCCAGAAGTAGGGCTAAGAGTTTCCGTTTCATATGTTTGACCTCCTTACAAAGAATATGCGATCACTCCGAACCAGACTCGGAGGATGGGCCGAAGCAGAGAACCAGAGACAAAAACGCCAGCGGCCTTTCTCACGTCCCCGGGAGGGGGCACAACCGCCTTCCCGCCGGTCCGCGAAACGCCTGGGGGACATGGCCCAAAGGCGCTCCGCAGCTTTTCAAATTCCTGAAAGCCGCTGGTGTGAATGAGTATTTTTAATAAAAAGTTTGCGTGTTTCTCTTTACTTTTAGTTTTTATGATTATATTCTAAGCCCATTCGATCATTTTGTCAACGACTTTTTTCTATCGCTTTACATTATGTCACTTTTGCCAATACTTTTTCAAATTGGAATGTATGCTGTCAGTCCATCCCAGAAACCGACAAAAAGAGGGGCCCCTCCCCAGCCCGGCGCTTGCTTGCCTTGCAAAAAGAGTTTCTCCTAGTTTTAGGCACTCTCACCAGGAGTTCCGCCGGGGACTTCTCCCCCTGGAAAACACCAGGGCACTTTGGCCAAAAAAGCTAGGTTTTCCGCCCATTGCAGGCAGTTTCCCCCTGCTTTGTTCCGGCGGAAAAACTGCCGAAAAATGTGCGAAAAAACGGGAGCCCTTCTGGGAAAAAGGCTCCCGTTTCTCCAAGTTATAGCAAGATTATTTCACATTTGTCCGGCGGTTTTTTACCAGTCCCACCGCCTTGGCAAGCTCCATCACCACCAGGGGCACCAGGATCAGCCCCAGGGCCGCCAGGTACAGCCAGGGGGGCAGAAGCACCAGCTCAAAGGCCACCCGCACCGGGGTGAACAGCACCAGCGCCACCAGGGCCAAAGAGGTCAAAGCCGCGAAATTAAGCCGTTTGTTGTCAAAGGGACCCAGGGCCAGAAGGGACCGTTCCGAGCGCATATTGTACGCCTGCACAATCTGGGTAAGGGACAGCACCAAAAAGGCCATGGTCTGCCCTCCTTCTAGTGTAACGGCAAACTTCTCTCCCAGGACAAACGCGGCCAGGGTCAGCAGGGCGAACATGCACCCTTGCAGCACCACCTGCACCCCCAGCCCGTGGGCGAAAATGCCCTCGCTTTTGGGCCTGGGCCTGTGGTCCATCACGTCCGGCTCCACCGCTTCCATGCCCAGAGAGACAGCGGGCAGGCTGTCGGTCACCAGGTTGATCCACAGCAGCTGCATGGACAAAAGGGGCGTTTTGTGCCAGAGGATCATGGCGAAAAACACGGTGAGCACCTCGCTGATGTTGGTGCCCAGCAGGAACCCCACCACCTTCCGGATGTTCTGGTAGATGCCCCGGCCCTCCCGCACCGCCTCCACAATGGTGGCGAAGTTGTCGTCGGTGAGGGTCATGTCCGCGGCGCCCTTGGCCACGTCCGTGCCGGTAATCCCCATGGCGCAGCCGATGTCCGCCGCTTTCAAGGCGGGGGCGTCGTTGACCCCGTCCCCGGTCATGGCCACCACCTGGCCCTGGCGCTGCCAGGCCTTCACAATGCGGATCTTGTTCTCCGGGGACACCCGGGCGTACACGGCAATGTGGGCCACTGCCTGGTCCAGCTCCCCGTCGCTCATGGCGTCCAGCTCCACCCCGGTGAGGGCTCTGTCTCCCGGCTGGAGGATTCCCAGCTCCCGGGCGATGGCGGAGGCGGTCTCCACGTGGTCCCCGGTGATCATCACCGGCTTGATCCCCGCCTTCCGGCAGGTGGCCACGGCGTCCTTCGCCTCGGGCCGGGGCGGGTCGATCATGCCCACCAGCCCCAGGAAGGTCAGGTCCCGCTCCAGCTCCTGAGAGGTGAGCTTCTCCGGCAAAGCTTCCAGCTCCCGGAAGCCCACCGCCAGCACCCGCAGGGCCTGGCGGCTCATTTCCCGGTTTTTCTCCCGGGCGCCTTCCAGGTCGCCTTTCACGCACCGGCCGGCCATCACATCCACGGCGCCCTTCACAACAGCCACCAGCCTGCCGTCCATCCGGTGGATGGTGGTCATCAGCTTCCGGTCGGAGTCAAAGGGCAGCTCCCCCACCCGGGGGTACTGCCGGTTCAGCTCCTGCTGCTCCAGGCCGTTTCGGTGGGCAGCCGCCAGAATGGCCGTCTCGGTGGGGTCGCCGATGTGCTCCTCCCGGCCGTCCTCCCCATAGGTGACGGAGCCGTCACAGCACAGGGCGGCACACCGCAGCAGCTGTCTTGCCTTTTCCGAGTTCTCCCCGGACACCGGCTCCAGCGCCGGCTCCCCCTCCACCCACAGCTGGGTCAGGGTCATCCGGTTCTGGGTGAGGGTGCCGGTTTTGTCGGAGCAGATCACCGAAGCGCTGCCCAAAGTCTCCACCGCAGGCAGGCTGCGGATGAGGGCGTTGCGCTTCACCATCCGCTGGACCCCGATGGCCAGCACAATGGTGACAATGGCGGGCAGCCCCTCGGGGATGGCGGACACCGCCAGGGACACGGCGGTCATGAAGATCTCCAGGGGCGGGATGCCGTTGAAGAGCCCCACCACAAAGATGACGGCGCAGGCCCCCAGGGCCACGAACCCCAGATAGGTGCCCAGTTTGGCCAGTTTTTTCTGCAGGGGGGTCTGGGTGTCCCGCTCCCCCTCCAGCAGGCCGGCGATCTTCCCCATCTCCGTGCCGGTGCCGGTGGCGGTGACCACTGCCAGGCCGGTGCCGTAAGTGACGCTGCACCCGGAAAACACCATGTTGGCCCGGTCCCCCAAAGGGGCCTCCTCCGAAACCTGGGCGCCGGCGTCCTTCTCCGCGGGGACGCTCTCCCCGGTGAGGGCAGACTCCTCGCTTTTCAGGCTGACGCTTTTCAGCAGGCGTGCGTCGGCGGGGATAAAGTCCCCAGCTTCCAGGCGGAGGATGTCCCCGGGCACCAGGTCCGCCGCGTCGATGAGGGCCTCCCTCCCCTCCCGGATTACCCGGGCGTGGGGGGCGGACAAGTCCTTCAGGGCGTCCAGGGCCTTTTCCGCCCGGCTCTCCTGGGCCACCCCCAGCACCGCGTTGAGGATGACGATCACTAAAATCAGCAGCGGCTCAAAAAACTCCAGGGGATCGTGGCCGAAGCAGGCCACCCCGAAGCTCACTGCCGCGGCCGCCAGAAGGATGAGGATCATCACGTCCTGGAACTGCTCCAAAAACCGCCGGAGCAGCGTCTTCTTCTTCCCTTGGGGCAGCCGGTTCTTTCCGTACCGCTCCAGCCGCGTTCCCACCTCCCCGGGGGACAACCCCCTCTCAGGGGAGACGTTCAGCTGGCGGAGCAGCTCTTCCTGGGACATGCTGTAAGGCGTCATGTGGATTCCTCCTTTCTCTACTTGTATTATAGCAGGTTTCCTCCCATCATACAGGGCGGGAGAAAAAGTTTCCGAAAAACTTTGGAGGAGTTGTCTCTTGCGCGGGACGGCTTTCAGGCTGTATACTAGGGAATACACAAAGCGGTGGGCCCGTACCCGCCGGGAGGAGGGCTTTCATGCGCTTTCAGCGGAACGGTTCCATTGTGACGGCGGACCTTCACGGGGTTTATGAGCGGGACGCCCGGGACATCCTTGCCGGGTGGCTGAACAACGCCCCTGGCGGCGTGACGGAGCTGCGGGTGATCCACGGCTACCAGCACGGCACCGCCCTGCGGGACATGATCCGGCAGGACTTTTCCCACCCCCGGGTGAAGTCGGTGCTCCCCAGTTTAAATCCCGGGGAGACCAGGCTGATTTTGAGAAAAAAGTGAAGGAGGAGCGATCACATGACTGCTAACGAATATCAGCGGCTGGCCATGGCCACCCTGAATCCTGCCCTGAGCCGGAAAGAGGTGCTGATCAACGGGGTGATGGGCCTGTGCGGCGAGGCGGGCGAGGCCATCGACGTGGTAAAAAAGCACCTGGCCCAAGGCCATGATCTGGACCGTGACAGGCTGATCAAGGAGCTGGGGGACGTGGCCTGGTATCTGGCGGAGACCGCCACCGCTCTGGACATTTCCTTGGAAGAGGTGCTGGAGCGAAACCTGGAAAAGCTGCGGGCCCGCTATCCGGAAGGCTTTGACGCCCAGCGCTCCCTCCATCGGGAGGAAAGCGGCTCCCAATAACGTGAAGCGCCTATGTGATCTGACTCACACAGGCGCTTTTGTTTGTTATGCGGGGGTCCTTCAGCTGTGGTCAAACTGGCTGTTGTACAGCTGGGCGTAAAAGCCGCCCTTTTCCAAAAGGCTTTCGTGATTGCCCTGCTCCACAATGTGCCCGTCCCGCATCACCAGAATCACGTCCGCGTCCCGGATGGTGGACAGCCGGTGGGCCACGATGAAGCTGGTGCGGCCCTTCATCATCTTCTGGAAGGCCTTCTGAATGCGGATCTCCGTGCGGGTGTCGATGGAGGAGGTGGCCTCGTCCAGAATCAGCATGGGGGGCAGGCACAGCATCACCCGGGCGATGCACAGCAGCTGCTTCTGGCCCTGGGAGATGGAGCCGCCGTCCTCCCCGATAACCGTGTCATACCCCTGGGGCAGCCGCTTGATGAAGCTGTGGGCATGGGCGGCTTTGGCGGCCTCCACCACCTCTTCCAGGGTGGCGTCGGGCCTGCCGTAGGCAATGATCTCCCGGACGGTGCCCCGCTTGAGCCAGGTCTCCTGAAGCACCATGCCGTAGTTTTTCCGCAGGCTGTGACGGGTGATGCGGCGAATGTCCGTGCCGTCCACCTGAATGGAGCCCTTGTCCACATCGTAGAAGCGCATAAGCAGGTTGATGACCGTGGTCTTGCCGCAGCCGGTGGGGCCCACCAGAGCCACCCGCTGGCCGGGCTGCACCTGCAGATTGAAGTTCTCAATGAGGGACTGGCCTTTGTGGTAGGAGAAGGCCACGTCCTGGACGGCCACGCTGCCGGTGGCCTCCCCCAGCTCCAGGGCGTCCTTGGCGTCGGGCACCTGGGGGGGCTCCTCAATCAGCTCGAACACCCGGCCGGCGCAGGCCAAGGCGTTCTGCAGCTCGGTGACCACCCCGGAGATCTCATTGAAGGGCTTGGTGTACTGGTTGGCGTAGCTTAAAAAGGCGGAGAGCTGGCCCACGGAAAGGCCGCCGCCCACCACGCTGAGAGCGCCCACAATGCCCACACCGGTGTACACCAGGGAGTTGACGAACCGGGTGGAGGGGTTGGTGATGGAGGAGAAGAAAATGGCCCGCAGGCTGCACTGGCGCAGCCGCTCGTTGATCTCGTCGAACTGTTCCAGGGAGGCTTTCTCCCGGCCGAAGGCCTGGACCACCTTCTGGCTGCCCACCATTTCCTCCACAAAGCCGGTCTGCTCCCCCCGCACCTGGGACTGGAGCCGGAACATGTCGTAGGTGCGCTTGGCGATGAAAGCCGCCACCACCAGGGACACAGGGGTGATCACCACCACCACCAGGGTGATGACCACATTGACGCTGAGCATGAAGCACAGGGTGCCCAGAATGGTGATGACGCCGGTGAACAGCTGGGTAAAGCCCATCAAAAGGCCGTCGGCGAACTGGTCCACGTCGGCGATGACACGGCTGACCACCTCCCCGGTGGGGCGGCCGTCAATGTACTTCAAGGGCAGCCGCTGGAGCTTGCGGAAGGCCTCGTTGCGGATGTCCCGCACCACCCGGTAGGTGATCCGGTTGTTGATCAGGCTCATCACCCACTGGGACAGGGCCGCCACCCCGATGATCAGGCCGATCTGCATCAGCAGGGAGAGGATGCACACATAGTCCACCATGCCGGGGCCCACGATCAGGTCCACGGCGTTGCCGGTGAGGATGGGGATATAAAGGCTTGCCGCCACCGTGGCCGCGGCCAGCAGGATGGAAAGCCCCACAAAAAACCAATAGGGCCGGATATACCGAAGCACTTTCTTCAGGGTGCCCTTCTGCGGACTCTGGCTTTTCACGCGGATTCCCCCTTTCTCTCACTCTGCTGGAACTGGGACTCGTAGATCTCCTGATACACCTGGCAGGACTCCAGCAGCTCCTGGTGGGTGCCGATGCCCACGGCTTCCCCGTCGTCCAGCACGATGATCTGATCCGCGTACCGGATGGAGGAGGCCCGCTGGCTGACGATAAACACGGTGGGTCCGCCCTCCATCTCCCGAATGGCTTTCCGCAGCCGGGCGTCGGTGGCAAAGTCCAACGCGCTGGCGCTGTCGTCCAAAATGAGGATCTCCGGCTTGCGCACCAGGGCCCGGGCAATGGTGAGCCGCTGCCGCTGGCCGCCGGAGAAGTTCCTGCCCCCCTGGGCCACGGGCTCGTCCAGCTTGCCCGGCTTTTCCTCCACGAAATCCTTGGCCTGGGCGGTCTCCAATGCCTGCCACAGCTCCGCCTCGGTGGCGTCGGGCTTGCCCCACTTCAGGTTCTCCCGGATGGTCCCGGTGAAGAGCATGGCCTTCTGGGGCACTACGCCCACCTTCTCCCGAAGGGCCTCCACCGGGTAGTCCCGCACGTCCCGGCCGTCCACCAGCACCGTCCCCTGGGTGGCGTCGTAGAACCGGGGGATCAGGTTCACCAGGGAGGACTTGCCGCTGCCTGTGCCCCCGATAACGCCCACAGTCTCCCCGGGCTTCACGGAAAAGCTGAGCCCCGCGAGAGACGCGTCGCCGGCGCCCTTGTAGGTGAGGCCCACCCCCTGGAAGGTGACCCGGTCCCCGTTTTCCACAGAGCCCCCCAGGGCCTGGGGAGAAGTGAGGGAGGACTGGGTATCCAGCACCGCCTGCACCCGGTTGGCGCAGGCCAGCGCCTTGGTGATGTTGATGATCAGGTTGGCCAGCTTGATCAGCTCCACCAGGATCTGGGACATGTAGTTCAGGAGGGCCACCACAGCGCCCTGGGTGATGATGCCCGTGTCCACCCGAACGGCGCCCACCCAGATCAGGGCCACCGCCGCCAGGTTGATGATCACATAGGTGACCGGGTTCATCAGGGCAGAAACGCGGCCCACATGGACCTGCAGCCGGGTGAGGGCGTTGTTCTCCTCCTGGAAGGCCTGGGTCTCCGCCTCCTCCCGGCCGAAAGCCCGGATCACCCGCACGCCGGTAAGGTTCTCCCGGGTGGCGCTGAGCACCTTGTCCAGCCCCGCCTGCACCTTCTTGTACCGGGGCATGGTCCACAGCATCACCCCGAACACCACCACCGCCAGCAGGGGGATGGTGACCACGAAGATCAGCGCCGCAGGCACGTCGATGGTAAAGGCCATGACCATGGCGCCGAACACCACAAAGGGGGACCGGAGCAGCAGCCGCAGGGCCAGGTTCAGGCCGTTCTGCACCTGGTTGATGTCGCTGGTCATCCGGGTGATAAGGGTGGAGGTGCCGGCGGTGTCCATTTCGGTGAAGCTCAGCTCCTGGATGTGGGCGAACAGGTTGTGGCGCAGCCTGGCGGCAATGCCCACCGAGGCCTTGGCGGCAAAGTACTGGGCGGTAATGGAGCACACCAGGCCGATGACGCCCAGGGCCGCCATGACCACGCACATCCGGCCGATGTAGCCCCGGTCGGCGTTTTTAATGCCCACGTCGATGACGGCGGCCATCACCAGGGGCACCATCAGCTCGAAAGAGGCCTCCAGCAGCTTGAACAGGGGGCCCAGGATACATTCCTTTTTGTAGGCCCGCATATAGGCGAGTAAGCTTTTCACGGGGATCGTCCTTTCGCGTATGACAAATGTGGCCTTAGTATACCATAAAAAAGGAAGCGATAAAAGTGGGCTGCGGCCGGTGGAGAAAAGTTTTCCCCGAGGGCGCCAAAAAAGCCGGGCTTTGGGACAATTCTTTGGAGACTTTTGAAAATAAAAGAAATTCTCAATTTTCCCTGTTGCTTTTTTCAAAGGTTTCTGGTATCATAGCTTCATAAGGCCCCTGCAACTGACGGGCTGATGTGGGCTTACCACAGGGGAGCAGGGAACGTGCCTTTTTTGCCGACCGTCTGGGCAGTGTCGCCGCGCGATGCTGCCCTTTTTTTGCGGCCAGCCGCCCGGCAGAAAAAACGGACCGGTGTTTCACCCCTGTATTGTTTGGAAAGGATGGTGCCCCATGAAGCGGCAGGAATGGAATGGATTGATCGGCGGGTTCTGGGAAGACGAGATTGACGTGCGCAACTTTATCCAGAAGAACTACACCCCCTACGGCGGCGACGGCAGTTTTCTCTGCGGCCCCACCCAGCGCACCCTGGACGTGCGGGAAAAGTTTGAGGACCTGCTCCGGCAGGAGCGGGAAAACGGCGGCGCGCTGAAAGTGGACACGGACACGGTGATCACCGTCACCAGCTTTGGCCCCGGCTACCTGGACAAGGAAAAGGACATCATTGTGGGCCTGCAGACCGACGAGCCCCTGAAGCGGGCCTGCAACCCCTTCGGCGGCATGCGCATGGTGCGCTCCGCCTGCAAGGCCTATGGCTGTGAAGTCTCCCCCAAAATTGAGGAGGAGTTCAAATACCACAAGACCCACAACGACGGCGTGTTCTCCGCCTACACTCCGGAGATCAAGGCCGCCCGCCACGTGGGGCTGATCACCGGCCTGCCCGACGCCTACGGCCGGGGACGGATTATCGGCGACTACCGCCGGGTGGCCCTCTATGGCATTGACCGGCTGATCCAGCAGAAAAAGGCGGACAAGATCGCCCTGGGGGACTGCGTTATGAGCTCCCCCTCCATCCGGGCGGCGGAAGAGCTCAACGACCAGATCAAGGCCCTGGAGGACATGAAGGTGATGGCCCAGATGTACGGCTTCGACATCTCCGGCCCCGCCAAAAACGCCAAGGAAGCGGTCCAGTGGCTGTACTTCGGGTACCTGGCCGCCATTAAGGAGCAGAACGGCGCCGCCATGAGCCTGGGCCGTGTATCCACCTTCCTGGACATCTACTTCGAGCGTGACCTGAAGGCCGGCATCCTCACCGAGGAGCAGGCTCAGGAGATTTTCGACGACTTCGTGCTGAAGCTGCGCATGGCCCGTCACCTGCGCACCCCCGAATACAACGAGCTGTTCGGCGGCGACCCCATGTGGATCACCGAGAGCGTGGGCGGCATGGGAGAGGACGGCCGTCCCCTGGTGACCAAGTCCTGCTTCCGCATGCTCCAGACCCTCTACAACCTGGGGCCCGCTCCCGAGCCCAACCTGACTGTGCTGTGGAGCGCCCATCTGCCGGAGAACTGGAAGCGGTTCACCGCCAAGGTCTCCTGCGACACCGACGCCCTCCAGTACGAGAACGACGACGTGATGCGCCCCGTCTACGGGGACGACTACGCCATTGCCTGCTGTGTGTCCGCCATGCGGGTGGGCAAGGACATGCAGTTCTTCGGGGCGAGAGCCAACCTGGCCAAGCTGGTGCTGCTGGCCATCAACGGCGGCCGGGACGAGCTGAAAGGCGACCAGGTAGGCCCCAAGATGCCTGTGTGGAGCGAGGAGTACCTGGACTACGACGCCCTCATCGAGCGAATCGACTTCTACCGTCCCTGGCTTGCCAAGACCTACGTCAACGCCATGAACATCATCCACTACATGCACGACAAGTACTCCTACGAGAAGAGCCAGATGGCCCTCCACGACTCCACCGTCCGGCGGCTGATGGCCTTCGGCATTGCCGGCATGAGCTGCATGGCCGACTCCCTCTCCGCAGTGAAGTACGCCAAGGTCAAGTGCATTCGCGACCCGGAGACCGGCCTGGTCACCGACTTTGAGACCCAGGGGGACTTCCCCAAGTTCGGCAACAACGACGACCGGGTGGACCAGCTGGCCTGCGAGCAGGCGGAGAAGTTCTACCACGCCCTGTGCCAGTACAGCCTGTACCGCCAGGCGAAGCACACCCTGAGCATTCTCACCATCACCTCCAACGTGATGTACGGCAAGAAGACCGGCAACACCCCCGACGGGAGAAAGCACGGGGAGCCTCTGGCTCCCGGCGCCAACCCCATGTCCGGGCGGGACACCTCCGGCGCCCTGGCCTCCCTGAATTCCGTGGCCAAGCTCAGCTATGACTACTGCCGGGACGGCATCTCCAACACCTTCTCCATCACTCCCCAGGCTCTGGG
>CALWCD010000064.1 GCA_944376265.1 uncultured Clostridia bacterium | reverse complement strand
TGCTCCAGCACGGCGAACACGTCCTCCTGCCCGGCAAAGGCCATCTCCATGTCCAGCTGGTAGAACTCGCCGGGGGACCGGTCACCCCGGGCGTCTTCGTCCCGGAAGCAGGGGGCGATCTGGAAATACTTGTCAAAGCCGGAGGTCATCAGCAGCTGCTTGAACTGCTGGGGAGCCTGGGGCAGGGCGTAGAACTTGCCGGGGTGCTTCCGGGAGGGCACCAGGTAGTCCCGGGCGCCCTCGGGGGAAGAGGCGGTGAGGATGGGGGTGGTGATCTCCATGAATCCCTGGTCCTCCATGGCCCGGCGCAGGGCGGACACCACCTGGCTGCGCAGCACGATGTTTTTCTTCACCTGGGGATTGCGCAGGTCCAGGTAACGGTACTTCAGCCGGGCGTCCTCTCCGGCGTCCTTGGAATAGTTGATTTCAAAGGGCAGCTCGTTGTACTGGCAGCGGCCCAGCACCTGAATCTGGCTGGGGGCCACCTCAATGTCGCCGGTGGGCAGCTTGGGGTTCTTGCTGGTGCGCTCCCGCACCAGGCCAGTGACGGCGATGGTGGTCTCCTTGTTCAGGGCCTTCACCTGCTCCATCATCTCTTCTGTCTCGATGACCACCTGGGTGGTGCCGTAAAAGTCCCGCAGGATCAGGAAGCCGAAGTTGCTCCCCACCTCCCGCAGGTTCTCCATCCAGCCCGCCAGGGTGACAGTCTGGCCCACCTGCTTCATGCGCAGCTGGCCGCAGGTGTGGGTGCGATATTTTGTCTGTGTCATAGTTCCTCTTTCCCTTTCTCACGTTTCTGAAAGCCGCCCCTCGGACAGGGCTTGCCGTTTTGGCCATCCAAATGCCGCCCATCAAATAGGCGGGCGGCATCCCATTAAAAGAAAATCCCGTCCTGCGAGAAGTCCTCCGCCTCGGTGCTCACCGTGACGTAATCATTGATAAAGTCCTCGCCGCTGATGGCAATTTTCCTCTTCTCGCCGGTCTTCATGTTTTTCATTTCAGCCTTGCCCTCTTGGAGCTCGTTGTCCCCCAGCACCATGGTGAACTTGGCGCCGATTTTGCCGGCGTACTTCATCTGGGCTTTCAGGCCGCGGCCGCACAAATCCGTGTCGGCGGGAATGCCGCAGCGGTGCAGCTCATCCAACAGCAGGAAGGCCTTTTTCTGGGCTTCCTCGCCCATGGTGGCAATGTACATCTCGCACTTCGGCAGTTGGGGGAACTCCACCTGCTGGGCCTCCAGGGCCATCATAATCCGGTCCAGGCCCAGGCCGAAGCCCAAGCCGGGAGTGGGCTTGCCGCCTATCTCCTCCACCAGGCCGTCGTACCGGCCGCCGCCGCCCAGGGCAAAGCCCAGACTCTTGGAGGGGAACTCGAACACGGTGCGGGTGTAGTAGTCCAGTCCCCGGACCAGTCCCGGGTCCACCTCAAACTCCACGCCCATGGCGGTCAGGTAGTCCTGGACCTTCTGGAAGTGGGCCCGACAGTCCTCACACAGGTAGTCGGTGATCTTGGGGGCTCCCTTGGCCACCGCCTGGCACTCCGGGCTCTTGCAGTCCAGAATGCGCATGGGGTTGCGCTCCAGCCGGGACAGGCAGGTGTCGCACAGCTCCTCCTTGTGGGCGGTAAAGTACTCCTTCAGCGCCTTGTGGTATTCCTTCCGGCACTCCGGGCAGCCGATGGAGTTGAGCTGCAGCCCCACGTCCTCCAGGCCCAGCCGCTTAAAGGCGGACAGTGCCAAAGCGATGACCTGCACGTCGGCCACAGGCTCGGCGGCGCCGAACATCTCCACGCCGAACTGGTGCAGCTCCCGCAGCCGGCCCGCCTGGGGCTTTTCATACCGGTAGCAGGAGGTGTTGTAGTACAGCTTCACCGGGTAACCGGCGTTATACAGGCCGTTTTCCAGCATGGCACGGACAGCGCCCGCAGTGCCTTCCGGCCGCAGAGTGATGGACCGCCCTCCCTTGTCCTCGAAGGTGTACATCTGCTTTTCCACCACGTCGGTGGTATCCCCCACGCCCCGGAGGAACAGCTCGGTGTGCTCGAACACAGGAGTGCGGATTTCAGCAAAGCCGTTGAGTTCCGCCTCGCTGCGGAACACCTCCTCCACCAGCTGCCATTTTTCCGAGGTTCCAGGGACCAGGTCCACGGTCCCCTTAGGTGCTCTTGTGATCAATTCCATGCTCTATTTCTCCTTTCCGCCCAGTGCCTGGGCAGTCGTATCGCGTTATCGGGGCGGCGGCTCCGCCACGCCTGTGCTGGACGACAGCTCGCGTCCGCGCCGTAAGATGTCCTGGGCTATCAAAGTTTCCTCTGCTTTCTTGAAAGAAAGTCAGCAAAGGACTTTTAAGTCGCGCCTCGGGTGGCCGGCTTTACATTGCCGATCTGCCCCGTGGCAGCAAATCGTTGTTCATATTTTCTCAAAACCATATCCAAAGCTTCTTGGGCATCTGTTCCTAAAGCTTCACTGAGACACAACACAGAAAAAAGGCAATCGCCTAATTCCTCTTTTATAGAAGCTGTCAGCTCCACAGGAAGCTCCCCATAACCCGAAGCTTTTAGCAATTCCTTTGAAAGCTCTCCCACTTCAGAAATCAAGTCCAACATCCTTGCTTGAGGGTTCTGCCCCAAACCATATGCCTGAATAAACGCGCTGACTTTGGCTTGCTCTTCTCTCATCATCCGTCACCTCGCGGTGTTCTTTCTTAGAACTTCACCGGTCTAAAAAAGACCCCGTCCGAAGGACGCGGCCAACTAAGGCCGTGCCAGGGACGAAGGTCTCTCCGTGGTGCCACCCTGATTCAAAAGCGAAAAACGCTTTCCTTATTGTATCTTCATTTGCGGCTGGCAGGCGTCTTTCCTCCGTTCGGCTCCCAGGGGGCTCGCAGCGCCCAAAGGGCGCCCCCATTCTCTGCCGGGCGTTCCGGAGTACTCATCCCGCGTTATCGCCGGACAATTTCTAATTATAATCAGTTTCTCCCTGTTTTGCAACAGAAAAAACTCAATCCCGCAGGATATTACGCCAATCCAAGTCGCCCCGCTCCAGGCCGTGGATGAGCACCTCGGCGGTGGCGATGTTGGTGGCCACCGGGATGTTGTGCATGTCGCACAGGCGCAGCAGGTTCATGTCGTTGGCGGTCTCGTGGGACTTGGGATTCAGCGGGTCCCGGAAGAACAGCAGCAGGTCGATCTCGTTGCAGGCGATCCGGGCAGCGATCTGCTGGTCGCCTCCCTGGGGGCCGCTGAGGAACTTCTGAATCTCCAGTCCCGTGGCTTCGGAGACCATCTTACTCGTCGTGCCCGTTCCACACAGGGAATAGCGGCTCAGGATTCCGCAGTAGGCGATACAGAACTGGACCATCAGCTCCTTCTTCGCGTCGTGCGCAGTGATTGCAATGTTCATTTTGACGATCTCCTCTCCTTGGCTTACTTTTCAATATTCCTGCCGCAGCAGACGCGGCAGGCTCGGTCCCCGATCTATGTTCTACAAACCCGCTATGGGTATGCTCTCCCCTTCCAGCCGGCCGGCCATGCGGCACAGAGCTTTCATTCCCGGGGAATTCTCCAGGGCGCTTCTGCCGCTTAAAAAGGCAGCCGCCAGGCCGTAATCCTCCGGCACCACGCCTATCAGGCGAATGCCCGTGCCGTCTATCACGCCGTCCAGGTCGCTGAAGGCCTGGGTCTGCCGAAACAGTTCCCCGTTGAACCGGTTGATCACCAGCCGCTGCTCCCGCACCTCCAGCTTGTCCAGCAGCTGCCGCACCGTCCCGGCGCTGCGCACGCTCACCGGGTCGGAGCTGCACACCACCAGGGCCTGGTCCGCCCCGCTGGCCGCCGAACGAAAGCCGGTGCCCACTCCCGCAGGGGAGTCCAGCAGCACATGGTCGTAATACCGTTTTAAAAGGGGCACCAATTTCTTCATCACCCCTGGGCGGATCGTATCCTCCTGCAGAGAGGGGGCGGGCAGCAGAAACAGCCCTTCTGTTTCGCCGCAGGGATAAATGGCCTCTGCCGGGGCGCACCTGGCAAAGACCACATCGGCCATATCGAATACCAGATTTTCCTCCACGCCGGTCATGCGGTCCAGGCTGCGCAGGCCCGCATCGCAGTCCACCAGCAGAACCCTTCTGCCCCGCTGAGCCAGGGCTCTCCCCAGCCCCACAGCCACGGTGGACTTCCCCACGCCGCCTTTGCCGGACGTGATCACTGTTGCTATACCCATAGAAATTCTACCTCGGCTACCATCTTAGCACACTTAAGGCAAATTGTCAAAATCAAAGTTGCAGGGAAATAACTTTTGTAAGTTTCCCACATTTTTCCTCTAGTTCCTTTGTGAAATAATTTTTGAATATTCCTATCTGTAATAAGCCCCTGTTCTACCCGCCCTGGTAATAGGGGCCGGGCACCTTTCCCGGCTCGGGGGAAGCTCCCGCTTCGGCCCCCTCATCGCCGCTGCTCTCCTCCTGGCTTTCCTCGCTGGAACTGGAGCTGGAGGAGGTCTCCTCTCCGGTGAACGGCGTGTCGGGAATGTCGCTGCCCCGGTCGGGGGTGGGGGTGGGTTCGGGCGCTGCGGTGGAAGTGGGCTCCTCATCGGCGGAAGAAGCGCTGCTGTCCTGGTCCTCCTGGCTGCCGCCGGGGGTCAGGCCCTGCTCTTCCAGCTCCTCCGCAGTCTTCAAGATGGCGCCGTCATTGTCCACCAGGTTCCCCGCCTGGTCGTACTTGTTGCCCTCCTCGTCCCAGGTGTAGAAGCCGAAATACTGGTCCAGAATGTCCTTGGCCACGTTCACCGCATAGGAGCCCTTGTTGCCGTGCTCGATCATCACCGCAATGGCAATCTCCGGGTCGTTGGCAGGGGCGTAGCAGATAAAGCTCAGGTTGGCCTCGGTGTAATCCGGATCCGTGGCGGGCAGATTGGAGGTTTCTGCGGTGCCGGTCTTGCAGGCCAGGGAAACCGGGTAATTTCCCAGCACGCCGGACGCGGTGCCCTGGGTGGCCACCATCTGCATGCCCGCCTGGACCACCCCCAGCACAGCGCTGGAAATGCCCGCGTCGTACAGCTCCACAGGCTCGTACTCTTCAATGACCTCTTCCCCGGTGTAGTCGGTAACCTTGTCCAGGAAGTGGGCTTGCAGCCGCACGCCGTCGTTGGCGATGGTGGCGCACATGGTGGCCAGCTGGATGGGGGTGAACTGGTTGTCCGCCTGGCCGATGGCCGCTTGGGCGGAGACGCCGTCCGTCCAGGAGACGCCGTGGTTTTCCAGGTATTCCTGGGGGTTGGACATGATGCCGGTGGATTCCGGCAGCTCCACCCCGGTGGTGGTGCCCAGGCTGAAATACTCCGCGTAGGCGTCCATTTTGGCGATGGTAAGGTTCAGGCCCACGTTGGCGAAGAACTCGTTGCAGGAGCCGGACAAGGCCCCGTACACGTTCACGTTCTCATGGTAACCGGTGCAGGCCAGATGCAGGTCGAAATAGTCGAACATGCCGTCGCAGTAGAAGGTGGTAGCCGCGCTGATGACCCCTTCCTGCAAGGCTGCCAAGGCCACCACCGGCTTGAACACGGAGCCGGGGGTGAACACGCCGTTGAGCGCCCGGTTGAACAGGGGCTGGTCCTCGTCCTCCGCCAGCAGGTTCACATACTTGTTGTCGGTGCGGTACTGGTTCATATCGAAGGTGGGGTAGGAGGAGCAGGCCAGCACGCCGAAGTCCTCCACATCCAGCACCACCGCCGCGCCGGAGATGCAGTCCTTGGCCCCGGTGTTGGCCTGGATATTCCGGGCCAGGGACAGGTTCGCCACCCGCTGGAGCTCCGAATCCAGGGTCAGGTGGACGGTGTTGCCCTCTTCCGGGCTGGTGGTCACCGCGGTGCTGGTCACAGCGCCGGTCTCGTCGGTGTAGATGGTCTTTTCGCCCCGCTTGCCCCGAAGCTGCTCCTCAAAGGCGGACTCAATCCCCGACTGGCCCCGGGTGTCGGTCCACTTGTAGCCGGAGATGTTGGTCTCGGAGTTGTAGACAGTGCCGTCTTCCACCGCCTGGTCGTACTGGTAGTCCAGAATGGAGCCGGTATAGCCCACCACGTGGGGGGCCAGGGTGCCGTCGTCCCCGTAGTACCGGGCCACAGACACCTGGGCCTTGATGCCGGGCCACTCCTCAGAGTGCTCGCTGACAACGCCCACCGTCTCCGCAGACACGTCCGAGGCGATCACATAGGGGTTGGTGCGGGAGAACCCGTCCCGGGTCATGGAGTACCGCACGCTCACCACGTTTCGGGCGTCCTCCTTGGAGTAGCCCTCGCAGCCGTACATTCTGGCCAGTTCCGCCATGCAGTCCTCGGCGGTGGCGTACTCCGCCAGGTTCAGCATGTCCTGGCCCTTCAGCGCGGCGATTTCGCTTTCGCTGTCCTCTTTAAACTGATAGGTGCCGTCCTCCGCCAGCACAATGGGCAGCCGGTCCCGCCATTCCTCCTCCCGCTCGATCAGCAGGTCCAGCACCTGGAGGATGGTGGCGTTGCGCTGGGTGTAATCCATTTCCAGGGCGTCGTAGATGATGTCGTAGCTGCTCCGGTTGCCCGCCAGCACTTCCCCATCGCTGGAGAGGATCTGTCCCCGGGCGGCATTCAGTTCAATGGTATCCGTCCGGTCGGAAAGGGAGATCTGCTCGAACTCCTCTCCCTGGACGATCTGCCACTGGACCAAACGGAGCTCATAGACGGCGAACACCGCCAGCACCAGCAGGATGCAGGCGGCGGAACGTCCCAGTTTGGTGGTTTTGGATTTCTTCAAGGGGAAGCCTCCTTTCCAGGCGGTTTTCAGGTGGTTGCGCTTGGGAAAAGCCCATTACAGCCTGCTGTCCTCCTGGGGACGCAGGGCCTGGGAAAGCCCCCGGTTCAGCAGGTACACCAGGGGCACGAACAGCAGGGTGTAGCCGTACTTGGGCAGGTAGTGGTGGGTAAAGGCGTAGGCCGGGTGGGAATACTGGAAAAAGTACAGGAAAAACCACTGGGCCACCACCGTAAGGCCAATGCTCCACACCCCGGTGAGAATGGCCGTGGCCAGGTTGCTCTGAAAGTACACCCGCACCGAAAGGCTGATGAAAAAGCACAGAAGCCCCAGCACCAAAGCGTGAAACCCCAGCATGCCGGAAAAGCCGAAATCGCACAGCAATCCCCCCAGCACGCCGAACCCCAGGGCAGGGACCTCCGCCTCGAACATGGCGATGGTGACCACTGCGGGAAACAGCAGCACCGGCCTGGCCCCTCCAATGGCGGGCAGCAGCCCCGGGGTCTCCTGGACCATGAACAGCACCAGGATCTCCAAGGTGTAGGCCAAATACCGCACCAGCTTGTTCACGTCCCCGATCATTCCGCGTCCTCCTTGCCGTCCGGGTCCTCCTGGGTGAAGAGCTCCTCCCCGTCCCCGGCCCCGGGGAAGTCGATGATGACAAAGGTATCCTCCACGTCGTTCAGGTCCTCATAGGGCTTGACCACGGCGTAGTAGGAGATGTCGTTCTCCGCCTTCTGGACGCTCTGCACCTGGCCGATGATAATGTCCTTGGGGTAGGTGCTCCCCGCGCCGGAGGTGGTGACAATGTCCCCGGGCTGCACCTGGGTGTCGCTGGCCAGGTAGCTCAGCCGCAGCAGGCCGGCGCTGGCGGAGGTGACGTCGCTGGAGATGACCCCGCTCTCCCCCCGGGCAGGCACCACCGCGGACACCTTCACGTCCTCGGAGAGAATGTTGGTCACCTTGCTGGTGGTGGCGTAGGCCTGGCTGACAATGCCCACCAGACCCTGCTGGGTGATCACCGGGTCTCCCACTTCCACCCCTGCCAGGGTGCCCTGGTCGATGGAGAAGCCGTAGAACACGTCGTTGGGGTCACGGCCGATGACCGTGGCGGCCCGCAGGGTGTTCTCCGGGGCCTCCTCGGTGATCTTCAGCTGGACCTTCAGCTGCTGGTTCTCCTGGAGGGTGTTGTCGTAGTCCACCAGTTTCTCCCGCAGCTGGGCGTTCTCCTGGGTGAGGCTCTCCACCATGGTCCGCAGCTCGTCCCGGGAAAGGGCGTCCAGGTCCACAAACTCCGTGACGCTGCCGGTGGCCATGGTGCTCACGCTCTGCATGGGAGAGGTGACGAACCCCAGCATATTGGCCAGCAGCGAGCCCCCCGCTGTGGCGGTGTAGATGATCAGTCCCAAAAGTACCACCACCACAATGGCCAGTACCTTAAAGGAGCTGGTTTTGAAAAAATCCTTCAAGCCAAAGCTCTCCTTCACTTGGATTTTCCATGAAAGTCAAATGCGGACTGCCCAGGTCCCCCTTGGCAGTCCCCATCTCAGTGTCCTTGCTTCCTTCCGGCAGGCTCCCCCCTGCCGGAGGTTTCTCCCTCCGCCAGTCACGCTTCCCCGGCGGACTGGTCTCACTTTCTCCGGCCCCGATAGCGGTTCTTGGGCAGCTCCACTTCCAGGCTCTTGCCCGTGCCCTCCACCACGCAGTCCAGGGGCCGCTCCGCCACATGGACGGGAATGCCCGTCTCCTGGCTGACCAGCTTGTCCAAGCCCCGGAGCAGGGCGCCGCCGCCGGTGAGCATGATGCCCCGGTCGATAATGTCCGCCGCCAGTTCCGGCGGGGTCTTTTCCAGGGTGTCCTTAATGGCGTCCACCACGATCATCACGCTGTCGGCCAGGGCTTCCCGCACCTCGTCGGCGTGGATGGTCACGTTCTTGGGCAGGCCGTCCACCAGGTTCCGGCCCTTGATCTCCACAAAAGCGTTGATGGTCTCCTCGGTGGGGAAGGCGGAGCCGATCTTGATCTTGATCTCCTCAGCGGTGCGCTCACCGATGAGCAGGTTGTACTTCTTCTTCACGTAGGTGACAATGGCTTCGTCGAACTTGTCGCCGGCCATGCGCACAGACACGGAGGTGACAATGTCTCCCAGGGAGATGACAGCCACCTCGGAGGTGCCGCCGCCGATGTCCACCACCATGCAGCCCGTGGGCTCGCCCACCGGCAGGCCCGCGCCGATAGCGGCTGCCATGGGCTCCTCGATCAGGTCCACGTTGTTGGAGCCGGCCTGACGGGCGGCGTCCTCCACGGCCCGGCGCTCCACCTCCGTGACGCCGGAGGGGATGCACACCACAATCCGGGGCCGGCTGAGGGTGCCGGACTTCAGCGCTTTTTTAATGAAGTACTTCAGCATGGCAGCGGTCACGTCGAAGTCGGCGATGACGCCGTCCTTCAAAGGACGCACCGCCACAATGGAGCCGGGGGTTCGGCCCAGCATCTCCTTGGCCTGTTTGCCCACGGCCAGCACCTCGTCGGTGCGCACGTCCACAGCCACCACGGAGGGCTCCCGCATCACAATGCCCTTGCCCCGCATAAACACCAGTGTATTGGCAGTTCCCAAGTCAATGCCGATATCCTTGGAAAACATGGTAAACATAGAAAAAATATCCGAAAGCCCAATCATCTCAAACTCTGCCTTTCCGGCCCCCCGGGGGCCACTTGTATTCCAAAAAAGTATGGCAAAAAGCGTCTCGCTTTTATCGTTTCCCATTTCGGCGGAAACACACCCGCTTCCGCCCCGGCGCCCGGTCTTTTCCCGGGGTTTTGCCCCGGCAGCCGGACCAAACGCCAAGCAGTTATTATTATAGCGTATTTCCCAGCATTTCTCAAGGAGAAAGTTTACATAAACCTAGAAAAACCCAAATTCCCTTATATGTGCACCTTTTTTCCCAAAAGCCCCACAAGATATGTGGTTTTTTGCGGAAAGAGAGTCATTTTCCCGTGCTGCCGAACCCGCCGGTTCCCCGCTGTGTTTCGGAAAGTTCTTCCACCTCCGCCACCGGGGGAAGGAACACGGGCACCAGCACCAGCTGGGCAATCCGCTCCCCGGGCTGGATGGTGTAGGCCTTGTCCCCGAAATTCCGCAGGGGGACGATCAGCTCCCCTCGGTAGTCGCTGTCGATGACCCCCACACAGTTGGGCAGGCTTACCCCGTGCTTCACCCCCAGGCCGCTGCGGCAGAATATCAGCCCCACCAGCCCCTGGGGCATCTCCCCGGCAAGACCGGTGGGGAAGGAGTATCCCTCTCCCGGTTCCAGGGTCACCGGCGCCTCCACGCAGGCCCGCAGGTCATACCCCGCGGCGCCCTCTGTCTGCCGCTGGGGCAGCTGGGCTTCCGGCCGCACTTTTTTCATCCGCAGCACCACAGACTGTTCCATAAACGTCTCCTTTTTCCATTGAATTTTCCACAACAGGCTTTTCCACAGCGGGAAAAGCCAGGATTTTCCCCATTACCCAGGGGATCTTCCCCCTACTTTTAAACATTTTCCACGGAGTTTTCCACCGTCATTCCACTCCCCGGTGAAA
Source organism: uncultured Clostridia bacterium (assembly GCA_944376265.1). GTDB lineage: Bacteria > Bacillota > Clostridia > Oscillospirales > Acutalibacteraceae > Acutalibacter. The sequence goes on along the minus strand of CALWCD010000064.1, from coordinate 3,727 downwards.
AAGCCCCCGGGTGTAGTCAAACGCAGGGGTCTCCCCCCGAAAACAGGCGTCCAGCACCCTGCCGCATTCCACAGAGTTTTCCACCGTAAAGCGGGCCACGCCGAAATCCAGAGGGGAAAGCTCCCGGCCCAAATCACACAGCCACAGGGGCACGGAGTTGAGCACCTCCACGTTTCTGCCGCCCCGGCACATCACCGGGAACTGCTTCCGTTTCCGGTCCGTAAGGAAGCCCGGCTTCCTGCAGTGAAGGCACCCTTTGGGAGAGTTGGCCAGGGGACAGTTCCGGGTGAGCATCAAGGGCGCCCGGCCGTAGACCATCAGCCCCCGGGGCAGAGTGCCTCCCAGGGCGGCCGTCTCCCCGGCAGTGAGCTCGAAGGAAAGCTCCGCCGTGGACAGCCCCAGCTCCCGGAACTGCTCCAGGGCCGACGTGTTGAAAATGTTCAGGGAAAACCCGCCGTGGGCTTCTCCTCCCAGGCGGCGCACCAGCTCCAGTGCCCCCAGGTTTCCGCAGACAAACTCCCGGAACCCCAGCTCCATGCACTGTTCCATTTTTCGGACTGTCCGTTTTTCCTCTCCAAACATTGCCCGGGGAATGTCCAGCAAAAGGGACGGCCACCCTTCCTCTCCCAGGCGGGTCAGGGTTTCCAGGTCCGTTTCCAGGGGCAGAACGATCTCCCTGCACTTTCTGGCCTGGGGACAGAGCTGTTCCGCCCCCCGGAACTGGACCCGCAAAGGCAGGTCCCCCTGCCGCCGGGGATGGGCGGGGAAGCTCAGCTCTTTGGGTTCAAAGGGGATGGGCTCCCCTTTTTCCCGCAAGGCCAGCAGTTTTTCCAAGGCCTCTCGCCGCAGGCCGTTCAACGTGGACACGCCGCAGGGGACTCCCTCCTCCGGCACAGTGACGGTCTCCGCCCGGAAGGGTGTGCCGCCGGTCTTGCCCAGCTGCTGGACGCACCGCTCCTGACTCAAGGGGGAAATCCCCTCCGTTGCCGGGGCGCAGGCCGTCCCTTGGCGGCCCTGTTCGTCCTCCGCCGTCACATGCAAACTGTCCTGTTTTCGGGACAGCGTCAGCTGAATTCCACTGCGGGGCAGCTCTCCCCGGTACAGGCCCCGGAGAGAGGCAAACACCTTCTCTGTGGCGCCGGTGACGTCCTCTTTGGTGCGCACGCCGAACATGCCCCGGCCCCGCTCACCGGTCAGATACCCCTTGGTGAACCCGGACCGGGAAAACACCGCTTCCAGGTCGCTGAGCAGCTTCTGAGGCACCTCTTCCCCGTCGGCGGCCCGGCGGCAGGCGGACACCGCGGCCGCCACATACTCCGGCCGCTTCATTCTGCCTTCGATCTTGGCGGAACACACCCCCGCCTGTTTCAGCTGTCCAATTTCCCGGACAAAGGAAAGGTCCTTCAAAGACAGGTCGTGACCGGTGCCCCCCGGTGCGGCAAAGGGCAGCCGGCAGGGCTGGGCACACAGGCCCCGGTTGCCGCTGCGGCCTCCCAGCATGGCGCTGAGATAGCACTGGCCCGACACGGACATGCACAGGGCTCCGTGGACAAAGCTCTCCAGCTCCACGGGACAGCTCTCGCTCACCTCCCGGATCTCCTCCAGGGACATCTCCCGGGAAAGGACCACCCGCTGGGCTCCCAGCTCCCACAAAAGCTTGGCCCCCGCCGGTGTGTGAAGGCTCATCTGGGTGGAGGCGTGAAGGGGCAGCTGAGGCGCCCGCCGGCGCAGCTGGGCAAACAGGCCCATGTCCTGGACCAGCACCGCGTCCACCGGCAGAGAGCAGAGAAATTCCACAAATTCCAGCGCCTGAGGCAGCTCGGGTTCCTTTAACAGGGTGTTCACCGTCACGTGGACCCGCACCCCCCGGCCATGACAGAAGGCCACCGCTTCCGCCAGCTCCTGCCGGGAAAAATTCTTGGCGTTGGCCCGGGCCCCAAAGGCCGGACCGCCCAGATACACCGCGTCCGCTCCCGCGAACACCGCGGCACGCAAGGCTTCCGGCCCGCCGGCCGGAGCCAATATCTCAAAATACTGTGTCTCCATCATTTCTTCTCAAAAAAGCTGACGAATCCTTCCTGTTCGTACTCGTCCTCGTGGCGCAGGGGGTTTTTCCGTTTCCGGGGGGACTTTTGGGCCACGCTCCCCTCCGGCGTTCCTTCCGCTGGCTTCTGCTGTGCCGCCGCCCGAGAGGCCCCTGCCGCAGCGGCCTCCTCCTTGGCCTGGTCCACCAGGCGCTTGGCCTCCTCCACCGCCCGCTTGGCGGCGGCCACCGTGGCTTTCTTCTCCTGCTCCGCCTTCTGGACCAGGGCCTCTTTTTCCTCCGCGGCCAGTTTCAAAGCGGCGTTATCGGCAGCCAGCTTTTCCAGCTCTTCCACCAGTTTGGCCTTCTCCGGAGAGCCCTCCGCCGCCTGACGCAGCCGGCCGTTCTCCCCCTGCAGCCTCTCCAGCTCCCGGCGCAGAGCGGTCATTTGGGCAATCTGCTCCGTCTCCTGGCGCAGGGCAGCGTTCTCGTCCTCCAGAGCGGTGAGCCTGGCCCGCAGCTCCTCCCGGTCCTGGGCAGCCTCCTGCAACGCGGTGTTCTCCCGCTCCAAGGTCTCAATGCGGGCCCGGGTCTGGGGGTTGGGACCGTTTTGCACCATGTCGTCCCGCTCCTCCTGCCAGACCTCCGCCTCCACTTCCAGCTCGTCCACCCGCTCCTGAAGCTGGCGGCTCTTCTGTCCGTTTTTCCGGGCGTCGTCACAATAGCTCAAAGCGGCGGTTATGGCGGCGGCTTCCCGGGTAATATAAGGGGAGGCGATCTGGATCTCGGTGATCATTTCCCCCACCTCTTCCGCCAGGGACCGCATGTACTCGTCGCTCTCCTGGGTGATAAGCCCGCAGACCACCCCGTTGATCTCCAGCCGTACCCGACGTTTTTCCATTTTCCAACCCATCCTTTCCAAGCCGCTGAGGTTCTCGCGTAAACCTATTATATTGCATTCTCCTCTTTTCGGGAAGGGTTTTCTCTCCATTTTCCCGTTTTTTTCCAGAAACGAATTGCACAAACTGAACCCGCAAACGGTTTTTTCCTTGTTTTTTTATTGTATCCAGCGCCTGTTTGTGGTATGATATTGCTAAAGAATAGATCGTTTTCCCCAGGCTGGTGCCGCACTTTGTAGAGAATGTACAAATATGTGTGCGCAGCTTGGGGATTTATTGCGATTGTTTTTCCACCCATTTTAGTGTACAATGCACATGGTAATGTTATCCAAAGCATAATTTTTAATCTAATTTATGCAGTTTCAATATATTTGGAGGAATTCTCATGGATTATAAGCTGAGTGTCGATCAAATTAAGGAGGCCATCCGGGACCGGCTGGCCCACACCTTCGGCGTCTCTCTGGAAAACGCCACCAACGAGGAATATTACAAGGCAAGCGTTTTAATCGTGCGGGAGCTGCTCACCAAGGGCCGCACGGAATTTGTCAGCAACGCGGAAAAGAGCGGCACCAAGCAGATCTACTACCTGTGCATGGAATTCCTGCTGGGCCGGTCCCTGCGGAACAACCTGTTCAACCTGGGGCTGGAGGAGAACTTCCGCAAGGCCCTTTCCGAATACGGCATCAAGCTGGACACCCTCTACGAGCAGGAGCCCGACGCGGGTCTGGGCAACGGCGGTCTGGGCCGCCTGGCCGCCTGCTTTATGGACGGCCTGGCCACCCAGGGCTACCCCGCCATGGGCTAC
>CALWCD010000063.1 GCA_944376265.1 uncultured Clostridia bacterium | reverse complement strand
GAGCGACGGCCAGTGCCGGCAGATGCTGCGAAGCGCCGTGGCGGACGCCCAGGTGGAGCTGCGGCTGGTGGAAGCCAGAGCCCAAGGCCCGGACCACCCGGTGCTGTGGAATGTGCCGGAAACGGATTATTTAAAGTTTTATATCTTCCAGGTGGTGTAAAAAGGACAAACGTAAAAGTTTCGCCGGCCTTTTCAAAGGCCGCAGAGCGCGAGACAGCGTCTCGCGACCTTACCCGGGACGGAGCCGCGCCCACCCGCCCCGGACGGATTCCCCCCTGGGCCCCGGCGCCCGGAGGGAACGCAAGCATTGTACAAGGAGGACCATCATGAGAACCATTGACGCATTTTCCTACAAGCTGGGAGCGGCGGACTGCTTCTGCGAGATGGTGCGGGCAGGGGTGAAACGCCTGGCTTTGGCCCATCCCTGCAACACCAAAGAGGAGCGGGACCAGTACCTGCCCTATTTTGAGAAGCTGTGCGGGGAGTACGGGGTGAAGCTGTACGTGGAGGACGTGCCCCTGCTTACGGACCTGTTTCCCCTCTCCATGAACCGGGGAAAGTTCAACGCCATCTTCTACCAGGAGGAGGCGGTGCTCCAGGAGTACCTGGGGCTGAAAGCGGAAAAGGAGCAGGCCCTGAAAGAGGGAACCTACGGCCAGAAGCGCCGGGACATCGCCTGGCGGTACGGGAAGCTGCTGTCCTATACCGACGAGGGCATCCGGCGGCTGCTGGAGCAGAATCAGGAAAAGGAATGAGCCGACAAACGGCTGGAAAAGAGGAACGTGTTTATGGCTATGGAGTACAATCGTCAACTGCCCAACCCCCACGAGCTGAAGGAGGAGTATCCCCTTCCCCTGAAGCTGCGGGTCATGAAAGAGGAGCGTGACCGGGAAATCCGGCAGGTGTTTGAGGGGGAGAGCGATAAGTTCCTGGTGATTGTGGGGCCCTGCTCCGCCGACCGGGAAGACGCGGTGCTGGAGTACGTGAGCCGCCTTTCCAAGCTCCAGGATCAGGTGAAGGACCGGCTGGTGCTGATCCCCCGGGTGTACACCAACAAGCCCCGGACCACCGGCGCCGGGTACAAGGGTATGCTCCATCAGCCTTCCCCAGACAAGGCGCCGGACCTGCTGGGAGGCATTATCGCCATCCGGCGGCTCCACCTGCGGGTGATGGAGGAATCCGGCCTCACCGCCGCCGACGAGATGCTCTACCCGGAAAACCGCAGCTATCTGGACGACATGCTCTCCTACGAGGCGGTGGGGGCCCGGTCTGTGGAGAACCAGCAGCACCGGCTCACCGCCAGCGGCATGGACATCCCCGTGGGCATGAAGAACCCCACCAGCGGCGACCTGTCCGTGATGCTCAACTCCATCCAGGCGGCCCAGAGCGGACATACCTTCCTGTACCGGGGCTGGGACGTGACCACCACCGGCAACCCCCTGGCCCACGCCATTCTCCGGGGCGGCGTGGACAAGTACGGCACCTGCGTGCCCAACTACCACTACGAGGACCTGATGCGCCTGTGGGAGCTGTACCAGAAGCGGGACCTCCAGTTCCCGGCGGCGGTGGTGGACGCCAACCACTCCAATTCCGACAAGAAGTTCAAAGAGCAGCCCCGGATCGTCAGCGAGGTGCTCCACAGCCGCCGCCACAGTGAGGACCTGAAGCGGCTGGTGAAGGGCGTGATGATCGAGAGCTACCTGGAAGAGGGCAGCCAGCCCATCGAGGGGGAGCGGGTGTACGGGAAGTCTATCACCGACCCCTGCCTGGGCTGGGAGGACACCCGGCGGCTGATTCTGGAAATGGCGGAGAGAGCCTAAAGACATTCTGGCGAAAAGAGGGGTTCCCATGAAGGAACGGATCTACAACAAACTGGTGCGGGACTACATTCCGGACGTGATTCGGGAGCAGGGGGAGACCCCGGTGGTCCGCGCCCTGGAGGACGGGGAATTCCTCCGGTGCCTGGGGGAAAAGCTCCGGGAGGAAGTGGAGGAGTTTCTCAGCGCCCAGAACCTGGAAGAGCTGGGGGACATTCTGGAGGTGCTGGAGGCCATGGCCCACGTCCACGGCTGGACCGACGGGGAGATCCGCCACGCCAAGGAGGAGAAGGCCCAGCGCCGGGGCTCCTTCCGGGAGCGGGTATTTTTGGAAAAGGTTGTGGAGCAGGAGTGAGCACCCAGAAGAGCACCCGGGAAAAACTGGCCCAGGCCATCAAGGAGGAGATGGAGCAGACCTCCCTGGACAGGATCACCGTGGCCCGGATTGTGGAGCGTGCCGGTGTGACCCGCCAGACCTTCTACCGGAATTTCAAGGACAAATACGACCTGGTGAACTGGCACTTCGAGCAGCTGGCCCAGAAGTCCTTCAAGCAGATGGGGGTCAGCCTGACCCTGCGGGAAGGGCTTATCAAGAAGTTTGAGTTCCTCAAGGGGGAGCGCACCTTCTTTACCCAAGCCTTCCGCTCCCACGACTGCAACTCGGTGGTGGCCTACGACTACCAGTGCGTCCTGGATTTTTACACCGCCATTTTAAAGCGGAAGCTTCGGGTGGAGCGGCTGCCCGGGGACATTGCCTTCCTGCTGGAGATGTACTGCGGCGGGTCCATCCAGATGACCGTGGAGTGGGTGACCACCGGCATGGAGCGGCCCATCCCGGAGCTGGCGGACCTTTTGATCGAGGCCATGCCCCAGCGGCTCCAGGGGCTGCTTTCCGAGCTGCAGGAACCGGTGAAACAGGGGGAGAAAGAGACAGTGTAACGCTGTCTCTTTTTTGATTTTCTCGAGGGTTTCGTGACACACCTGGGAAAGTGTCACTTGTATTTCCCCTCGGGGCTTGCTACAATTTGAGCAGCATGGGAAACTGGAAAATGTTTCCCACCAGGACCTGTCTTTTTGGATATTTTGCAGAAAGGATGTCATGTGTCATGTCCAACCGTTTTGTCTTGAATGAAAGATCCTACCACGGCAAGGGAGCCATCCAGGAAATCGCCAGCGAGGCCAAGGGCAGAGGCTTTGGGAAAGCCTTTATCTGCTCCGACCCGGACCTGCTGAAGTTCGGCGTCACCCAGAAGGTCACCGATGTGCTGGACGCTGCCGGCCTCACCTACGAGATCTACTCCAACATCAAGGCCAACCCCACCATCGAGAACGTCCAGACCGGCGTGGCCGCCTTTGAGAAGTCCGGCGCCGACTACCTGATCGCCATCGGCGGCGGCTCCTCCATGGACACCGCCAAGGCCATCGGCATCATCGCCGCCAACCCGGAGTTCGCCGACGTGCGCTCCCTGGAAGGCGTGGCCGACACCAAGAACCCCGCCAAGCCCATCATCGCCGTCCCCACCACTGCCGGCACCGCCGCCGAGGTCACCATCAATTACGTGATCACCGACGCGGAGAAGAACCGGAAGATGGTGTGCGTGGACCCCCACGACATTCCCGTGGTGGCCATTGTAGACCCGGACATGATGTCCACCATGCCCAAGGGACTTACCGCCGCCACCGGCATGGACGCTTTGACCCACGCTATCGAGGGCTACATCACCAAGGGCGCCTGGGAGCTGTCCGACATGTTCCACCTGAAGGCCATTGAGATCATCTCCCGCTCCCTCCGGGGCGCGGTGGACAACACCCCCGAAGGCCGGGAAGGCATGGCCCTGGGCCAGTATGTGGCCGGCATGGGCTTCTCCAACGTGGGCCTGGGCATTGTCCACTCCATGGCCCATCCTCTGGGCGCCCTGTACGACACCCCCCACGGGGTGGCCAACGCCATCATCCTGCCCACGGTGATGGAGTACAACGCTCCCGCCACCGGGGAGAAGTACCGTGAGATCGCCCGTGCCATGGGCGTGAAGGGTGTGGACGAAATGTCCCAGGAGGAGTACCGGAAGGCCGCCATCCACGCGGTGCGCCAGCTCTCCCAGGATGTGGGCATCCCCGCCGACCTGAAGGAGATTGTCAAGCCCGAGGACATCCCCTTCCTGGCCCAGTCCGCCTACGACGACGCCTGCCGCCCCGGCAATCCCCGGGATACCAGTGTAGAAGAGATCGCCGAGCTGTACAAGTCTCTGCTGTAAAAGAAAAGCGGGAGAAGGGCGGTCTTTCGCGAAGCAAAAGGGAAGCCGCTCCGGCTTCAAGCCGTTCTCCGAGAGGTCTGTTTTCAGACCTCTCCATGCTGGAAAAAGGCCTCCTGCCCAGGAGATATCCCGGGCGGGAGGCCTTTGTGTGTTCTGAGGGGAACCGGGCCTTATCCGAAGGCCGCCTGGCTCTGGTTGGGGCTGCCACGCTTTTCCAGGTCCGGGAAGCGGTGCTCAATGGCCGCCAGGGAGATCTCCACGTCCTCTTCCACCTCCTGGGGGGAGAAGGCGCCCAGAGTCACCATGTCGCAGGGGCGGATGGCGTTCCAGGAGAAGGTGAGCCCCACGTAGGGAGAGCACCGTCCCGCCGCCATGGATTTAATGGTCATCACCGGCTTTTTGGCGCTGTGGATAATGGAGGCCACCGTCTCAATCTCCACCTGCATCAGAAAGCCCATGCAGTTGAAGATTTGGATGTAGGTCTCCACATCGTAGCCGTTCTGGTCGGAGTAGACCACCAGCTCCGGCATGTGGGCAGACAGCCCGGGGATCATCCCCGCGTCCCGGATCATTTTGGTGTAGTCGTCCAGCCGGTCAATAATCCCCTTGTTCTTGTTCACCAGCTGCTCGGCGCAGGAGTGGTGAAGCAGGCAGAACTTGGCTCCCCGTCTGGCAGATTCCTTCACCATGGCTTGGGCTTCCTGCCGGGCCCGGGGGTTGTCGTCCACGTTCAGGGTGGGGGTGTCCACCAGGAGGATCTCCCGGCCCAGCTTCTGCTGGGTCTCCTGGATGGCGGTCATCAGCTGGGGAGAGGACCCCAGAGGGGCCATCAGGGTGTCCACCCCGTGGCGGAGATAGGCCTCCAGCACAGGCTTGAAGGCCTCGGCGCTGTCGTAGCGCCGCTTGATCATCTCGTCGGCGGAAACGCTGGTGTGGCTCCAGCCCAGCAGCCAGTTGGTTCCGATGAGCATCCGGGAAAGGGAGACTCCTCCCACGGTGGTGCGGGGAAATTCCTTCATAGTCATCACAGCTCCTCCTGCCCTCCCAAGGGCGTTTGTGGCAAAGGCCTCCCACAGGCCGCCGTTTTCTCTCATTAGAGCGTAAATTCCAGGCAAAGTCAAGAGGTTTTTGGAAATTCTCTCGTCTTTTTCTGTGAATTATGCTATGATATCCTCAGAGAGCCCTTGGAAAGGACCTATGCTATGAGGGAGTGTTTGAAACCAACGGGAGAGACATTGTACGTCTCCGACCTGGACGGCACCCTGCTCACCGGGGAGCAGCGGCTGACGGACTTCACCCTGCGGGTGCTCAACCGGCTGGTCCGGCGGGGGGTGAAATTCACCTACGCCACCGCCCGGTCCCGGAACTCCGCGGAGGTGGTCACCCGGGGGCTGACCAAAAGCCTGCCGGTAATCGTCTACAACGGGGCGTTCATCCGCCGGGGGGACACAGGGGAGCTGCTGGGGAAGGCAACCCTTCTCCCCGCCCAGGTGGACGGCGCCCGGGAGATCTTCCGGCGCCATGGCATCTCCCCCCTGGTGTACACCCTGCTGGAGGGGGTGGAGCGGGTGCGGTGGCGCCCTGGGAGGGAGACCCCCGGAGTGGCCCGGTATCTGGAGCAGCGAAGGGGAGACCCCCGGTTCCTGCCCGCTGGGGGAGAAGATTCCCTTTACGAGGGGGAGGTGTTCTACTTCACCGGCATCGGGGAACGGGAGGACCTGGAACCTGCCTGGGAGGAGCTGAGCCGGGTGGAAGGCCTGCGGGCTCTGCTCCAGGAGGAGATTTACCAGCCGGGGGAGTTCTGGCTGGAGGTGATGCCCCAGGGCGCCACCAAGGCAAACGCCGCCCGGCTGCTGGCGAAGCGGCTGGGGTGCCGGCGGATGGTGGCCTTTGGGGACGGGCTCAACGACCTGCCTTTGTTTGAGGCGGCCCAGGAGCGGTGCGCCGTGGAAAACGCCGCGCCCCCCCTGAAAGAAGCCGCGGACTGGGTGATCCCCGGCAGCGAGGAGGACGGGGTGGCCAAGTGGCTTTTGGCGGACACCGCCCCGGTCCTGGCCCTGGGAGAGCGGGCCGGGGAGTTCCGGCTGCGGCTGTACCGGCAGGAGGACCTGGAGGAGCTGGTCCGGCTGTTTTACCACACGGTGCGCACGGTGGCGCGGAAGGACTACACCCGGGAGGAGACGGAAGCCTGGGCGCCCTCCCTGGAAGGAGTGGACCGGGACGCCTGGGGAAAGAGCCTTTCGGAGCACTACACCCTGGTGGCGGAACGGGAGGGGCAGCTGGTGGGGTTTGGGGACCTGGACTCCACCGGCTATCTGGACCGGCTGTACGTCCACAAGGATTTTCAGGGCAGGGGGGTTGCCACCGCCCTGGTGGAGGCCCTGGAGGGCTGCGCCCGGGGACAGGGCGCGGAGAAGGTGACCGTTCACGCCTCACGGACCGCCAGACCCCTCTTTGAGAGGCGGGGCTATCAGGTGGTTACAGCTCAGCGGGTGATCCGCCGGGGCGTGGAGCTGGAAAATTTTGTCATGGAGCGCAGGCTCTGAAGGAGGAAGGAACATGGGCGCGATTAAAGGACTTCGAGTGGTGCTGGGGATCATTCTCTGCCTGGTTCTGGGGGCCAGCGTGTGGCTGACGGTCCAGGAGCAGGTGCTGCACCAGGAGGAGACGGCGGTGGCCGGCATTCTCCTTCGGCCGGTGGAGGAAAGCTCCCGGGAACCCACCCTGGCTTGGGGAGACCTGGCGGTGGTCCTGCCCAAGGAGGAGTACGCCATGGGGGAGACGGTGCTGTGCACGGAAGAGGGGAAATCGCTCTTCCTGCTGCTGGTGGGCACCAACGGGGACCAGTTTATCGCCAAGGAGGAGGCCGGCGGAGAGGGGACGGAACGGCTTCTCCCGAAGGACGCCATTCGGGGAAAGGTGGTGGCGGCCCTGCCTGGGGCGGGAGCCGTGTACCTGGTTCTGGGCTCCTGGTGGGCCGCCCCGGTGATTTTAGTGGTGGGTGTGCTGCTGCTGGCGCTGCCCTCCCTGCTGGGGCTGGGCAGGCCCCCTCGGGAACGGGAGGAAGTCCCTGAGAGAGAAGAAACACCTGGAGAGAGGCGCGGCCGGGAAAAGGCTGGCCGGTACAAGGGCAGGCACGCCCGGTGACAGAGGAAAGGAGGATGCGGCGTGACGGCGTTGTGGATTGTGTTGGGGGCGCTGGGTCTGGTAGTTCTGCTCCTGGCAGGGGTGACCTGGGCGTTTTTCCGGTTCAGCATCCAGCGGTACAAGGTGGAGCGCCCCGATGAGCAGTACGAGGACGCCGACTCCATCTGGCTGCCCTTCCGGGAGCGGATGAAGGAGGCCCAGGCCTATATCCGGGCCCACACGGCGGAGCGGGTGAAGCTCACCTCCTTCGACGGCCTGGAGCTGACGGCGTTGTACCTGCCGGTGGAAGGGGAGGCCAAGGGCACCGTCCTGGCCTTTCATGGGTACCGGTCCCTGGCCACCATCGACTTCGCCCTGGAGGTGGAGTTCTTCCACCGGATGGGCTACCGGGTGCTGCTGCCCTATCAGCGCTCCCACGGGGAGAGCCAGGGAAAGTATGTCACCTACGGGGTGAAGGAGCGGTTCGACTGCCGGGACTGGGCCCGGTACGCGGCCCGGCGGTTCGGGGAGGAGGAGCCCCTGTTCCTCATGGGGATCTCCATGGGCTGCGCCACGGTGGTGATGTCCATGGGGCTGGACCTGCCCCAAAACGTCCGGGGTGTGGTGGCGGACTGCGGCTTTACCACCCCCTGGGAGATTATGGCCCACGTGGCCAAGCGGGACTTCCACCTGCCTCCCTTCCCCTTTTTGTACCTGCTGGACCTGCTGGCCCGGCTGCGGGCGGGGTTCTCCCTGAAGGGGGCGGACACCCGGAAGGCTTTGGAAAAAAGCCGGCTGCCGGTGCTGTTTATCCACGGGGACGGGGACGACTTTGTCCCTTTGTGGATGACCCAGGAAAACTACCGGCTGTGCCGGGGGGAAAAGGAGCTGGTGGTGGTGCCGGGAGCGGGCCACGCCCAGAGCTTCGGCATGGCCACCCGGCGGTGTGAGGAGGCCATGGAGCGGTTTTTGAAAAAGTATGGCGGGAAACGCTGAAACCCAAAAAAATCTTGGGGAGACGGATTGAAAACCTGCAGTGGACATGATAAGATAGCATCTGAAGAGAGCGGCGTTCGCGGAAGCCCCAGGGATGGGGGACCTGCCTTCGCCGTCCCTTTTTGCCTGTGGACCGTTTCAACACTTTTCGGGAAGGAGTACAGATCGTATGGCGCAGAGAATCCGCAGTATGACAGAGGGTTCCCCCACCAGGCTGCTCATCACCTTCGCCCTGCCGTTGATGGTGGGCAATGTGTTCCAGCAGCTCTACACGGTGGTGGATACCGCCGTAGTGGGACAAGTGGTGGGCGTTGGCGCCTTGGCCGCCCTGGGGGCGGCGGACTGGCTCAACTGGATGATCCTGGGCATCATCCAGGGCTTGACCCAGGGCTTCGCCATTTTGATGGCCCAGCACTTCGGGGCCAAGGACCACCGGGAGCTCTCCCGGACCGTGGGGGCTTCGGTGACGCTGTGCCTGCTGTCCACGGCGGTGCTGATGGCGGCCAGCCAGATGGCGGCCCGTCCCGTGATGACGCTGCTCAACACCCCCGACGACATCCTGCCGGGAGCCATGCTCTATCTGCGGATCGTGTTCGGGGGCATTCCGGCCATTATGGCCTACAACCTGCTGGCGGCCATCCTACGGGCCCTGGGGGACAGCAAAACGCCCCTGTACGCCGTGGTGATGGCAGCCCTTCTGAACGTGGGGCTGGACCTCCTGTTTGTCATGGGGTTCCGCTGGGGCATTGCCGGGGCGGCGGTGGCCACGGTGATCTCCCAGGCGGCTTCGGCGGTGTACTGCTTTGTGAACGTGAAGCGCATCACCATTTTAAAGGTCCATCCCCAGGATTTCCGCCTGACCCTGGACCTGACCAAAACCCTTTTGAAGCTGGGTTCTCCCGCGGCCATCCAGAACGCCATTATCTCCGTGGGGGGCATGGTGGTCCAGTCGGTGATCAACCGGTACGGGATGCTGTTTATCGCGGGCTTTACCGCCACCAACAAGCTCTACGGCATTCTGGAGATCGCCGCCACCTCCTACGGCTTCGCGATGACCTCCTATGTGGGGCAGAACCTGGGGGCCAGGTTCGTCCGGCGCATCAAGCGGGGCATGACCTCCGCCACCCTTATCGCCCTGGTCACCTCGGTGGTGATCGCCGGGGCCATGCTGGCCTTCGGCAAGCTGTTCTTGGGGCTGTTTATCTCCGGCACCCCGGAGGAGGTGGAGGACTCCCTCCAGATCGCCTACCACTACCTGTCCATTATGAGCGTGTGTTTGCCCATTCTGTACATGCTCCACATCTACCGCTCGGCCCTGATGGGCCTGGGGGACACGGTGGTGCCCATGTTCTCCGGCTTTGCGGAGATGGTGGTCCGGGTGGGGGTGGCCCTGCTGCTGCCCCTGGCCATGGGCCGGGAGGGCATTTACTACGCCGAGGTGGGGGCCTGGACCGCCGCCGCGGTGCTGCTGGTGTCGGTCTATTACATCCGTATGGGGGCCCTTTCCAGAAGGAAGGGCTTTGCCCTGGACCAAAGGGAATGAGAGAGGAGAGGAAGGCGTTTCTATGGAGCGGACAATGAAGGAAAACAGTATCACCCAGGGGGTGATCTGGAAGCAGCTGCTGATCTTTTTCTTCCCCATTTTGATCGGCACCTTCTTCCAGCAGCTTTACAACACGGTGGACACCATTGTGGTGGGCCAGTACGTGGGCACCCAGGCATTGGCTGCCGTGGGAACCACCAGCAACCTGATCAACCTGCTGGTGGGCTTTTTCGTGGGCGTCTCTTCCGGCACCACGGTGATCATCTCCCAGTTCTTCGGCGCCGGGGACGCCCAAAACGTCTCCAAGGCGGTGCACACCTCCATCGCCCTGGCCCTGGCCGGGGGACTGATCATCATGGTGCTGGGCCTGCTCACCGCCCGGCCCTCTTTGCAGCTTCTGGGCGTGCCGGAGGACATTCTGGAGGACGCTCTGCTGTATGTGAACGTGTACTACTGCGGCATTATCGCCTGCATGATCTACAACGTGGGCACCGGCGTGCTGCGGGCCATCGGGGACTCCCGCATGCCCCTGTACGTGCTCATGGTCTGCTGCCTGGTGAACATTGTGCTGGACCTGCTGTTTGTGCTGGCCTTCCGGTGGGGAGTGTTCGGGGTGGCCATTGCCACGGTGCTGTCCCAGGTGGTCAGCGCGTTTCTCATCATGCTGCGGCTCATGCTCACCCACGAGTCCTACCGGGTGGAGCTGAAAAAGATCCGCTTCGACCGGAGCATCCTGAAAAACGTCATCCGCATCGGCCTGCCCGCTGGGCTGCAGTCGGTGCTCTACTCCGTGTCCAACCTGGTGATCCAGGCGGGGATCAACTCCTTCGGCACCGACGCCATCGCCTCCTGGGCGGCCATCGGCAAGATCGACGGCTTCATCTGGATGGTGATGAACGCCTTCGGCATTTCCATCACCACCTTTGTGGGCCAGAACTTCGGCGCCAGAAAGTACGACCGGGTCAAGCGCAGCGTGCGGGTGTGCCTGCTGATGACTTTGGGGGTGACCATCGTCCTCAGCGGCCTGCTGCTGATCTTCATGGAGCCCCTGCTTCGGTTCTTCACCGGGGACGAGACCGTCATCCAGATTGGCCAGCGGTTCTTCTGGGTGCTGGCCCCCTCCTACTTTACCTACGTGTTCATCGAGATCTTCTCCGGCGCCATCCGAGGGGCGGGAGAGGCGCTGCAGCCCATGCTGATTGTGTGCTTCGGCGTGTGCGGCCTGCGGATTCTGTGGATGCTCACCGCGGTGCCCCTGCTGGGGACCATGGAGTCTGTGGCCATGAATTACCCGGTCACCTGGGTGACCACCGCCCTGGTGTTCATTGTGTACTACTACCGGATGAACTGGCTGAGGCGGTGCATCCACCGCAGCGGCCAGGAGGAGCCTGCCCCCCAGGCGGGCTGATGGAACAGAGAGGGAGCTGCCTTTTGGGAAAGAGGCGGCTCCTTTTTTGGCGCTTAGGGGGAGGAACAGGGGGCAGAGTTGTGGGAAATTTCCAAGAGACCACCGGTTTTCCAACAAAAAAGGGTTGCAATTTCCCCGGTTTTGGGCTATGATGAGAGTGAAAAATGTGCGTACAAATGGGCGCTGCTATGGGCCGTCCCGCACAGTAGGTTTCAGAATTTTTAAAAAAATGGAGGAACCCAACATGATTAACATCCCTCAGGTGAAGCTGGGCGTCGTAGCTGTCTCCCGTGACTGCTTCCCCATCCAGCTTTCCCAGAACCGTCGGGCCGCCGTGGTTGCCGCCTGCGCTGCCAAGGGCCTGGAAGTGTACGAAGCTCAGACCACCGTGGAAAATGAGAAAGATATGCTCAAGGCCGTTGAGGAAGTTACCGCCGCCGGCTGCAACGCCCTCACCGTGTTCCTGGGCAACTTTGGCCCCGAGACCCCCGAGACCCTCATTGCCAAGTACTTTGACGGGCCCTGCATGTTCGTGGCTGCCGCCGAGGGCGACGGCGACCTGATCAACGGCCGCGGCGACGCTTACTGCGGCATGCTCAACTGCTCTTACAACCTGGGCCTGCGCGGCCTGAAGGGCTACATCCCCGAGTATCCTGTGGGCGACGCTTCCGAAATCGCCGACAAGATCGCTGAGTTCATTCCCATCGCTCGTGCCATCATCGGCATCAAGGGCCTGAAGATCATCACCTTCGGTCCCCGTCCCCAGGACTTCTTCGCCTGCAACGCCCCCATCAACGGCCTGTATCAGCTGGGCATCGAGATCGAGGAGAACAGCGAGCTGGATCTGCTGGTGGCTTACAAAGAGCACGCCAACGACCCCCGCATCCCCGAGGTCTGCGCCGACATGGCTCAGGAAATGGGCGAGGGCAAGTACTATCCCGAGCTGTCTGCCCGCATGGCTCAGTTTGAGCTGACCCTGCTGGATTGGGCCGAGCAGCACAAGGGCAGCCGCCAGTATGTGGCTTTCGCCGACAAATGTTGGCCTGCCTTCCCCAGCCAGTTCGGCTTCGAGCCCTGCTATGTCAACTCCCGTCTGGCCACCCGCGGTATCCCCGTGGCCTGCGAAGTGGACATCTACGGCGCTCTGTCCGAGTACATCGGCATGTGCATCTCCGGTGACACCGTCACCCTGCTGGACATCAACAACTCCGTGCCCGCCTCCATGTACGAGGCTCAGATCAAGGGCAAGTTCGACTACGACTACAAGCTGACCGACACCTTCATGGGTTTCCACTGCGGCAACACCCCCAGCTGCAAGCTGTGCGCCGACCGCGCTGTGAAGTACCAGCTGATCCAGCATCGTCTGCTGGAGCCCGCCGGTTCCGATCCCGATTTCACCCGCGGCACCCTGGAAGGCGACATCGCTGCCAGCGACATCACCTTCTACCGTCTCCAGAGCACTGCTGACGGCCAGCTCCGCTGCTACGTGGCGGAAGGCGAAGTCCTGCCCGTGCCCACCTGCTCCTTCGGCGGCATCGGCGTGTTCGCCATTCCCGAGATGGGCCGTTTCTACCGCCACATCCTGGTGGAGAAGCGCTATCCCCACCACGGCGCCGTGGCCTTCGGCCATTACGGCAAGCTGCTGTTCGAGCTGTTCAAGATTCTGGGCATCCAGGACATCGGCTTCAACCAGCCCAAGGGCATGCTCTACAAGACCGAGAATCCCTTCTGCTAAATCTTCCGACACAACAAAAGGGCCATCCGAAAGGATGGTCCTTTTTCATGTCTTGTTTCAGGGTGGTGCAGCCCACCGCCGCTCTGTGCTTACAAAGTGAAGGCGATGGGGGCCAGATCGGCGCCCACGGTGAGCAGAAGGCCCTGGTCCGTGTCCTGAGCGGTGGCGCCGGTCAGGTCCTTCAGGGTGTGGACGTTTCGCAGCAGCACCTTCAGGTTTTCTCCCCGGCCCTCAAAGGTGAGGGTCACCTTGCCGCTCTGGTTCTCGGCGGAAGCCTTCAGCAGGTCCTCCCCGTACATGTCCTTGATGTCGGCTTCGGCCCGGTCCTTCAGGGCGAACAGGTGGAGGGTCAGGTCCTTGCCGTAGTCGTACTCCACCTTCTGGTCGTCGGCGCCCACCGGGATCAAGGAGTTCTCCCGGGCCATGAGAGGCAGGCTCATAAAGTCGTGGACCTCGTGGCGCCACTTGCCTCCTTCCACCTCTTCCCCGGTGAGGAAGTTGGTCCAGGTGCCCTCCGGCAGGTAGTAGTCCACGTCGCCGCTCTCGGTGAACACAGGGGCCACCAGCAGGCTGCCTCCCAGCATGTACTGCCGGTCCAGGTCGGTGCAGGGGATGTCCTGGGGGAACTCCAGCACCATGGCCCGCATGGTGGGCACGCCCGTCCGGTGGGTCTCCACGGCGGCGGAGTACAGGTAGGGCATCAGGGTGCATTTCAGGTTGGTGAACTTCCGCAGCACGTCCACGGCCTCCTCGCCAAAGAGCCAGGGCACCCGGTAGGAGTTGGACCCGTGGAGCCGGGAGTGGGTGGACAGCAGGCCAAAGGCCGCCCAGCGCTTGTACACGTCCGCGGGAGCAGTGCCCTCGAAGCCGGAGATGTCGTGGCTCCAGAAGCCGAAGCCGGACATGCACAGGGAAAGGCCGCCCCGGAGGGACTCGCTCATGGACAGGTAGTTGGAGGAGCAGTCGCCGCCCCAGTGGACGGGGAACTTCTGGCCTCCCACAGTGGCGCTGCGGGCGAAGAGGCAGGCCTGGTTCTTGCCCTTGTACTCCTCCAGCAGCTCAAAGACGCACTTGTTGTAGAGATAGGTGTAGTAGTTGTGCATCAGCTCCGGGTCGCTGCCGTCGTAATACACCGCGTCGGTGGGGATGCGCTCGCCGAAGTCGGTCTTGAAGCAGTCCACTCCCTGGTCCAGCAGCACCCGCAGTTTGCCCTGGTACCACTTCCAGGCGTCGGGATTGGTGAAGTCCACCAGGCCCATGCCCGCCTGCCACAGGTCCCACTGCCACACATCCCCGTTGGGGCGCTTCAACAGGTAGCCCTTCTCCATGGCTTCCTTGAACAGGGGGGACTTCTGGCCGATGTAGGAGTTGATCCACACGCAGATCTTCAGGCCCCGCTCCTCCTTCATCCGGCTCAGCATGCCGGGCACGTCGTCGAACATGGCCTCGTCCCAGGTGAAGTTGCACCACTCGTTCTCCTTCATCCAGTAGCA
>CALWCD010000062.1 GCA_944376265.1 uncultured Clostridia bacterium | reverse complement strand
CGCAGGTTCTCCTTGATGGTGCCGGAGAACAGCTCGTTCTTCTGCAGCACCACGGCCACCTGGTTGCGCAGGGTCTCCAGGTCGTAGTCCCGCACGTCCACGCCGCCCACCTTCACGGTGCCCTCGGTGGCGTCGTACAGCCGGGGAATCAGCTGGATCAGGCTGGACTTGGAGGAGCCTGTGCCGCCCAGCACGCCGATGATCTCTCCCGACTTGATGTGCAGGTCGATGTTGGACAGGGCCATGCGGGAGGCCTTCTTGGAGTACTTGAAGCTCACGTGGTCAAAGTCGATGGAGCCGTCCTTCACTTCCATCACCGGGTTTTCCGGATTGTGGAGGGTGCTCTCCTCGCTGAGCACCGCCACAATACGTTCGGCGGACTCCAGGGACATGGTGATCATCACGAAGATCATGGAGAGCATCATCAGGCTCATGAGGATCTGGAAGCTGTAAGTCAGCAGGGAGGACATCTGGCCCACGTCCAGCTCCATGCCGTGGGTGGTGATTACGGTGTAGGAGCCGAAGGACAGCACAAACACCATCACCGCGTAGACGCAGAACTGCATCAGGGGGTTGTTCACCGCCAGAATGCGCTCGGCCTTGGTGAAGTCCTTCTGCACGTCCTCGGCGGCGAAGTTGAACTTTTTCTTTTCATAGTCTTCCCGCACGTAGGACTTGACCACCCGCATGCCCCGGATATTCTCTTGGATGGAGGCGTTCAGCGCGTCGTACTTGCGGAACACCCGGCGGAACAGGGGCATGGTTTTGCGGATGACGAAAATAAGCCCGATGCCCAGTACGGGAATGGTGAACAGGAAGATGAAGGCCATCTTGCCGCCCATGACAAAGCTCATGATAAAGGAGAAGATCAGCATCAGGGGACAGCGGATGGCGGTGCGGATGATCATCATGTAGGCCATCTGCACGTTGGTGATGTCCGTGGTGAGACGGGTTACCAGGCTGGACACGGAGAACCGGTCGATGTTCTCGAAGGAATAGCTCTGGATCTTGTAGAACATGTCCTTGCGCAGGTTGCGGGCAAAGCCGCAGCTGGCAGTGGCGCAGGCCGAGCCCGCCAGGGCGCCGAAGGTGAGGGACAGCGCCGCCATCACCACCAGGACTCCGGCGTACCCCAAAAGCCGGTTCATGGCGATCCCGTCTTTGATCTCGTTGACCAGGTTGGCGGTGATAAAGGGGATGATACACTCCATCACCACTTCGCCGGAGACCAGCACCGGCGCCAGAATGGATGGCTTCTTGTATTCCCGGATACTTTTCGCCAAAGTTTTAATCATACAAATCCTTCCTTTCCGGTCGTCTCCCCACCTGCCCGCCTGGGGGGCGGGACATCCCGCAAACATAGAAAACCGTCCGCTGGGGAAGAAGAACTGAGGCCAGGGTTCCGCTGGCCGGTTTGTCCTTCTGTGCCGGCCGTGGACGGTGCGGGAAGGGAGCTGCTCTTTATTGTTAGGTATCGAACTAATTCTAAGGCAAATGGTTGCATTTGTCAAGAGTTTTGAACGCAAAAAACGCAGAAAAAAAGACCCGCGCCTCTGCCCATTGCAGAGGGGCGGGTCTCAAAATTTCTCCCCAAAATGGTGAAAGGCGTCCGGCCGTTCCGGGGCCTTTCAAGCGCCGGGTTTTTTAGATGCCCAGCACGTCCCGCAGGTAAATGCGGGAAACTTCCGCGGAATGGAAGTTGCACACTTCCGGACGGTCCAGCTCCACGCAGAGCACGCCGTCGTAGCCCACTTCCTCCAGGGCGGCCTTGATGCCGGGGAAGTCCACGGTGCCGTGGCCCAGGGCCCGGAAGGTGCCCATCTTGTCCCGGCCCTCGGCCTTGGACAGGGCGTAGGTGTCCACATCCTTCAGGTGCATGTAGGCGATCCGCTGGCCGTACTGGCGGATCAGTTTGGCGGGGTCCATGCCCGCCAGGGTGGTGTGAGCGGTGTCGAAGCAGAAGGACACATACTCGGGGTTGGTGTGCTGGGCAAAGTAGTCGATGTCGCTCTGCCAGAACACGCAGGTGCCGTAGTGGGGGTGGAAGCACAGGGTCACTCCATGCTCCTTGGCATAGGCGCCCACTTCGTTGGCCACATAGCACATTTTGTCCAGCATTTCAGGGTTGGTGGGCCGCTCGCTGGGGCCGTCGTCGCCGAAGCCGGCGTTCTGGCAGTTGTACCACTTGCCGCCGATGGCCGCCAGGAAATCGATCTGCTCCTTGGCAATGCGGATGGCCTCTTCCAGGTCGAAGGTGAAGTGGCCGTACAGGTTCACCAGGTCCACGCCGCACTCCTTGGTCAGGTCGATGAGCTCCTGGGGATTCTCCGCGTAGAAGTCCCGGATAAAGGCGAAGTTTTCCACGGTGTCATAGCCCAGGAACTTGCACTCCTGGAAGGCCTGCTTCAGCTGGTTTTTGGCCTCCTCAGGATCCTTGGAGCGGATCCAGGTCCAGCCGGTGTATGCTGCTTTCATAGGTGATTCCTCCTGTTCTAAAGGTGGTGATATCGTGTGCTCCGCGCCTCAGTCGTCCAGGACCCCGTGCATGGGGTTGTGCTTCATGGGGGCGGTGCGGGTGTAACTGGTTTTCAGGGGGATGTAAGCCCCTTCTCTGCTGGACTTGGAGAAGCTGGTCATAATCTCCAGCACGTGGCGCTGCTGCTGATAGTTTGCCCGGTGGTCCCTGCCGGTGCGCAGTGCCTTGCACATGTCCGCCAGACCCAGTGCCCGGCTGTTGACGCAGTAGTCGTACAGCAGGGGGATCTCCTTGTACCCGGTGTAGAACTGGGGCGCGGTCTTCTTCTCCAGGGCGGGATCGGTCTGGGGGGCAGCCGCCTGGTCCTCCGGCCGCAGGAGCATCACAGGGCCGTCGAAGGTGTTGGGGTCCGGTACCACCAGGGTTCCCTCAGTGCCGAACACCTCAAAGCGGGCCTGGGCGCCCCGGGCGTAGTGCACGTCGAAGGTGGTGAAGATCTGGGCGATGGCGCCGCTCTCGAAGAGAATGTTCCCCGACAGGTAGGTGTCCACGTCCACGGTGATGTCCTCCCCGTAGTGGGGCGCGGAGGTAATGGTCCGGTGGGGGAAGGTCTGCTTGGTCATGCCCATCACACCCTTGGCCCCGCCCAGCAGCTGAACCAGCGCGGTGATGTAATAGGGGCCCATGTCCATCATGGGGCCGCCGCCCCGCTTGTAGTAGAACTCCGGGTCGGGATGCCAGGTCTCGTGGCCGTGGCAGATCATGGCGCAGCTGGCGCCTACCACGTCGCCGATAAGCCCGTCGTCAATGAGCTTCCGGGCGGTCTGGATGCCGGCGCCCATAAAGGTGTCGGGCGCGCCGCCCATGCGCAGGTTCTTCTCCTGGGCCAGGGCCACCAGCTCGTCGGCCTCCTCCATGTCCACCGCCAGGGGCTTCTCCGAGTACACGTGCTTGCCGTGGAGCAAAGCCTCCTTGGTCACGCCGTAATGCTCGTGGGGGCGGGTCAGGTTGAGGATCACCTCCACCTCCGGGTCGTTGAAGGCTTCGAACATATCCTGATAGATCTTGGGTTCCCGCACTTGGGCGCCCTGGGCGATCTGCTCCTTCACGTAAGCTGCGCCTTTTTCCGCGCGCTCGGGGATGAGATCGCACACGCCCACCAGGTCCAGTTCCCGAAAGACCTTGGTGATATTCTGCAGATAGATGCCGCTGATGGCGCCCACGCCGATCATGGCCACTTTCACTTTCTCCACAGGTCACTCCTCCGTTTCCGTCATTTCTCATGACTTTTGGTTGCATTATAGCATTGTTTCTGGTAGAATACATGCTAAAGGTTGACTTTTTACTGCCATTTTTTGCGGTTTTGGAAGGGCGGGGCGTTCCTCCTCCCTCCAGAGAGGAGCTTTGCCATGCACGCGTTTTTCGAGGCCCGGAAAGAGCCTTTTTCCATTCACGAGTCGAAAGATCTGACGTTTCCCCTGCACCTTCACCCCCAGCTGGAGCTGTTTTTGGTGCTGGGGGGAAAGTCGGCGGTGACGGTGCGGGGCCAGGCCCAGGTGCTGGAGCCGGGAAGCCTGGCGGTGATGTTTCCCAACCAGGTTCACGGCTACACCGCCCTGGAGCCCAACACCCGGGCGGCCCTGATGGTGTGCGACCTCTCCTACACCGGCGGCTACGGGGACGCCCTGCTCCGCAGCCATCCCGAGGACCCCTTTCTCTCCCGGGAGCAGGTCCACCCCAACATTCTGTTCGCCTTTGAGGAGCTGGCAAAAGAGGGGGGCTGTCTGGAGAAGAATCCGGTGGTGGGGCCCTTTGTCCAGCTGGTGCTGGCCCGGGCCATGCCGGAGTTTTCCCTGGCGCGGAACCAGGCTGCGGACCGCAGGGAGCTGACCTACCAGATCTCCCACTATGTGGGGGAGCATTTCCGGGAGCCTCTCACCCTGGGGGAGCTGGCCCGGGAGCTGGGGATGAACAAGTATCACCTGTCCCATGTGTTTTCCGAAAAGATGGGCCAGAGCTTTCCCTCGTACCTGGCCAGCATCCGCCTTTCCTGCGCCTGTTCCGCCCTGGCGGAGACGGACCGGTCTGTCACCCAGATCGCCGAGGAGTGCGGCTTTGAGAGCCAGCGGTCCTTTTTCCGGGTGTTCCAGCAGCAGATGGGCACCACCCCCCTCCAGTACCGCCGCAGCGCCCGGCCGGTGATGGATTTTCAGCCGGCGCCTCCCCGGAAGATGTGACAAAGGTATGGCACATCTTCTTCCGGGGGATTCAGAGAAACAAAAGGGAGAGCTGCAGTGAAAAACAGCGCTCCCTTTCTTTGCGCCCTTGGTTCCTCCCCAGGATTGTGAAAATGGGGCTTGACAAATAGCTGGATTCTTTTTATAATTATCAAAGGTAACTATTTAGGAGGAAGACAGATGGAGATCCAAACGATCAAAGCCATGTTCGACGCGTGCTACCAGGCCAAGCGGATCTGGGACATGCTTCCCACCCTGCCCAAAGGGGTCACGCCGTCCTACATCCACTATCTGGATACCATTGAAGCCCTGGAGCGGCAGGGCGCCCAGGTGAAGGTGTCCGATATCAGCCAGGCCCTGAACCTTCCCCGCCCGGGGGTGACCCGCACGGTGAAAGCCATGGAGGCCAAGGGCTATCTGTGCAAGCAGACCTCTCCCACAGACGGCCGGGTGGCCTACATCACCATCACCCAGGCGGGGAAGCAGCTGTCTCAGACGTATAACCAGCAGTATTTTAACAGGCTGGCCCCCTTTTTGAAGGAAATCCCCGAAGAGGACGCCTGCCGCACCATTCAAACCATCCAGCGGTTTTATCATGTCATGGCGGAAAGGAAAATTTCTGTTGAGTAAACAAAGCGCAGATTTCACACAGGGCAGCATTCTGAAGAAGCTGCTGTGGTTCATGGTTCCCATTCTGGGGGCCCTGATCCTGCAGGCGGCTTACGGAGCCGTGGACCTGCTGGTGGTGGGACGGTTCGGGTCCACCTCGGGGCTTTCGGCCGTATCCACAGGAAGCCAGGTGTTAAACCTGGTCACCTTTGTGGTGACCCAGCTGGCCATGGGCATCACCGTGCTGATCGCCCGGTACCTGGGCGAGAAAAGCCCGGACAGGATCCCGCCGGTGCTGGGGGGCGCCGCCCTGGTGTTCGCCCTGATCTCCGTGGGGCTGTGCGTCCTTCTGGTGTGCTTTGCCCGGCCCATCTCCGTGCTGATGCAGGCCCCGGCGGAGTCCCTGGACCTTACGGTGAGCTACGTGCGCATCTGCGGGAGCGGCATCTTCTTTATTGTGGCCTACAATGTGCTCTCCGCCATTTTCCGCGGGCTGGGGGACAGCAAGTCGCCGCTGCTGTTTGTGCTGGTGGCCTGCGTGGTCAATATTTTCGGGGATCTGCTGCTGGTGGCGGTGTTCCACATGGACGCAGCGGGGGCGGCCCTTGCCACCGTGTTCGCCCAGACCATCAGCGTGGTGTGCGCCGTGGTAATGCTGTTCAAGAAGAAGCTCCCCTTCACCCTTACCAAAAAGGACTTCCGGTTCAATTCCCAATGCCAGAAGTTCCTCAAGATCGGCCTGCCCCTGGCTTTGCAGGAGTGCCTGACCCAGCTCTCCTTCCTGGCTCTGTGCGCCTTTGTGAACCGCCTGGGCCTGGAGGCCTCCTCCGGGTACGGCGTTGCCAGCAAAATCGTCAACTTTGCCATGCTGGTGCCCAGCGCCCTGATGCAGTCCATGGCCTCCTTCGTCTCCCAGAACGTGGGGGCGGGCAACCCCAAGCGGGCCAAGCGGTCCATGTTTACGGGCATTGCCGTGGGGCTTGGATTCGGCTGCGTGATGTTTGCCCTGGTGATGCTGAAAGGCGACGTGCTGTCCGGGTTCTTCTCCACCGACCCGGGGGTTATTCAAAAGGGGTTTGAATACTTAAAGGGCTTTGCCCCGGAGACCATTCTGACGGCAGTGCTGTTCAGCATGATCGGCTACTTCAACGGGAACCAGAAAACCTTCTGGGTGATGATACAGGGGCTGGTCCAGACCCTGCTGGTCCGGCTGCCCATGGCGTATATTATGAGCATCCAGCCCAACGCCAGCCTGACCATGATCGGCCTTGCCGCTCCGGCGTCCACAGCGGTGGGAATCCTGTTGAATGTGGGGTTCTACCTGTACCTGAAGCGGAAGCAGTCCCAAAGGCTGAGTGCGTAACCGGGGAAGGGCGGCCTGGAAAGCTGCCCTTCCCGTTTTCCTCCCTCCCAGCTGGATGGGGATGACAGATAAGATGCAAAACGAGCCTCCCAGTTTCGCGGGAGGCTCGGCTTTTTTGTGGTAGTTTTACCGTGCAGGGCACTCACTCCAGCACGAATGTGGAAATCGTCCTGGCGGGGAAGTGGACGCGGATCACGTTTCCCTGGATGCGGATGGCGTAACCTCGATCCTCAGTTCCCCTGTTCAGCACAATCACCGCCAAGGTTCCATCGGGGTTTCGCGCCGCCGTAAGCTCCACCATGTGGTCGCAGCGGCTGAATCCCATGCGCTGAGCTCCCGGCTGGATATACCTGGAAAAGTGGCCCACATACGCAAAAATCAAATTCGTGGAAAAATCCCCGTTGTCTACGATGATCCCGGCCAAGCAGCCCTTTAGTTTGGGGCGGCGGGGCAGTCCTTCCTTGTCCAGGCAGAAGTTCCAGTCGAACCAACGCTCCATTCCGGAGTTCAGATTTCCGATGATGTCGTGGGCGTAGTGGGCAGCTCCCTCCCACTCCTGGGTTTCGGGAGTTTTGTGGCTTACCGGACCAGGGTCGTGGGGGACGTTGGAAGAGGTACAGCACTCGGTAAAAGCCAGCTTCAAATCAGGGAACTGCTCCGCTGTCATTTTTACCGCCTCAAAGTGATCCCCGGAGTACCAGTGGAATGCCACTCCCTCCACCATGGGGCGGGTCACCTCATCGATGACTTCCCGAGTCCATTCCAGCACCCGCTCCTTGTTGTGGTCCCAGATGTACAGGCCAACCCTGCCTACAAGGCCTGCTCTTTCCATGGCGGGGTACAGGTGATCCCGCAGGAAAGCCTTTTGCGATGAGGGCGTCCAGACACAGCTGTCCCAGGGGGTGGCGGCAATGGACTCGTTTTGCAGGGTGAGCATGTTCACCGGAATCCCCTGGTCCAAATAGGCCTGCGTCAATTTTACCAGGTATTCCGCCCAGCTGCCGTAGTACTCCGGCTTCAAGCTGCCGCCATTGCACCGCTGAGGCTTGGTGAAGTCAATCTGCTCCTGCGACCCGCCGTAGACGGAAGCGTCATTCTTGGGCCGGGCCGGAGGCGTTTTCCACTGCTGGGGAGGCGACCAGGGGCTCAGCAGCACGGAAACTGGCCGGTCACACAGAGCGACAGCCTCCTTCAGCACGGGGAGGATATAGTGGAAATTCCGTTCCATGGAAAAGGTCTTCAGCTCCGGATCGGCCATAGGCTACGTGGTGGATGCCTCCGTCCAAAATGGCGTAGTTTCCAGTGGCGTTGGATTTGACATCCACCACCCGGGTCACGTAGGTGCCGCAGGAAGCGGCGATGCTTCGGCCCAGTTCCAGGGTGATGGGGCCCTGGTAGGCCATGTGCTCCAGCAGGCAGGAGACTTCCTGCAAAAAAGCGGCTTCGTCAAATTGGTCTTCGGGGAAATAGGCCACGGGAAACCCAGGGCCAAGTTCCAATTCCGGGGGCAGGAAGCCCCAGCGTTTTTCCCAGTCCTGAAACAGGGCGTCCAGGTGGTTTAGCTCCCTCTTCAGACGCTTCAGGGAGGTTTTCTGGGTGCCGGAAAAGTATTGGATGCCCCGCAGTTCCACAAAGGGATCGTTGCGGCACTGCTCCAGAATCCCTTCGATTTCCTGAGAGGTGATGCCAAACTGGTTGCCGCTGGTGAGACGAAGCAGAAGGGGAATCTGTTTCCGGGCCGCCACGGCTTCCTGACGCAGCAGGGCAAACTGGGCCATGGATTCCACGGTGTACAAACAGGAGGGACCCTGCTGGGCAATGAGCTGGGCCATGAGACCAGGTTCCTTATAGACCCCGGAGATCACGAATTTTTCCCGAGGCAGCCCCAGCCGCTGGCAGATCCGAAGTTCTCCCGGGGAGCAGCTTTCCAGCCGTTCCACCAGGCTGGAAAGCTCTCCTGCCAGGAAGGGGTTGGCCTTCACCGCGTAGCAAAGACGGGCGGAAGAAGGCAGAGAGTTTCGCAGGAGCTCCACTCTGCGGTGTAAAGATTCCTCGTCAAACAGGTATAAGGGGGTGGAACATTGCTTCAAAATTTCTAAGAGGCGTTCCTCCGTCATATAGATTCCTCCATTTTCAAAAAAATCAGCCTGGGGCGGAAGGGTTTTCCGCCCGGCAAGGCTGACAGTCAAGCCCGGTCTCTTCCAGGGGCCTGAGGATCTGCCTGGGAAAGACAGTTTTTCTCTTCCAGAAGCCGGACCCGGTCAATTTTCCCGTTTTTCGTCAGGGGAAGCTGATCCAGCCGGAAAAACGATCCGGGGATCATGTAAACAGGCAGCACGGCCCGCAAGGCTCCCCGGACTTCCTGGGGGAGGCGGCTCCTGTGTAAAAGCCTAAAAGCTTGCTCCTTCGCTGGTCAAAAACGCAGCAGCATTGGTCCACGCCAGGCAGCTGGGATGCTGCTCGCTGGATCTCTTCCAGTTCGATGCGGTGGCCCATGTATTTGATCTGAAAATCTTTCCTGCCCCGGAAATACAGTTCCCCATCTTGTCCGTAGCTTGCCAAGTCCCCTGTGCGGTAGATCCGGTCGGGCAAAACCTGGTTGAGTGGATTTTGAACGAACCCCGCGGCGGTTTGCTCCGGTGCCCGGTAATATCCCAGGGCCAGGGAGCTTCCCCGCACGCACAGTTCCCCCAGAGAGCCCGGCGATGTTATTTCCCGGTCTTGAGAGTCCAGAAGGAACACCTGCCGGTTGGGGAAGGCTTTGCCGATGGGAATCCCTGCCCCATAGTCACGGTGAGGGTCCAGCCTGTGATAGGTGCAGTTGCAGGTGATCTCCGTGGGGCCGTACAGGTTGACAAATTCCGTCTGGGGCAGGTGGGACCGCCAGTGTTCCAGGTGCTTTCGAGGCATTTCTTCCCCGCTGAACATGACTCGCCGGAGGGTTGTCGGCTGTCGATAGTCCAGACCGTGGAACGTGCTCACAAGACACAGAGCGGACACTGCCCAGATCAGGATGGTCGCCTGCCGGTCGCAGAGCCAGTCCATCAGCTCCTGAGGACGGGAAAAAAGCTCTTTGGGCAGGATGGAAAGAGTGGCCCCGGTTTTCAGGCAGGAGTAAATGTCTTTGACGGACACGTCGAAATCAAAGGGAGCCTGATTGCCCACCTTGTCCCGGGGACCCAGGGGAAACAGGCTGGAGAAGGCGTCCATAAAATCCAGAACGCACCCTACAAAGTGAAAGTC
Source organism: uncultured Clostridia bacterium (assembly GCA_944376265.1). Lineage (GTDB taxonomy): Bacteria > Bacillota > Clostridia > Oscillospirales > Acutalibacteraceae > Acutalibacter. Next base: position 4,642 of record CALWCD010000062.1, on the reverse strand, counting down.
TCGCCTGCCGGCTCGGTCGGTGCTGGGCGGTCCCCCCAGGGGACCAGCACCGCGTCTTGGGTCCTGCGTCACGCTGGTGACTATACTGGACAAAACTAAACCCACGTTAAAAACGCGGGCAGTAAAAATCGCGACCACCACAAAAGTGATGATCGCGACTTGGGAGCGGCAGCTTGCCGCTGGCTGTACTGAACAAAAATGAACCAGAGCAAAAACGCGGGCAAAAAAGAAACGCACTCCACAAAGTGAAAGTCTCGCCTGCCGGCTCGGTCGGTGCTGGGCGGTCCCCCCAGGGGACCAGCACCGCGTCTTGGGTCCTGCGTCACGCTGGTGACTATACTGGACAAAACTAAACCCACGTTAAAAACGCGGGCAGTAAAAATCGCGACCACCACAAAAGTGATGATCGCGACTTGGGAGCGGCAGCTTGCCGCTGGCGCGCCAGGAGGGACTCGAACCCCCGACCTTTTGGTTCGTAGCCAAACACTCTATCCAGCTGAGCTACTGGCGCATAGGCTGTTCTCTAACAGCCTTGTAATTATACTGGAAAAAAAGCAGCTTGTCAAGCCTTTTTTAAAGGTTTATGAAACTTTGTCACGGAAAATCCGAAGGGGGAGAGCACGTTCACGTTTCCCAGGTGTTCGCCCAGGATCAATTCCCCGTCCTCCATGTCGAGAGAGGCTTTCAAAACACTCTGGGGACGGCTGCTCCGGTTCACCACCACCGTAAGGCTGTCCCGATAGTCCTCGGTAAAGGCAAACCGCTCGAAGGCCAGCAGGTTGCCGCTGGCGTACAGGGTCCGGTAAGACCCCTGCCCCAGAATGGACTTTTCCTGGGCCCGGAGCTGTCCCAGCCCCTTGTACCAGGTGAGCAGGTTTTGGCCCTCCCGGCCCCAGGGATAGCAGGCACGGTTGAAGGGGTCCCGGTAGCCCTCCATGCCCGCTTCGTCTCCGTAGTAGAGACAGGGTACGCCGGGGAGCAGGTACTGGATCAGGGAAGCCAGCCGCAGCCGTTTTAACCCTGTTTCCCACTGTTCCGGGGTGAGGTGCTGGGCCGCCTGCCACTCTCTGCCCCGGTTCCCTGCGGGCTCGCCCCCCAGCACGGTGAGGGCCCGTTCCGTGTCGTGGGTGCCGATGTGGTTCATCAGCAGCCGAAGGCACTGGGGCGGGTAGTTCTCCACAATGCTCTCCACGGTCTCCGCGAAATTCCGGGGGTCTTCCCCCAGCAGGAAGCCCAGAATGGCGTCCCGGAAGGGGTAGTTCATCACCGTGTCCAGCTGGCCTCCCAGCAGGTACCGCCGGCGGACGCCGTAGGCTGTCTTGTTGGAAGCGTCCTCCCACACTTCACCCAGCACCAGGGCGTCGGGATTTTCCTCCTTCACCGCCCGGTTCAGGCTGTCCAGAAACTGGTCCGGAAGCTCGTCGGCCACATCCAGCCGCCAGCCAGAGGCCCCGGCTTTCAGCCACTTGCGCACAATGCCGTCCTTGCCGTTGATGTACCGGTCATAGCTGGGTTCGGTCTCCTTCACGTTGGGCAGGGTGTCGAAATTCCACCAGCACTCGTAGGAATTGGGCCACTGGCGGAAGGTGTACCAGGAATAGTAGGGGGACTGCTGGGAGTTGTAAGCTCCCTGGGTGGGGTAGCGCCCCTCCCGGTTAAAGTAGACGCTGTCGCTGCCGGTGTGGCTGAACACCCCGTCGATCACCACCCGGATGCCCAGCTTTTTGGCCGCAGCACAGAGGGAGCGGAAATCCTCCTCCGTGCCCAGCAGGGGGTCAATTCTGGAGTAGTCCGCCGTGTCGTACCGGTGGTTGGAGTGGGACTCGAAAATGGGGTTGCAGTAAATGCAGGTGACCCCCAGTCCTTTGAGATAGGGCAGCTTCTCCTCAATGCCTTTCAGGTCGCCCCCGAAGAAGTCGGAGTTGGTGATTTTCCCCTGAGCGTTGGGGGCCCAGTCCGGCTGGGACTTCCAGTTTTCGTGGAAGCTGCGGCCGGTGGGTACGTCTTTTTTGGGGGTGCCGGAGGAGTAGAACCGGTCCGGGAAAATCTGGTACATCACGCCCCCCTCCAGCCAGTCGGGGGTTTGGAATTCCTGTTGGTATACGGTGAGCTGCCACTGGTTGTTGCCGCCGAAGATCCCGTCCCCGGCAAAGCCTTTGGAAAGCCGCTGGCTGCCCCGGCGGGTGCGCACCTCAAAGTGGTAGAAATAGAGCCCGGCCTGCTGGGGGGTGAAGTGACATTCCCACCACTCCTGGCTGCTGCCGTTCATGCCGCACCAGAACAGGTCCAGCACCTGAGAGGGGTCGCCCTCCCGCTGGATGACCAGATGGGCCCCTGAACAGGAAAGTTCTCGGGGAAGGGTGATGCGAAAATGGATGGAAGTGCCCTCCGCCACGGCCCCCAGGGGGTCCCTGTATTTTCTGCTGCGGGAATTAAACATAGCGCTCCTTCTTTCTTGGCCCACGGGGGGACAGAATGTGTTCCACAAGGAAAGGCAGCGTAGCGCCGCGGCTTTCTGGTCCCGGCGTACGCTGCGCTTTCAAGTATGGATGGGGGAAAATGCTCCCTTATTTCTCCACCTTTTTGGCTCCCAGGTTCTTCGCCGGGGGCACAGGAGAGGCGTGCCAGATGTTGCCGGCGTACTCCCGGATGGCCCGGTCGGCGGCAAAGCGGCCTGCCCCGGCAACGTTCAGCAGGGACATGCGGTTCCAGCCGGCCTGGTCCCGATACAGCTTCTCCGCCCGCTGCTGTGCCTCGTGGTAGGAGCGCAGGTCGGCCAGAGCCATGTAGCGGTCCTCCTGGAGCAGGGTTTTGAAGATATCCTTGAACTGGCCGCCGTTCATGGCGTTCATCTCGTCCATGGCACGGCGCACCAGGGCGTCGTTCTGGTACTGGTTCTGGGGACGGTAGCCGGAGCGCTTCAGCTGCTCCACCTGGGAGGCGGTCATGCCGAAGAGAATGATGTTCTCGTCGCCCACGGTCTCGTGGATCTCCACGTTGGCGCCGTCCAGAGTGCCCAGGGTGATGGCGCCGTTGATCATGAACTTCATGTTGCTGGTGCCGGAAGCCTCGGTGCCGGCCAGGGAGATCTGCTCGCTGATCTCCGCGGCGGGGGTGAGCAGCTCCGCCCAGGTGACGGAATAGTTCTCCACGAACACGATCTTCAGCTTCTTGTTCACCCGCTCGTCGGCGTTGATGACCTTTGCCAGGGCGGCAATGAACTGGATGATCTGCTTGGCGAAGTAGTAGCCGGGAGCAGCCTTGGCGCCGAAGAAGTAGGTGTGGGGAGTGAAGTCCGCGTTGGGATTCTCCCGCAGCCACTGGTAGGTGGCCAGAATGTTCAAAGCATTCATGTGCTGGCGCTTGTACTCGTGGAGGCGCTTCACCTGCACGTCAAACAGGGAGTTGGGGTCCACCACGTCTCCCTGGGTCTTTTTCAGGTACTTGGCCAGACGCTCCTTGTTGGCGCGCTTGATCTCCTGCAGCTGCTTGAGCACGGAGGCGTCGTCCTTATATTTGGCAAGGCCCCGCAGCTTGTCGGCGTCGTAGATATAGTCCCTGCCTACCAGGTCGGTAATCAGCCCGGCCAGTTTGGGGTTGGACTGGTTCAGCCACCGCCGGTGGGCGATGCCGTTGGTCACGTTGGTGAACTTCTGGGGCTCTTCCTCGTAGAAGTCGTGGAACACATCGTCCTTCAGGATCTCGCTGTGCAGGGCGGACACGCCGTTGACGGTGTGAGAGCCGATGACCGCCAGGTTGGCCATTTTCACGTAGCCGTCGTTGAGAGGCGCCATGCGGTAGATCTTGGCCTCGTCCACGCCCTTGGCCCGCATCTCCTGCCAGAACCGCCGGTCGATCTCCTCCACGATCTGGTAGATGCGGGGCAGCCGCATTTTGAACAGATCCCGGTTCCAGGTCTCCAGGGCCTCGCTCATCACGGTGTGGTTGGTGTAGGCCACGGTCCGCTTCACAATGTCCCAGGCGGCGTCCCAGCCGTAGCCGCACTCGTCCAGCATCACCCGCATCATTTCGGGGATGGTGAGCACAGGGTGGGTGTCGTTGAGGTGGATGGCGGCCAGCTCGGGCAGCTGGTCCAGGTTGCCGTGGGCGTACAGGTGGCGGCGGATGATGTCCTGAATGGAGGCGCTCACCAGGAAGTACTGCTGGGAAAGCCGCAGCAGCTTGCCGTCGGTGTGGTTGTCCTCGGGGTAGAGCACCTTGGTGATGACCTCGCTCATGGCCTGCTGCTCCATGGCCCGCATATAGTTGCCGCCGTTGAAAAGCTTCATGTCGAACTTGTCGTTTTCCGCCTTCCAAATGCGCAGCAGGCTGATGCCCTTGCCGTCCATGCCGGCAATGCACATGTCGTAGGGGATGGCGGTGACGGTGGTGTAATCCTTGTGGCGCACGGAGTGGTACTGGTCGTGCCACTGCTCCTCAATGTGGCCCCCGAAGTGGACCTCCACAGAGCTTTCGGGCACTTTCTGCAGCCACACGCTGCCGCCGGGCAGCCAGAAGTCCGGCAGCTCGGTCTGCCAGCCGTCCACCAGCTTCTGCCGGAAGATGCCGTACTCGTACCGCAGGGAGTAGCCCATGGCGGGGTAGCCCTGGGTGGCCAGGCCGTCCATAAAGCAGGCGGCCA
>CALWCD010000061.1 GCA_944376265.1 uncultured Clostridia bacterium | reverse complement strand
CGTTTCCGCTTTCGTTTCCAAGCAAAAAACCTGCTCTGGCTTAATTGCCGGAGCAGGTTTTTCTACAGGCTGAAGCCCTCCCGGCAATGGGAGGGCTTTCCGTTGAAAGGCAAGGTTACAGGATAATGCTTTCGCCGGTCATTTCGGCAGGCTGAGGCAGTTCCAGAATCTTCAGCATGGTGGGGGCGATGTCCGCCAGGCGGCCGCCTTCCCGCAGCTGGCAGGGACGGTTGATCACGCAGAAGGGCACGGGATTGGTGGTGTGGGCAGTAAAGGGAGAGCCGTCGGTGTCCACCATCCGGTCGGCGTTGCCATGGTCGGCGGTGAGCAGCACACAGCCGCCCATTTCCTTCACAGCTTCCACAACCCGGCCCACGCAGGTGTCCACAGCCTCCACGGCCTTCACAGCGGCCTCGAACACACCGGTGTGGCCCACCATGTCGCAGTTGGCGTAGTTGAGGATCAGCGCGTCGTACTTGCCGGACTTGACAGCTTCCACCATCTTGTCGGTGACCTCATAGGCGCTCATTTCGGGCTGCAGGTCGTAGGTGGCCACAGCGGGAGACTTGACCAGGATCCGGTCCTCGCCGGGATACTGCTTTTCCACGCCGCCGTTGAAGAAGAAGGTCACATGGGCATACTTTTCCGTCTCGGCAATGCGCAGCTGAGTCAAACCCTTGTTGGAGATATATTCGCCGAAGGTGTTGTCCAGGCTCTCAGGCTTGTAGGCTACGTCCACGTTGGGCATGGTGGCGTCGTACTGGGTCATGCACACGTAGGTCAGGGGGAAGAAGCCCTTCTTCCGCTCAAAACCGGTGAAATCGGGGTCCACCAGAGTGCGGGTGATCTCCCGGGCGCGGTCGGGGCGGAAGTTGTAGAAGATCACGGAATCCCCTTCGCTGATGGGCTCGGCGCCCTTGCACACGGTGGGGATCACGAACTCGTCGGTGACTTCCTGGTCGTAGGAATTCTGCATGGCGCACAGGGGGCAGTCCGCCTGCTCGCCTTCGCCGTATACCATGGCGGCGTAGGCCTTCTCCACCCGCTCCCAGCGGTTGTCACGGTCCATGGCGTAGTAGCGGCCCATCACAGTGGCCACTTTGCCCACGCCGATCTCTTCCAGCTTCTCCAGCAGCTGGGCCACGTAGTCCTTGCCGCTGGAGGGAGGCACGTCGCGGCCGTCCATAAAGCAGTGGACGAACACCTTCTCCAGGCCCATGCGCTTGGCCATTTCCAGCAGAGCGTACAGGTGGGTGTTGTGGCTGTGGACGCCGCCGTCGGACAGCAGGCCCATCAAGTGGAGGGCTTTGCCGTTGTTCTTGGCGTTCTCCATGGCCTTCACCAGAGCAGGGTTCTTGTCCATGTCGCCGTCCTGGGCGGACTTGGTAATCCGGGTCAGCTCCTGGTAGACAATGCGGCCGGCGCCGATGTTGGTGTGGCCCACTTCGCTGTTGCCCATCTGGCCGTCAGGCAGGCCCACGTCCATGCCGGAAGCGCCAATCTGGGTGTGGGGGTTCTCTGCGAAGATTTTATCCAGGTTGGGTTTGTTGGCGGCGGCAATGGCGTTGCCCTCTACGGGAGCAATGCCGAAGCCGTCCAAGATCATCAAAACGAGAGGTTTTTTCATAGTAATGACACATCCTTTCCCAGGCTTTCCAGACGGAAAGCCTGATAAAGGTCGCACCGTTCGGTGCGCCTATTCACTTCTTTCTTGAGAGAAAGAAGCAAAGAACTTTTTCGTCGCGATTTCGTTCGCCTTGCTCACTCCCCTCCATGGAGGAGGCGGCAGCGGCGCCCGCGTTTTTTCGCTTCTGCCGTTATCCTTCCTGGCTGGGTTTCCCTTCGTAATCCAGCAAGATCTTTTTACAGGCCTTACAGATCCACCCGGGAAAGGAACACGGGCGAACATATTTCTTGTCCAGAAGGATTTCTCCTTCTTTCGGCATCAAGGTCAATGCATGGGGTTTTTTGACCCAAGCTGCCCACTGGTAAGTCTGGACAAAGCCAGGTTCCATCTCTTTGCCACAAACGGGGCAGTTCATAGGAAAACCTCCTTAACCCATGTTTTCCAAAAAGTCAATGAAACGCGGAGGGAAAACCCTGCAAAGGGGTTACTGCGCGGCCTTGACGATGGTGGCGAAATCGTTGGGCTTCAGGGAAGCGCCGCCGATCAGGCCGCCGTCCACGTCGGGTTGAGCCAGCAGCTCGGCGGCGTTGCCGGCGTTCATGGAGCCGCCGTACTGGATGGTGATGCCGTCGGCAGCAGCCTGGCTGTACACAGAGGCGATGCACTCACGGATGGTGTGGCACACTTCGTTGGCCTGCTGGGCAGTGGCGGTCTTGCCGGTGCCGATGGCCCACACGGGCTCGTAGGCGATGATGACCCGCTTCAGTTCTTCCTCGGAGACGCCGCCCAAAGCGATCTTGGTCTGCATGGACACCAGCTCGCTGGTGATGCCCTGCTCACGCTGCTCCAGGGTCTCGCCCACGCAGAGGATCACGGTCATGCCGGCGTCCAAAGCGGCGCGGACACGCTTCTGCACGGTGATGTCGGTCTCGCCGAAATACTGACGGCGCTCGCTGTGGCCGATAATGACGATGTTCACACCCATGGAGGTGAGCATCTGGGCGGAGATCTCGCCGGTGTAGGCGCCGCTCACTTCCCAGTGGCAGTTCTCGGCGCCGATCTGGATGTTGGTACCCTGAGCGGCTTCCTGGGCGGCAGACAGATCCACAAAGGGAGTGCAGGCCACCACGTCGCAGCCGGCGTCCTTTACCAGGGGGGCAATGGCGGAAATCAGCTCTTTGGCTTCCGCGGGGGTCTTGTTCATTTTCCAGTTGCCGGCAATGACAACTTTGCGCAGTGCTTTATTCATAGAGTATCTCTCCTTAATATGGGATGATGCGCTCCCCATAGCCAGGGGAGCTATCAAAAATGCGGCGACCGGGGCCGCCGCATTTCCAATGCTGAATCTTATTTGTCGGCGATGCAGGCGATGCCGGGCAGCACCTTACCCTCCAGGTATTCCAGAGAGGCGCCGCCGCCGGTGGAGATGTGGGAGATCTGGTCGGCGTAGCCCAGCTGCATCACAGCAGCCGCGGAGTCGCCGCCGCCGATGATGGTGGTGGCGTCGGTCTCAGCCAGAGCCTTGGCCACAGCCTTGGTGCCCTCGGCCAGGACAGGGTTCTCAAACACGCCCATAGGCCCGTTCCAAACCACGGTCTTGGCAGTCTTGGCAGCCTCGGCGAACAGAGCCTGAGTCTTGGGGCCAATGTCCAGGCCCATCTTGTCAGCGGGGATCTCAGTGGAAGGCATGTAGCTCACTTCGATGGGGGCGTCGATGGGGTCGGGGAAGGCTTCCGCCACAGCGGTGTCGATGGGCAGCAGCAGCTTCACGCCCTTCTCCTCAGCGGCCTTGAGCATGTTGGCGCAGTAGTCGATCTTCTCGTTGTCCACCAGGGAGGTGCCCACCTCGTAGCCCTGAGCCTTCAGGAAGGTGTAAGCCATGCCGCCGCCGATGATCAGGGTGTCCACCTTGGTCAGCAGGTTCTCAATAACGCTCAGCTTGTCCGCCACCTTGGCGCCGCCCAGAATGGCCACGAAGGGACGCACGGGGTTGTTCACAGCGTTGCCCAGGAAGTCGATTTCCTTGCTCATCAGGTAGCCCACAGCGGTGTCCTTGATGTGGTCGGTGACGCCGGCGGTGGAGCAGTGAGCCCGGTGAGCGGAGCCGAAGGCGTCGTTCACGTAGACTTCGCAGAGGCTGGCCAGCTCGGAGCTGAAGGGCTCCAGGTTCTTGGTCTCTTCCTTGCGGAAGCGGGTGTTCTGCAGCAGCACCACGTCGCCGTCGTTCATAGCGGCCACAGCGGCCTTGGCGTTCTCGCCCACAACGGTATCGTCATCGGCAAAGACCACGGGCTGCCCCAGCAGTTCGGAGAGGCGCACGGCGCAGGGGGCCAGGCTGAACTTGGCCTCGGGTCCGTTCTTGGGCTTGCCCAGATGGCTGCAAAGGATCACCTTGCCGCCGTCGGCCACCAGCTTCTTGATGGTGGGCAGGGCTGCCACAATGCGGTTGTCGTTGGTGATCACGCCGTCCTTCATGGGGACGTTGAAGTCCACACGGACCAGGACCCGCTTGCCTTTTACGTCGATGTCGTCAATAGTCTTTTTGCTGAGTAAGCTCATGTTCAGTGCACTCCTTTAAACAAAATGGTGGATTGTGAAAGTTTGCACAAATTACCAACACTAATTGTACCCCAGTTTGCATTTCTTTGCAAGTCAAAAAGAGACGAAATGAAAGTTTTTTTCCACTTTCCTCCTGGGGAAACAGAAGGGCCCGGCCTTCGGGGAGAGGGCCGGGCCCGGCAGGGGAAAGGGCTTATTCGGGAGCCTTCATGCTTTCCACCATGCTGATCTTTTTCAGTTTCCAGTGCATCACCAGGTTCACAATGAGGCTGAACAGAATGGTCAGCAGGGCCGACCACACAAAGCTTAGTCCGTACACGCTGCGGCCGAACATCACCATGTGCACCTCTGCGGTGCGGATGACGAACTGGTGCATGGCAATGCCCAGCAGCAGGCCAAACCCGGTGCCGATCAGGGTGAGCAAGGCGGTTTCCCGGTAGATGTAGGAGGAAACCTCCCCGTCGTAGAAGCCCAGCACCTTAATGGTGGCCAGCTCCTTTTCCCGCTCGGTGATGTTGATGTTAGTCAGGTTGTACAGCACCACAAAGGCCAGGGCGCCGGCGGAGACAATCAGCACCAGCACAATGGTGTTGATGCTCTGAATGCTGTTCTGGAAGCTTTCGGCCAGAGTGTCGGAGAACTGGGCGCTGACCACGTCCCTGCACTGGAGCAGGTCGCTGCCCAGAGCTTCCTCCTCCTGGAGAGTGATCTCCTCAGGCAGCTTGCACAGCAGGGAGTTGACCTCCATCTCCTTGCCGAAGGCCTCTTCGTAGGTCTTGGGGGAGAGGTACACATAGTGGTAGATATAGTTCTCGCAGATGTCGGTGATGGTGAGCTTGGCCTCGTCCCCGTCGCCGTCCCGGAGAGTGATGGTGTCTCCCACCTTCCAGCCCTGGCGCTCGCACAGCTTTTCGGTGACGATCACCGCGTCCTCGTCAAAGGTGACGGGGTCGCTGTTGGTGCGGTGGCGGAACTGGAAGTACTCCGGCATCATGTCCACGTCCTGGGGGACGAACACCACCAGGCTGTCCGCAGGCTTTTTCCCCTTGGGCACCACGTCGGCCTCCACCTGCATCGCCGCCATGGAACTGGTGACGCGGGAGGAATCCTCCAGGATGGCCTGCAGGCTTTTTCCCTCCAGGGCGCTGGGGTCCATCAGCCCCAGGGTGAGCTCATAGTGGGTCAGCTCGTTGTACTGGAGCGTCACAATGTCGGAGACAGAGTCCCGCACGCCGAAGCCGGTGACCAGAAGGGCCGTGCATCCGGCAATGCCCACCACCGTCATGAAGAACCGCTTCTTGTACCGGAACAGGTTCCGGGCGGTGACCTTCTGGGTGAATTTCAGCCGGCTCCAGATGGGGGTGACATGCTCCAGGAAGATCCGCTTGCCCGCCTTGGGTGCCTTGGGCAGCATCAGCTGGGCAGGCACTTCCCGCAGTTCCGCCCAGCAGGCCCACAGAGTCACCGCCAGGGTGCAGAGAATCATGCTCAGGGAGGAGAGCAGGGAGTAGGGCACGTTGAAGGGCATGAGGATATCGGGAATATCGTACATGATGTTGTAGGTGCTGATGATGATATAGGGGAACAGCCGTGTGCCCACCGCCAGGCCGATCACGCTGCCGGCCATGCTGGCCAGGGCGGCGTACAGCAGGTATTTGGCGGCGATCTTGGCGGTGGAGTACCCCAGGGCCTTCAGGGTGCCGATCTGCTGGCGCTCCTCCTCCACCATGCGGGTCATGGTGGTGAGGGCCACCAGGGCTGCCACCAGGAAGAAGAACAGGGGGAACACCGTGGCGATGGCCGCGATCTTGTCGGCGTTGGAGCCGTAGCTGGAAAAGCTGGTGTTGTCCTCTCGGACGTACAGGTACCACTCGCCGGTCTCAATCTTGTTGATCTCGCTTTGGGCGTCGGCCAGTTCCTCTTCCGCTTCCGCGAACTTTTCCTGGGCCTCCGCCTCTCCGTCGTAGTACTCCTGCCAGCCGTCCTCCAGCTCCTGGCGTCCCTCTTCCAGCTGGGCCATGCCGTCATCGTACTGGACCTGGGCGTCGGCCAGCTGGGCTTCCGCGTCGGCGAACTGCTGCTCCGCTGTGGCGATGCTGTTCTGCAGCTGGGTGTAGCTTTGGTCCAGCTGGGCTCTGCTGTTGTTCAGAGTCACCTGCTGGTCCTCCAGGGCTTTCCGCTGGACGTTCAACTCGTTCTGGTTCTTGTCCAGCTCGGCCTTGCCGGCTTCCCACTGAGCCAGGCCTTCCTGGTACTGGGTGTTTCCGGCCTCCCAGGCGGCCTCCGCGGTGGTGGAATCCAAGCCCTGAGCGGCCAGCATCTCCAGCCCCGCTTTCAAGGGGGCCACCTGCTGGGCCAGTTCCGGGGACATCTGTTCCGCCTGAGCGATGAGGGCCAGGGCGGCGGCGTCGGAGGTGTCAGTGACCTGGATGCCCATGGCGGCTGCTGCCTGCCAAAGAGCCTCCTTGCCCTGGTTCAGGGCGTCCAGCTGAGCTCTTGTCTCGTCCAGCTGGGCCTTGCTCTCGTTGAGGGTGGCCTCGCTTTCCGCCAGCTCCGCATAGCCCGCGTCCAGCTGATCCTGTGCGGCGTCCAGCTGGGCAAAGCCGCTGTTCAGCTGTGCCTGGCCGTCATTGACCTGGGCGTAGCCGTTGTTGATCTCCTGCCGTGCGGAGGCGATTTGGCTGTTGAAGTCGGCCCGGTTCTGCTCCAGCTCTGCCCGGCCGTCCTCAATCTCCTGCTTGGCGTCCTCCAGTTTCTGCTGGTTTTCCGCCAGCTCCGTCTCGCCGTCCTCCAGTTCCTGCTTGGCGTCTGCCAGCTCCTGGAGGGCGTCGGCTTTTTCCGTTTCATATTCCGCCCGGGCGTCCTCCAGCTCCTGGGTGGCGTCCCCGATCAGCTCCTCGTACCGGATTTGGGAACGCTCCTCTCCCAAGGGCTCCAGCGCCTGGATCACCTGGTCCACCTTGTCCTCGTACTCCTGGGAGAAGGTGTCCAGGTCCACCGTGTCCTCCACCGCCAGGTAGAAGCCGGTATACTGGTCCATGTCAAAGCTCTCCGGCACGGTGTAGGCCAGCAGGTTCAGGGTGCCGCTGCCGGCGGTGGTGCTTTCCTTTTCCATGGATAGGTACAGGGAGCTGGTTACCGTGCCCACCACGGTAAACTCTTCAGAAAGGCCTTCCACCTTCTCCAGTTCCGGATTTTGTTTCAAGGTCTGGCCGATCCACTGGGTGTCCCGATCAAAGGATTTTGTCAGGACGATCACGCACTCCCCCGCCTTTTCCGGCATGCGTCCCTCCACCAGCTCCAGCTGGTTCAGGTAGTCCTCCGCCTGGGGGGAGGTGTCCTGGGGCAGGCTGTGCATGCGGGTGGTGTAGTTGGTGTTGTCCTCGCCCTCCACAATGAGCACCAGGTCGGTGTCGTACACGGGCAGAACCGCCTGCACCCCCTCCACTTGGCGGACGGCTTCCAGGTCCTCTTCCGTAAGACCCAGGGTGGAGACCATCCGGGCATCGTACATGCGGGTGCGGTCGTAGTAGTAGTCCGCGGAGGTGCGCATGTCCGAAGGGGAGGACAGAAGGCCCGCTAAAAAGCCCACTCCCAGGGCCACAATGGCCAGAATGGCCAAAAAGCGGGAAAGGGAGCTGCGTATGGTGCGGAAGATAGATTTTCCATAAGTCTTGTTCAAAGCGCTCACCACTCGATCTCTTCCACAGGGGTGGGATGGTTGTTAACTTCGCTGGAAATGGCCTTGCCGCTCTTGATGCGGATCACCCGGTCCGCCATAGCGGTGAGGGCGCTGTTGTGGGTGATGACGATCACCGTACGCCCGGTTTTCCGGCAGGTGTCCTGCAGCAGGCCTAGCACTGCCTTGCCCGTGTTGTAGTCCAAAGCACCGGTGGGCTCGTCGCACAGCAGGATCTTGGGGTTTTTGGCCAGGGCCCGGGCAATGGCCACCCGCTGCTGCTCGCCGCCGGAAAGCTGGGCGGGGAAGTTGCGCAGCCGGTCCCCCAGGCCCACCTCCACAAGGGTGTCCTTGGCATTGAGGGGGTCCTTGCAGATCTCGCTGGCCAGCTCCACGTTTTCCAGTGCGGTGAGATTCTGCACCAGGTTGTAGAACTGGAACACGAACCCCACGTCGTACCGGCGGTAGGTGGTCAGCTGTTTGGCGTTGTACTCGCTGATCTTCTTCCCGTCCAGCAGGATCTCCCCTTCATCGCAGGTGTCCATGCCTCCCAGCATGTTCAGCACCGTGGTTTTGCCCGCGCCGGAGGGTCCCACAATCACGCAGAACTCTCCCTCGTCCACGTAAAAGCTGATGTGGTCCGCGGCGGTGATGCGGTTTTCCCCCATGGTATAGTACTTGCAAACGTCATGAAACTCTATGAAATGCGGCATTGTAAAACTCCTTTCGGGAGATTGGAAAACAGTTTCCCTGTTTAGCATAGGCCCATCCTGTGACAAGTATTTCAACAGTTTGTGAACATTTTGTTCTAAGTCAAATGGTTCGTATGGGGAAATACAGATAACCCTTTCCTGTTGCCGGGTCGGTGTGATCGTGAATGGCTCCAACCAGGGAGATGCCCTCCTCTTTCATTTGCCGGAGGGTTTCCTCAAACGCTCCATTGTGATTTTCAACAACGATATACTCAAAACTTGGTATTACCCATTTTGTCCATCCGTCGGGCGCTTCCGCCGTGTCAACACATTCCACTCCCGCCAGATATAAGCCCTTGCTGAATCCGTCCTCCCAGGGCTGAAACGAACGGGAAAAATCGGACATGGCGCCCCAGATTCCCGCAAGCTGTCCGGCGGCATTCTTTTTTGCCAGGTGCGCTACTTCCTGAAAGTGACCGTTGGCGTCATCCCACAATTTCTGAATAAACCCTTCGCCGTCCCATGTAGAGCCCTCTTTGCCAATAACGGTGAATTCTTCTTTTATCACTTTAAACATTGTAAATATCTCCTGATTTTCTCTTTTTACAAAAACTCCGAATCGGGATGGGCGTTTTTGGCGGCGGCCCAGTCGAAGGAGCGCAGCTCCCCCGAGCAGGAGAGCTCCGGGAAATCCCACTGGCGCAGCACCTCGAAGGCGCCGATGGCCACGGAGTTTGCCAAGTTCAAGCTGCGAAAGCTGTCCAGCATAGGGATGCGCACGCACTGATCCGGGTGGTCGAACAGAAGCTTCTCCGGCAGCCCCGCGGATTCCTTCCCGAAAAACAGGTAGCAGTTGTCCGGGTAAACCACGTCGGTGTGGCGTTGCTGGGCCTTGGTGGAGAAAAAGAAATAATTCCCTTGGTTTTTTTCAAAGAATTCGGAGAGACTGGAGTATGTGGAAAGCGTGAGATAGGGCCAGTAGTCCAGTCCCGCGTGGCGGAGTTTTTTGTCCTCCAGCTTGAAGCCCATGGGCCCCACCAGGTGCAGGGCGGCGCCGGTGACAGCGCAGGTGCGGGCGATATTCCCCGTGTTTTGGGGGATTTCCGGTTCTACTAACACGATGTTCAGGTTTGGCAAAGTGGGTTCAACTACCTTTCTTTGGGAGGCTTTCCGCGGAATAATCAAAGGGGGCGGCGGGCATGCTTACCATGACGGCAGCGCTGAAGCTGGTCAAATGCATACTCACAGTTTGGAGGTTCAAAACGATGGTGAAACAGACGATGAATGTGGCGAAAGGGATCGGCATGGGGGTGCTGGCGGGAGTGGCGGTGGCCGCTGTCAGCAGCAAGGTGATGAACGGCGGTCACAGAAAAGCCAGCCATATGCGCAAGAGCGCCGGCAAAGCCATGCACTCCGTGGGGACCCTCATCGGCGACGTGGAAAAGATGCTCCGCTGAGGAAGCGGTTCCAGGCGGCGGGGAGCGCGGGCCCGGCCCGGGCTCCCTGTTTATACTTATTGTAGCATGAAGCCCCCAAAAAGAAAACAGACAGGTGATGCCCTGTCTGTCGGTTATCTGTTGTGAAAAAAGCCCGGTTCAAGAGGTTGGGGACTTCATCCCGTAAATGGGGATCATCATCAAGTAGGGGGCGGTGAACACCGCCAAACTGAGGCACAGCTTGTGAAGCTGACCTTTTTCCAGACCGCTTTTTCGGAACGAGAGAAAACGGTTGAGCGTGTAGATGAGAACGCCGGAAAGGACAACGCCCGGCAAGGCGTACAAGGTGGCGGCAGGGAAGAAGAGGGAGTCTCCCGAAAGACCGCCTTCAATAAGGTAAATAAGCAGGCCCACCAGGCCGGCTCCCAAAAAGTCGCACAGGAAACCCAGCAGCCAGACAGGCAGGATGCTTCTTTTCCAGAGCCGGGCTTTGTGCTCCAGACGCAGGCGCTTGGCCGTGACCGCTAAAACCAGGCTGTCGAAAGCGAAGTTGATGGGCAAAAGCAGTAAGAACACAGGCAGGCTGGGTACCAGCAGGGGCCAGAACAGCACAAGAAACCACAAAGGGAAAAAGACATTGTAGAGCCGCACTTCCTTTTTCACAGTAATCACCTCTCAAGTGTTTCGAGAAGAGGGAAACGTGTCGCACAAACAGCCCCGTTCCCCCCGGGGGCCTACCACCCGGATGGCGCATCCGGGGAGTTTTCCCGGTTTGTTTCCGGCGCCGGGACACTTGATCACCAGCCCCGGGCCGTTCTGTTGGTCGAAGCAGTAGCTCAGACGGTTGCAGCACCCCTGGGAGGCCTTGAACCACTTGCAGGCGACGGTGCCTGTGCAGTGGCGCACAGCCCCTTCCCAGTCGATGTACTCCTGGGCCACCGCCCCTCCCGCGTGGTACTCCCCATTGCTGATGAGAAGATGGGCGGCGCTCATGTCCCGGAACAGGGTGCTGTACCCGGAAGCGGTGCCGTGGTGGGGTGCTTTTAAAATGAAATAGCCGTCATACAGCTGGTCCATAATCTCCAGCAGCGTCTCCGGCGTGGCGTCCCCGGTGAGGAGAATGTCCTGCTCGCTGGGACCCTTCCGGCGCCGGTTGTGGAACACCACCGACGCCCCGTTGACGGCGCTGGTGTAGGCACCGGCGTTGATGGGGTCCTCCAATGCCTCCCGCACGTCGTGGGCCTCGGGAGTCAGGTTCAGTTCCTCCCGCAATGCTTCCAGCTCCTCCAGCACGCTGTTCAAGTGCTCCAAATAGGCCCGGCGTTTTTCCGGAAGCGCCCGATGAGAGGCGGCGAAGGCCTGGCAGCACTTGCAGTACAGGGCGAGAAAGGACTCCTTCAGCTCCAGGAACCGCTGGACGCAGGCAGGCTGGAAAGGGGAGGAGAACAGCACGTTCAGCCCTTCCAAAGCGGCGGCCAGCTGGGCCCCGAAGGGATAGTTTTCCACACGGGGCCACAGGGCCTCGTATTCCACCCCGTCAAAGTGAAAGGTGTCCCCGGCCCCCAGGGTGAAGATCCTGTCCTGGCCCAGCCGTTCTCCCAAAGTGCGGAAGGCCTTGACACACCAGGTGTTCACCTGGAAGGAATCGCTTTGGGGCTGGGCGAACAGGTAGGCAAACAGGGCGTATTCCAGCAGCAGGGGATTCCCCTGACTGTCCACCGGTGTTCTGGGGAGAAACACCCGGCTGAAATACCCTTCCCGGCAGTCCAGCAGCTTCTGGAAGCCGGAAAGGTGGTCCCGGTGGAAGTGAGTCAGCAGGAAATACCGGTCCATGGCGCCTTCGTACCGCCGGGCGATGGATTCCACCCACTGGTCCAGGGGCACGTCTCCTTCCCGGAGCTTCTGGCTGACGCTGCCGCAGTCCACCATGAGGATGCTCCGGCTCCGGCTGCCCAGCACCACGCATTCCCCGTATTCCATGTTCACCAGTTCCAGCCAGTCCACAGGCCCGCTCCTTTCTCGTTACAGCTCCCAGGTGGGACCGGTGGTGTCCGTGTCCGGGAGGCCCTCCTGGTCCCGTTTTTGATAGAGGATGCCGTTGAAATATTTGCCGTCCTTCCACTCTCCGTCGAACACAATGGCTCCGGTGGGGTCGAATTCCGTGCCGTGGCCCCAGCGTTTGCCGTCCTTCCAGCCGCCGTAGTAGATCAGGTTCCCTTCCCGGTCGAACACGGAGCCCAGACCGGTGGGCTGGCCGTCCAGCCACTTGCCCACAAACACGGTGCCGTCGGCGGTGTTGTAGGAAACACCGGGGCCCTGCTTCTTGCCCTGCTGGATGCGGCCCCCGTAGCGCAGGTTGCCCTCCTTGTCGAACAGGGAGACAAACTCCTCCGGGGCGCCCTCCTTCCACCGGGCCACATGGAGGGCGTGGTCGCTGTCCCGGAAGGAGACTCCCAAACCGTCCTTTTTGTCATCCTTCCAGGACCCGGCGTAGCACAGGTTGCCGTCTTTATAATAGTAGGCTCCGAAGCCCTCCCGCTTGCCGTCCCGGAACTCCCCTTCGTAGGAGGTGAGGCCGTCTTTCTGTTCCGTGCGTCCCCGGCCCCAGGGTTTGCCCTCCCGCAGCTCTCCCCGGTAGGAAGAGCCGGCCTGGGGAGCCAGGGGCCCCTGCTGCTCCAAGGGGGAATCCGCCACCCGCACTCCCGGCTCCTGGGAGGAAAACTGGGGCGCTTCCACCACGTGAATGGAGGGGACTGCTTCCCAGGGCTCCTGGAAGGCGGCATCCGGCTGGGACTCCTGGGTGTTCAGGGCGGCCGCCCGGGCCGCGCGGAGAATGGCCAGGCTTTCCGGATCGGCAGGGTCTCCCGGCTGGGAAAGAGGCTCTTCCTCCTGGGCCTGGACGGGAGGCTCTTCAGGCGGGAGGCTTTCCGCCGGTTCTTCCTGGGGAGCGGCGGCCTCCTCTCCGGCGGCAGACGGCTCCTCCTGGGGAACGGGTTCCTTTTCGGGAGCGAACTCCTCCCCTTCCTGGAAGGGCGGGGCAGGGGTCTCCGTCAGGGGAGCGGCTTTCAGCTCCTGGGACATTTCCACTTTGGCGTATTCCTCCAGGCTGGGGAAGGAGATCTCCAGCCAGTCCTCGTCTTTTTCCGTGGAGAGGGAGCCCTCCTTCACCTCCCATGCCGGAAGGATCATCAGGGTGCCGCTCTGCAGGTCTTTCAGGGCCTCCTTGCGCTTTTTCGCCTCCTGCTGAGGGCAGTAGCAGAAGACCCCCTCCTCCGAGGAGACCAGCAGTTTCGGCTCTCCGAACTGAGCGTTGACCAGGCTCTGCTCCGCCTTGCCTTCCAGATAGGGGACAGGGAAGAGCATGGTGGAACGGTACAGCTTTCGGATGGGGTCCCAATCGAAGCGTTCCACCAGGTCGTCGGAGTGCACGGGTTTGAAAATAATCCGGGCCGTGTGGCTGTCCCAGGGCTCGTAATATTCCGATTTCAGCCAGAGATGGGACTTGTCGAAAAACACCCGGCTGGTGATGAGGCTGCGGAAATCCCGGTAGACCACCACGTAGCCCCCCTTCTGGTCGAAGGATTCCTCCAGAGCCAGGCGGCCGGTTCCCGTCACGTTCTGAATGGACTTTTTCCAATAAAAGGAGCGGCGGGTGATCTTTCCGCGCAGCCTGCCGTCGTAGCCCCGGATAACCTGCTTTTTCCCCAGGCGCAGTGCCTTCTGCCCCCCGGTGAAAAATTTCTCCCGGGCCAGGGCCAGCTCCCCCCGAAGATTGTCCAGGCTGTCCCGTTCGGTAAAGCACACGCAGTACACATGCCTGGCCAGCAGGCTGGTGCTCATAGCGTTGGTTGTGACGTTGGGTTCCATGTTCACGCTCTCACTTTCACAGACGCAATAGTAAAAGTATTATAGCACATTTTTTCCGTTTGGCATAGGGATTTCGAGGGAAAAGAAAAAACTTCGGGGAGAAGCTCCTATTTTCCAAATTTTATGCTATACTAAACCCATTATACGGCGGTGCCGGGAAAGGATGGAGCGACGATGGATTGGCAGACGGTCTGGAGCAATTTCGCCCAGGAATTGGCGGGCTTTTTCGGGAACCTGGTCTTTGCGGTACTCATCTTTTTGGGAGGCTGGTTTCTGGCGCGGCTTGCCGCCAAGCTTACGAAAAAGGCCATCTCCAAGGGCAGGGTGGACGCCCTGGTGGCAAGCTTTGTGGGGTCTTTGGTAAAAGCCCTGGTGCTGGTGGTGGCGGCGGTGAGCGCCGTGGCCCAGCTGGGGATCAACATCACGTCCCTGGTGGCGGCTCTGGGTGCCGCGGGACTGACGGCCAGCTTCGCCCTGCAGGGCAGCCTGTCCAACCTGGTCAGCGGCATGCAGATCATCTTCACCAAACCTTTCAGCATGGGAGACTACCTTTCCATCGGAACGTACGAGGGCACGGTGAAGCGCATTGAGATTCTGGCCACCACCCTATCCACCTTTGACAACAAGGAAGTGGTCATTCCCAATTCCAAGATCACCAGCGATGTGGTGGTGAACTTTACCAGCAGCGGCACCCGCCGGCTGGACCTGAGCTATGGGGTCTCCTACCAGGCAGACCTGAAGCGGGCTAAGGAGCTTCTCCGGGGGCTTGTGGACGGGGATGACCGCATCCTGCGGGACCCGGAACCTCTGATCGCCGTGGGGGAGCTGAAGGACAGCTCCGTCACCCTGGTGGCGAAATTCTGGTGCAAGCAGGAGGACTACTGGCCCATCTATTACGCCATGCAGGAAGGGGTAAAGGCGGCCTTCGACCGGGAGGGCATCTCCATTCCCTACCCCCAGCTGGACGTGCACCTTTCCCAGCAATAAAAAAGGACAGCTTCGGCTGTCCTCAGCCTGTCGAAAAAGGTCACCTTTTGGTGGCCTTTTTCTCGTATTGAGAGAGAAAATGCGGTATAATGGTGTA
>CALWCD010000060.1 GCA_944376265.1 uncultured Clostridia bacterium | reverse complement strand
GTACCCCTTCCAGGGGTCAGCAAGTACTGACCCCTCTGGGGTCTGAGCAAACCACTAGTTTACTAGTGGTTTTGATTCAAAACAGTTCAAGGCCCGAGACAGATCGACCCAACATTTCTAGAGGAGGTTTCCCAATGAGAGCGAACAAAGAGTACCGCCTCTCCTTTACGGAAGAGGCCCGGAAGATCGTGGAGAAATTGACCCTGGAGCAAAAGGTGTGGCTGATGTGCGGCAACATCGACGTGACCCAAAAGACCAGCCAACAGCTGGGCGAGTTCATGATGACCATCCTGGAGGGGGAGAACCACTACAACATCACCCCCTACGCCGCCGGCGGCCTGGAGGAGGAAGGGGTTCCTCCCATGCTGTTTGTGGACGGCCCCCGAGGAGTGGTGTGCGGCAACTGGCTGTCCACCTGTTTCCCCGTGTCCATGGCCCGGGGCGCCTCCTTCGACACGGACCTGGAAGAGCGGGTGGGCCGCTGCATCGGCCGGGAAGTGCGGGCCTTCGGCGGCAACCTGTTTGCCGGGGTGTGCATCAACCTGCCCTACAACCCGGGCTGGGGCCGCAGCCAGGAGACCTACGGGGAAGAGACCTACCAGATCGGCCAAATGGGCGCCGCCCTGGTGCGGGGCGTCCAGGAGGAGGACGTGATGGCCTGCGTGAAGCATTTCGCCTTCAACCAGATGGAAAATGCCCGGTTCAAGGTGAGTGTAACCTGCGACCAGCGCACGGAAAAGGAAGTGTTCCTGCCCCACTTCAAGGACTGCCTGGATGCGGGCGCCGCCAGCGTGATGAGCTCCTACAACAAATACAACGGAGTTCACTGCGGCCACAACCGGTACCTGCTCCGCCAGGTGCTGAAGGACGAGTGGGACTTCGACGGCTTTGTCATGTCCGACTTCTGCTGGGGCGTGAAGGACACGGTGGAAGCCGCCAACGGCGGCCAGGACATGGAGATGCTGTGGACCCAGCACTTCGGTCCCAAACTGGTGAAGGCGGTGGAGGACGGCTTCGTGCCCATGGCGTACATCGACGAGGCGGCCCTGCGGATCATCCGCACCATTTTGGCCTTCGACAAGGATCACAAGGAGTACGACATGTCCGTGGTGGCCTGCCCGGAGCACATCGCCGTGGCGAAAGAGGCGGCGGAAAAGGGCATTACCCTGCTGAAAAATAAGGATGTGCTGCCCCTGTGCCGGGAAAAGACCAAGAAGCTTGCCCTCATCGGCAAGCTGGCAGGGGAGGCGGTCATTGGCGACCACGGCTCCAGCTGGGTGCGGCCTCCCTATGTGGTCACCCCCAAGGAGGGGCTGGAAAAGGCCAACCAGGACTGCCAGGTGGTGTGGAACGATGGCTCCGACCTGGAGA
This sequence comes from uncultured Clostridia bacterium, assembly GCA_944376265.1. Classification (GTDB taxonomy): domain Bacteria; phylum Bacillota; class Clostridia; order Oscillospirales; family Acutalibacteraceae; genus Acutalibacter. Next base: position 13,854 of record CALWCD010000060.1, on the reverse strand, counting down.
GCGCCAAGAAGCTGGCGGCGGAAGCCGACGCGGTGGTGTTTGTGGTGGGCTACACCCACGACGACGAGGGCGAGTACGTCTCCGCCGAGGAAAACACCAACTACACCGGCTCCGTGGGCGGCGACCGGAAGTTCAGCCTGGGCCTCCACGAGGACGAGATCCGGCTGCTGCAGGAAGTGGGCCCGGTGAATCCCAAGTCCACGGCGGTGCTCATCGGCGGCAACACCATTTTGATGACCCCCTGGTACGACAGCGTCAACTCCGTCATCATGGCCTACTATCCCGGCATGGAGGGCGGCACCGCCCTGGCGGAGATCCTCTACGGCGACGTGAACCCCTCCGGCAAGCTGCCCTATGTGGTGCCTGTGTCCGAAAAGGACCTGCCCCAGGTGGATTGGGAAGCCACGGACCAGTACTACGAGTACTATCACGGCTACACCCGCCTGGAGAAAAAGGGAATCCAGCCCCTGCTGCCCTACGGCTTCGGCCTGAGCTACACCACCTTTGGTTTCTCCGATGCGGCCGCTCGGAAGCAGGAGGACCAGGTGCTGGTCAGCGTTAAGGTGAAGAACACCGGCGGCCGGGACGGCGACGAGGTGGTCCAGGTGTACGCTGGCTTTGAGAACTCCGGGGTGGACCGTCCCGTGAAGCAGCTTCGGGGCTTCCAGCGGGTAAGCCTGAAGGCCGGGGAAGAAAAGCAGGTGGAGATCCCTGTGTCCCTGGAGAAGCTGAAGTGGTACGACCCGGTCTGCCGGGAGTGGAAGCTGGAAGCCATGGAGTACACCTTCTATGTGGGCAGCAGCTCCGCGAATGAGGATTTGATCACCACTGCCATCCAGCTGTAAGAAACGGCTGCCATAGAACAAGGGCCGGGAGGAAAGCCTCCTGGCCCTTTGCTTTTTTTCTGTTCTGGGCGGGTGTTTTTCAGCCCTTTTTGTAGCCGCACTTGGGGCACACGCCGTTTTCGTTCAAGGCGATGCCGCACAGGGGACACCGATCAATCTTGTTGTGGGTGGTGAATTCCGCGGAAGCCGCGTTCACGCCGCTGGTGAAAGTGATCTTGGCAATGTTCAGCTTGTCCTTCAGCAGGTCGTAGACAATTTTGATCATGCCTTCCACCGTCAGGGTCTCCTTGGTGACCACCAGACGGCACTCGGGGTACTCCGCCATGGGGCCGCCGCCCCAGTGGATGTACATGTTGGGGCACTTGCCGGAGCTCATGGCCACAATGAGCTGCTGTTTGTAGGTGTCGTTCTGCTGGTGAACCTCTTCCACGGTGATGTTGGGATAGGCCTCCATAAACCGGGCCACGGCGTCCTCCATGCGGGACTTGTCAGGGTCCTCGGTGGAGCCGTCCCACAGGACCAGGGTCAGGTCCTCGCTGGTGACCTCAGGGAGATTCTTCTCGCTGGTGTCGCTGGTCTCCGCCTGGTCTTCGGAAGCATCCGACTGGTCGTCAGCAGCTTCGGACTGGTCCGTGGTGGAGCTGGTGGAAGTGTCTGCCTGAGAGGAAGAGGAACCGCCGCTGCCGGAGCAGCCCGCGAACGCTCCCACTACCAGGGACGCAGCCAGAAGCATGGCTAAGAGTTTCCGTTTCATATGTTTGACCTCCTTGTTATTTAGACTCCGGTGTTGCCCGGAGAACGGAACGAAACCAGGGTGAAATCGTTTAATCTTCCCCGAAAGGAAATTGTGGGAACCTCCGGAAAGCCGCCGTAATTTTGAAAAAAACTGCGGTGCTTTACCATGCTGCAGTATTTATAGTAAGCGAAAGTTCTATATTTGCCAACGTTTTACAAAGAATTTTTACAATTTGTTATAATTTTTTCTTTGGTTATCGAGAGAACATCTCCGGCAAGGAGATTTGAACGTTTTGTTTTCCGCGGCGCAGGGATGAAAAAAAGAGCGGGTCCAGCCGCTGGGGCAGGGTCCGCTCTTTGGGTTTCCGAAGGATTTACTGATAGTCTTTCATGTAGTCCCCATGGGCTTCGATCAGCTCGTCCACCATGGCCTTGATGTGGTCGATGGAGAGCTCCGCGGCGGTGTGGGGCTCCAGCATGGCCGCCATGTAGATGTCCTCCCGCTTCTTGGTGACCGCCGCCTGGATGGTCAGCAGCTGGGCATTGATGTTGGTCATGTTCATGGCCGCCAGCTGGACAGGCAGCTTGCCAACGTGGCAGGGGTTCACGCCCCGGTTGTCCACCAGGCAGGGCACCTCCACGCAGGCGTCGGCGGGCAGGTTGTCGATCAGCCCGGTGTTGAGCACGTTGCCGCCGATCTTGTAGGGATTGCCGGTGACAATGGCTTCCATGATATAGGAGGCGTACTCCCGGGAACGCTCGTGGGTCACCTGGCCGTTGTTCAGGATGTTTTCCTTCTCCTCTTTCCAGCCCTTGATCTGGTTTACGCAGCGGCGGGGATACTCGTCCAGGGGAATGTTGAACTTCTCAATGAGCTCGGGGTACTTGGACTTGATGTAGAAGGGATTGTACTCGGCGTTGTGCTCGCTGGACTCGGTGCAGTAGTAGCCGAAATTCTGGATATAGTCGAACCGGACCATGTCGCTGTGCTTTTCAGAAGCGTTCTTCTCTGCGGCCCGCCTGCGGATTTCAGGATACAGGTCGCTTCCCTCTTTGTCTTTCAGTTCCAGCAGCCAGCCCATGTGGTTGATGCCGGCGATGAGCTCCCGGCGGCCCTCCAGCTTGTCCTCCATGTTCAGGGACTTCAGCAGGTTCTCCGAGCAGACCTGAACACTGTGGCACAGACCCACGGTTTTGATGTTGGTGTAACGCTGCATGTAGCCGGTGAGGATGGCCATGGGGTTGGTGTAGTTTAGAAACCAGGCGTCGGGGCAGACCTCTTCCATGTCCCGGGCGAAGTCCGCCAGAACAGGGATGGTCCGCAGGCCCCGCATAATGCCGCCAATGCCCAGGGTATCGGCAATGGTCTGACGCAGGCCGTACTTTTTGGGGATCTCAAAGTCGATGACGGTGCAGGGCTCGTACAGGCCCACCTGGATGGCGTTCACCACAAAGTCGGCGCCTCTCAGGGCTTCCTTGCGCTGTTCCACCCCGCAGTATTGGCGGATGGTGGCCCGGCCCTGGTTGATGTTCCGGTTAATGGCGCTGAGGATGATGTAGCTTTCCTCCAGACGCTGGGCGTCGATGTCGTAAAGGGCAATCTCGCTTTCCCGCAGGGAGGGGGTGCACATGCAGTCGCCCAAAACATTCCGGGCAAACACCGTGCTGCCTGCCCCCATGAAGGTGATCTTCGGCATAGAAAACAACTCCTTTTCAGTTCTCCGGGCGCGGCTCCCGGGTACAGCACCATTCTACCGGTTCCCAGGGAAGTTTTCAATGGCGGTTTGTTTCTTGAACTTGTCAATTTGTTGCAAGAAGCTGGCTCTCTCTGTGAGAAAACCGGAAGTCCTCTGGAAATTTCAGGTGGAAAAAGGGGCGCTGCTGTGCTAAAATGATGCAAAGCCTTCAGGGGTTCTGAAAGAAAGAGGGGAGCGTCCGTGCCGAGAACAGAGATGCGGAAAACACAAAAGTCCATGTCCAAAGCCATTGCCGTGTACTACTGCGGCTATGAGAAGTGCGCCAGCGGCCACAGCTTCGGCCCGGCGGTGCGCACCCAGTATTTGCTCCATTTTGTAATCTCCGGGAAGGGGACCTACTCCGTGGGAGGGGTCACCTACCCGGTAAAGGCGGGGCAGGCGTTTCTCATCAAGCCCTCGGAGGTGACCTATTACCAGGCGGACCGGGAGGCTCCCTGGGAGTACATGTGGATGGCCTTTGACGGCATCGACGGGAAGGAGACGGTGCGCCGCACAGGGTTCCAGGAGTCCTACGTGGCCGTCATTCCCCGGCCGGAGAAGTTTCGCCGGTGCATGGAGGCCATCATCCGGGAGTTTCAGGAGGGAGGAAACCGGGAATACCGGATCTTGAGCGGCTTTTACGGGGCCATGGCCCAGCTGGAACAGTGGGAGAACCAGGCCACCTTCGAGGAGGAGTATTTCCGGAAAGCGGTGGACTATATCCAGAACAATTACAGCTACCCGGTGAAGATAGGAGACCTGGCCAGATACGTGGGCATAGACCGTTCTTACCTGTACAAGATATTCCAGCGCCGGGAAGGGGTCTCTCCCAAGGAGTACCTGCTGTTGGTGCGGGTGAATGCCGCCAAAAACATGCTGCGCACCCAGCAGTACTCTGTGGGGGGCATTGCCCTTTCCTGCGGGTTCAGCGATTCCCCTTCCTTCTGCCATCACTTCAAAAAGCTCACCGGCAGGACCCCCAGCCAGTTCTTAAAGGAACTGCAGCTGGAAACCGCTCCCCAGAGGGACGGCGGGGAAGGAATAAAAAAAGGAGATCGTCCAAAATGAACGATCTCCTGGTGCAGGTGACAGGAGCTTGAAAGGTTCAAGTCCTGAAGGAATAAAAAAAGGAGACCGTCCAAAATGAACGATCTCCTGGTGCAGGTGACAGGAGCTTGAAAGGTTCAAGTCCTGAAGGAATAAAAAAAGGAGATCGTCCAAAATGAACGATCTCCTGGTGCAGGTGACAGGACTTGAACCTGCATGAACTTGCGCTCATATGGACCTGAACCATACGCGTCTGCCAATTCCGCCACACCTGCATCTTTTGTTGTCGGCTGAGAACTAACGTCTCAACGCTCAGATATTATAGCATTGGATTTTGCGGTTGTCAACAGGAAATTTCAAAAAAGTTTTGGGAATGGCAAAATTCTTTAGAGAAGGAAGGCCCCGAGCCTTGCGGTCAAGAAAAGAAGGGGAGAAACGCAACTCACTTTACACAGCCGTTACAATCTGTGGTATAATTAACCCAGATTTTAAAAGATCCCCTGTAAAACAAAAATAATCCTCCCTTATACTATCCCGTGGTCTCGACAAGAAGAAGGAGTTTTCGCACATGATCCATCGCGTATTTTTCGACCTGGGTTTGACCCTGGCGGAATGTGACACACCCTGCCGGTATGTGGAGTACTTCTCCCAGCTGGGAAGGCCTGTGGCTCTTCCCCAGGCCCAGAGAGCCTATCACCTGGCCAACAAGTATTTTATGCGGGAGCGCCCGGGGGCCTTGGGCCACAAGGACGAGGAAGTGTTCCGAAGCTTTCTCCACAGGGTCTGCCGGGAGCTGGAATGTCCCCAGCTGGGGGATGAGCTGTTCTCCCTGGCCTCCCGGGACAAGCGTCCCCCCCGTTGGACCGCCTTTCCCTTCACCTTGCAGGTTTTGGGAGAGTTGAGGGACCGGGGTGTGGCCACGGGGCTTATTTCCAACTGGGACCCCTCCTGCCGGCAGGTGCTGGAGGAGAACGGCCTCACCCCCTATTTGGACCCCATTGTGGTCTCCAGCGAGGTGGGCGTGGAAAAGCCCGACCGGCGGATTTTTGAGAAGGCCCTGGAGCTTTCCGGGGACGACCCGAAAAACTGCCTGTATGTGGGGGACAATTATTACGATGACGGGCGAGGCTCCGCCCAGGTGGGCATGACCTGCTGCATTCTGAATCCCCCCGGGCGGCTGGGCATTGAGGAGCTGGAGCTCCCCTGGTGCGTGCCGGACATTCGAGGAGTGGCCGGCGTGCTGGACGCCCTGGAGGCCGGGACCCTGGACCAACGGGAAAACACCGCGCGGCAGCGCGTGCACCATACAAGCAAAGTGTCCTGTGGTTTGGAACAGACATCCATTTGAGAGAAAATTGAGAGACGAAGGAGAAAACAATGATGCAGAAACGAATCCTCAGCCTGGCACTGGCCCTGACCCTGCTGGTGGCCGCCTTCGCCGGCTGCACCGGCAGCGGCACCGGTTCCCAATCTTCCACTGCTTCCACCAGCCAGACCTCCACCGACAGCGGCAAGGAGACTCTGGTGCGGATGAACATCGGCTCCGAGCCTGACAGCCTGGACCCCTGGCAGTCCGCCGCCTCCGACACCGAGGCCATCATGCACAACGTGTTCGAGGGCCTGGTGCTCTACGACGAGACCGGCGCCATCATCCCCGGCATTGCCGAAAGCTGGGACATCTCCCAGGACGGCCTGACCTACACCTTCCACCTGCGGGAGGATGTGACCTTCCACAACGACCAGCCCCTCACCTCCGCCGACGTGCTGTACACCTACAACAACCTGGCGGGCATGGGCGGGGAGAAGGCCGTGTCCAGCAAGTTTGAAAACGTGGAGAGCTTTGAGGCCCCCGACGAGTACACCTTCGTGGTGAAGCTGAAAGAGCCCTCCGCCGGCTTCCTGTCCCTGAACATCATCGCCATTCTCCCCGAGGGCTACGAGGACCAGGCCACCGCCCCTGTGGGCACCGGCCCCTTCAAGTTTGTGGAGTACACCCCCTCTCAGCGGGTGGTGCTGGAGAAGAACGAGAACTACTACAACAAGGACCGGATGGCCCAGGTGGACCGGGTGGAGTTCTACATCATGACCGACTCCGCCGCCGTGGTCTCAGCGCTCCAGTCCGGCACCCTGGACATTGCCTCCATCGACGCCGACGACGCCTCTGTGCTGGAGAGCCAGTTCGACATCTACAACTCTCCCCAGAACATGGTGCAGATCTTCGCCATGAACAACAGCGTGGCCCCCTTTGACGACGTGCGGGTCCGCCAGGCGGTCAACTACGCCATCGACAAGGACCAGATCATCAACACCGTGTTCGGCGGCTACGCCACCAAGCTGTACACCAACTTCAGCCCCGTGATGGGCGTCTACTACAACGACCAGCTGGAAGACTCTTACGACACGGACCTGGAAAAGGCCAAGGAGCTGTTGAAGGAGGCCGGCTACGAGAACGGCTTCGAGTTCACCATCACCGCCCCTGCCAACTACCAGGCCCACATCGACACCGCCCAGATCATCAAGCAGCAGCTGGAGCAGATCGGCGTCACCGCCACCATTGAGACCATCGAGTGGGCTGCCTGGCTGGAGGACGTGTACTCCAACGCCCAGTATCAGACCACCATTGTGGGCCTTACCGGCAAGCTGGACCCGGACGCCGTGCTGGGCCGCTTCAAGACCGACTACCCCAAGAACTTCTTCAAGTTCAGCGACGACGAGTACGACCAGCTGATCACCAGCGCCCTGACGGAGCAGGACGAGCAGACCCGCATTGACGACTACAAGCGCTGCCAGGAGATCCTCACCCAGCAGGCTGCTGCCGCCTTCATCAGCGACCCCAACCTGGTGGTGGCTTCCCGCAAGGACCTGAAGGGCTACACCTTCTACCCCGTGACCTTCCACGACATGACCAAGCTTTACTACGAGGGGTAAACATCCCCCAAAAGGCGCCGGGCCCTTTTTGAGACAAGGGGCTTTCGGACCACCATGCGCAGCCCGAGGGGCCGTGCCGGACATACCCGGACGGCCCTTCCCCTGTAAGAAAGGAAAAGAACGCCTATGGCCAAGTATTACATCCGGAAAGTGGCGGGGTTCCTTGTCACCCTGTTCCTGGTGTCCCTTCTCACCTTCGCGGTGTTCCAGATCCTGCCGGGCAACCCGGCTCTGGTCATCCTGGGGGTGGACGCGGACCCTGCCCAGATCCAGCAGCTGGAGGACGAAATGGGCCTGGACAAGCCCATTCCCCTTCGGTTTTTGGAGTGGGTGGGGGGCCTGCTTCGGGGCGACCTGGGCACCTCTTACCGCTATCATCAGCCCGTATCCCAGCTTATCGGCAACGCCTTCGGTGTGACGGTGCAGCTGGCGGTGTTCGCCCTGATCCTCACCGCCCTGGTGGGCATCCCGGTGGGCATCTGGCTGTCCCATCACAGCAAAAAACCATACGCCCTGCCGGTTTCCATGCTTTCCCAGCTGGGTCTTTCCGTGCCGGCGTTCTGCTTCTCCGTGCTGCTGATCAACATCTTCTCCGTGCAGCTGGGGTGGCTGCCCTCCATGGGCTACACGCCCTTTTCCCAGGACCCGGTGGCCTGTCTGAAAAGCCTGACCCTGCCCTCGGTGGCCATTGCCTTCGGCTCGGCGGCGGTGCTCATCCGCTATGTGAAGGTGAGCGTCATCCAGCAGGAGCACCAGGACTACGTGAAAACCGCCCAGAGCAAGGGCGTGCCTGCCCGAAAGATTCTGCGCAGCCACGTGCTGCGCAACTCCCTCATCCCGGTGCTCACCATTTTCGGCATGACCATCACCGATGTGCTGGGGGGCAGCATTATCATCGAGAACGTGTTCTCCCTGCCGGGCATCGGCAAACTGGTGTCCACCTCCATCAACTCCCGGGACCTGCCCCTCATTCAGGGCCTGGTGCTGTACCTTGCCATCATTGTGGTGGTGTGCAATTTCCTGGTGGATGTGCTGTACTCCGTCATCGATCCCCGGATTCGGCTGAAGTGAAGGGAGGAACAGAGCTTTGCGTGTGAGTACCATTTTTAAAAAATGCCTGGGAAACAGGAATTTTATCCTGGGCAGTTCCATGGTGGGCCTGATGGTCCTGCTGATGGTGGTGGGCTTCTTCTACATGCCCTACGACCCCGACGCCATGGACACAGAGCACACCCTGGAATTCTTCTCCTCCCAGCATCTTCTGGGCACCGACCAGTTCGGCCGGGACGTGCTCAGCCGCATTATGGAGGGCACCCGGGTGTCCTTCCTGGTGGGAGCCCTGACCGTGGTGTTCGGCCTGCTGGTGGGGGGCGCCATCGGGTCCCTTGCCGGCTATTACGGGGGCAAGGTGGACGAGGTGATCATGAAGCTCATCGACACCCAGATGGCTTTCCCCGGCGTGCTGCTGGCCCTGATGCTCATCGCCGTGTTCGGCAACAGCATCCAGAATCTCATCCTGGCCCTGGGGGTCATGTCCATTCCCCGGTTCGCCAGAATCTCCCGTTCCGGCTTCATCAAGTACCGGGACGCGGAATTTATCAAGGCGGCCCGGTCCCGGGGAGCGGGGGACGGACGGATCATCTTCCTGCACATCCTGCCCAACATTGTGCCGGAGCTGATTGTCACCAGCTCCCTGGGGTTTGCCGGCGCCGTTATGAGCGAGGCGGGCCTTTCCTACCTGGGGCTGGGCATCCAGCCCCCCACCCCCAGCTTCGGCAAGATGCTCAGCGAGGCCCAGGGGGAAATCCTCAAGGCCGGGTGGTATGTGCTGGTGCCGGCCCTGGCCATCACCCTGCTGGTGATGGGCTTCAATCTCATCGGCGACGCGCTCCAGGAGGTGACCGAGCATGGCAGATAAGATCCCAGTGCTCTCCATTGAGAGCTTGACGGTGGACTTCGACCTGGGCAAGACCTGCCACGCGGTGAGGGACACCAGCGTGCGCATTGAGCCCGGGGAGATGGTGGCCCTGGTGGGGGAATCGGGCTGCGGCAAGACCATGACCGCCCTGGCGGCCATCGGCCTCCAGCCCAGAAACGCCAAGATCCCCCAGGGGAAGATCCTCTTCGACGGCTCCGAGCTTCGGGGCCTGGAGGAGGATCAGTGGAACCAGTACCGGGGCAGGAACATCGCCATGATCTTCCAGGAGCCCATGACCGCCCTGAACCCCCTGATGAAGGTGGGCCGGCAGATCGCGGAGAACGCCCGGATCCACGGCGCCGCCAAAGAGGAGGCCAAGACCCGGGCCCTGGAAGTGATGAAACAGGTGGGCCTGCCGGACGTGGAGCGGCTTTATAACGAGTATCCCCACCGGCTTTCCGGCGGCATGCGCCAGCGGGTGATGATCGCCATGGCCTTGGTGAACAAGCCGGAGCTGCTCATCGCCGACGAGCCCACCACCGCCTTGGACGTGACCATCCAGGCCCAGATTATGGAGCTGATCCGGGACATGAACCGGGAAATGGGCACCGCCGTGCTGCTGATCTCCCACGATTTGGGAGTGATCCGCCGGATGTGCAGCCGGGTGTACATCATGTACGCCGGCCGGGTGGTGGAAAGCGGCAAGACCCAGGAGGTGCTGGCCCATCCCCTGCACCCCTACACCAAGGGGCTTATCGCCTCCATCCCCTCTCTGGAGAAGCGGGGCCAGCGGCTCTCCTCCATTCCCGGCACGGTGCCCGCTTTGGAGGACCGCTCCGAGCACGGCTGTCCCTTCTATAACCGGTGCCAGAAGCGCCGGGAGCTGTGCCGGAAAGAAACGCCTCCCATGGTGGTCCACAAGAACCACATGGCCCTGTGCGTGGACGCGAAGGAGGAATTGGGACTGTGAGCAACGCGCAAATGGAAAATCAACAGCCTCTGCTGAAGATCCGGGGCCTGACCAAGGAGTTCCGCCAGGGCAACGACCGGGTGAAGGCAGTGCGCCAGATGGACCTGGACATCTACAAAGGGGAGGTGTTCGGCCTGGTGGGAGAGTCGGGCTGCGGCAAGTCCACCTTTGGGCAGATGCTGGTCCACCTGCTGGACCCCACCTCCGGAACCATCCGTTTGGCAGGAGAGGACATCACCCGTCCTCCCCGCCGGGAGCGGAAAGACCTGTGCAAGCGGATGCAGATTGTGTTTCAGGACCCCTACTCCTCCATCGACCCCAACAAGACCATCGGCTGGCTGGTGGAGGAGCCTTTGAAGATCCACGGCATCGGCAGGACCCAGAAGGAGCGGGACGAGAAGGTGGGGAAGGTGCTCCAAGCGGTGGGCCTGGACGACAGCTACCGCACCCGGTGGCCCAACGAGCTTTCCGGCGGCCAGCGGCAGCGGGTGGCCATTGCCATCGCACTGATCCTGGACCCGGAGTTTGTGGTGTGCGACGAGCCTGTGTCCGCCCTGGATGTGTCCGTCCAGGCCCAGGTGCTCAACCTGCTGCTGGACCTGCGGAAGGAGTTCGGCCTGACCTACCTGTTTATCTCCCACGACCTGAACGTGGTTTCCTATATGTCCGACCGCATCGGGGTGATGTACCTGGGCAGCCTGGTGGAGCTGGGAGACAGCGAAGCCATTTCCCGCATGCCCCTGCACCCCTACACCGAAGCCCTGTTTTCCGCCTCCATGGACGTGGAGGGGGACCGGGAGCGGATTATCCTTACCGGGGACCTGCCCAGCCCGGCCAATCCCCCGGCGGGATGTCCCTTCCACACCCGGTGCGTGGCCTGCACGGACCGGTGCAAGGCGGAGCGCCCTCTGCTGCGGGAGTTTGAAGGGGGCCGGTTCTGCGCCTGCCACCGGGTGGAGGAGCGCACGGGCTTAAAGCCTGTGGCGGCGCCTGAGCAAAAGGAGGAAAAGACGGAATGAAAGCAGTAATTCTTTCCGACATTCATGTGGACATCAACCGGGACTATCCCGTGGCAAAAGAGCTGGCCCGGTTTGCCAAGGAGCAAAACGCCCAGCTGGTGATCATCGCCGGCGACGTGAGCGAGACCCAGCAGGAGACCCTGGACACCCTGGAAAGGGTGGAGCAGGACTCCGGCGCCCGGGTGCTGTTTGTCCCCGGCAACCACGACCTGTGGGGACCGGAGGGGGACCCGGACCAGGTGGCCCGGATCTACGAGGGCTACTGCCAGGACGCTCACTGCCTCTGCGGCAGGGACGTGGTGCTGGGGGACCAGGTAATCCTGGGGGACGTGGGCTGGTACGACTACTCCTTCGGCAGCGGCCGGTATTCCTTGGAGGAATTTGAGCAGATGAGCCTGGCGGGCCGCACCTGGCAGGACCATTTCCGCAACGCCTGGACCCGGGACAACCTGGGCCGGAACCAGTGGATGCTCTCCCGGCTGGAAACCCGGATGGCCGCCTATCCGGACAAGGAGCTGGTGATGGTCACCCACATGGTGCCCATCAAGGAGTTCACCGTGCCCCAGGAAATGGGAAACTGGTCCTACTTCAACGCCTTCCTGGGCTCCCGGAAGCTGGGGGAGCTTTTCACCCGGTACCCGGTGAAAACGGCCGTCTGCGGCCACGTCCACTACCGAAAGAGCCTTCAAAAGGAAGGGATCACCTGGCTGTGCCGGTGCCTGAACTACCACACCGAGTGGAGGCCCCAGGACGGGGAGACCGTGGAGGAACAGATCCGAAACGCAGCGGAGGTGCGGGAGCTGTGAAAACCTTCTTCATCGCCGACACCCACTTCGGGGATGGGGCCATTCTCCGCTACGAGAACCGGCCCTTCGCCTCCCCGGAGGAGATGGACCGGGAGCTGGTCCGCCGCTGGAACGAGACCGTGGGGGAGGAGGACACCGTCTTTCACCTGGGGGATTTTTCCTCCCTGGGGGAAGAAGAGGACCGGGAGCTGCTTGCCCGCCTTCACGGGAACAAGGTGCTGGTGCTGGGCAACCACGACCGTCACCGCACCCCGGAGCAGTGGCGTTCCCTGGGCTTTTGGGAGGCGTCTCCCTGGCCGGTGGTGTGGGAGGGGTTCTACCTGCTGTCCCACGAGCCCCTCTACGTGAACCAGAACATGCCCTACGCCAACGTGTTCGGCCATGTCCATGGAAATCCCGCCTACCGGGACGCCAGTCCCCACAGCGTGTGCGTTTCCGTGGAGCGCACCGGCTTTGCCCCCCTGCCCTTTGAGGAACTGGGGAGACGAATTCGGGAACACAACCGCTGAGTACAAGCTCCTTTCGAGCTGGAAGCCGTCCTTCGGGGCGGCTTTTTTTGCTTGACTTGAAGGGCCCTTTAACTGGTATAATGACGAAAAAGAAGGGCTTTCGGGGAGGCTCCGGGTGCTCCCCTGTGTCCCACCAGTTTTTCACAGAAAGGACGGATCACATGCAAACGGTCACTTTAGGCAGAACAGGCATCACCGTCAACAAGAACGGCTTCGGAGCCCTGCCCATTCAGCGGGTGGGGGCGGACTACGCCGGGAAGCTGCTGCGCAAGGCCTTTGAAGCGGGCATCACCTACTTCGACACCGCCCGCTCCTACACCGACAGTGAGGAGAAAATGGGCCTGGCTCTCGCCGACGTGCGGGAGAAGATCTACATTGCCACCAAAACTCCCTCCACCACCGTGGAAGGCTTTTGGAAGGACCTGGAGACCAGCCTGGGGCTGCTGAAGACGGATTACATCGACGTGTACCAGTTCCACAACCCCGACTTCTGCCCCAAGCCCGGGGACGGCACCGGCCTGTACGAGGCCATGCTGGAAGCTAAGGCCCAGGGGAAGATCCGGTTTATCGGCATCACCAACCACCGGCTCCACGTGGCGGAGGAGGCCGCCGCCTCCAGCCTGTACGATACCCTGCAGTTCCCCTTCTGCTACCTGGCTACCGACCGGGACATCGCCCTGGTGAACCTGTGCAAGGAAAACGGCGTGGGATTTGTGTCCATGAAGGGCCTTTCCGGCGGGCTCATCACCAACTCTGCCGCAGCCTACGCCTGGCAGGCCCAGTTCGAGAACGCCCTGCCCATCTGGGGCGTCCAGAGGGAGAGCGAGCTGGACGAGTTCATCTCCTACATTGACAATCCCCCCACCATGGACGACCCGGAGATCCAGGCGGTAATCGAGAAGGACCGGAAGGAGCTCATCGGCAACTTCTGCCGGGCCTGCGGATACTGCATGCCCTGCCCCGCGGGGATCGTCATCAACCAGTGCGCCCGGATGAGCCAGCTGATCCGCCGCAGTCCCTCTGCCAGCTGGCTGACCCCGGAGAGCCAGGCCATGATGATGAAGGTGGAGGACTGCCTCCACTGCGGCCAGTGCAAGAGCAAATGTCCCTACGGCCTGGACACTCCCACCCTCCTGGAGCAGAACCTGGAGGACTACAAGAACATCCTGGCCGGCAAGGTTCAGATCTGAGAGGGGAAGGCCGCGCTGGAACAAAAAATTGAATGAACCGAAAAAAGGAGCGCTTCCATGTCCGAAGCGCTCCCTTTTTAGTGCCTTTAGGCTTAACAAAACCCCTGGTTCTACCAGGGGTAAATAAAAAGCCTTGGCAAATAAAACCTCC
>CALWCD010000059.1 GCA_944376265.1 uncultured Clostridia bacterium | reverse complement strand
CCTTCCAGGGGTCAGCAAGTACTGACCCCTCTGGGGTCTGAGCAAACCACTAGTTTACTAGTGGTTTTGATTGCCCGGAAAAGGAACTCCCTCTTGTAACCTCCGCCAGATACTGATATAATGTGCTTGAGAAAACAAACGTTCTGGCCGGGAGGAGCAGCCATGGAGATTTTGGAAGGACTCAACAGCGCTCAGCGGGAAGCGGTGACCGCCACGGAGGGGTTTGTGCGGGTGATCGCCGGGGCGGGTTCCGGAAAGACCAGGGCATTGTCCCACCGGTTCGCGTTTTTGGTCAATGAGCTGGGCATTCTGCCGGGGAACATCCTGTGCGTCACCTTCACCAACAAGTCCGCCAACGAGATGCGCCAGCGCATCCACCAGCTTACCGGGGACAACGATACCGGCTACATCAACACGTTCCACGGGTTCTGCGTGTCCATTCTCCAGGAGGACAGCCACGCGGTCCAGTACCCCAAAAGCTTTTTGGTGCTGGACAACGGGGACATCGACGCCATGCTCCAGATCATCTACGAGGAGCGGGGCCTCACCCTCCGGGACAGGACCTTTTCCGACGCCCGGGACATGATCGAGATCCGCAAGCTGAACAAGGAACCGGAGTACTACAAGGACATGCTCACCATGTCCCTGGAAACCCTGAAGGAGAAGTACGACCGGGCCGCGGCGGCGGACGACATCATCTTTTACGGGTACCTGTACCAGGAGAAGAAATGCTTCGGCCTGGACTACAACGACCTGATCAAGTTTTCCCTTTACATCTTCCAGGAGCACCCGGACATCCGCCTGAAATGGCAGCAGCGGCTGGAGTACATCATGATCGACGAGTTCCAGGACATCGACCAGCTGCAGTACGACCTGATGGAGGTGCTCTGCGGGTACCACAAGAACCTGTTCATTGTGGGGGACCCGGACCAGACCATTTACACCTGGCGGGGAGCGGACGTGAAATTTCTCCTGGACTTTGACAAGGCCTTCCCCAACGTGCGCACCATCCTGATGATGGAGAATTACCGGTCCACCCCGGAAATTTTGGGGGCGGCCAATTCCCTTATTGCCAAGAACCAGCACCGGATGAAAAAGGACCTGCTCCCCAGGCTGCCTTCCGGAGGGCCGGTGGTGTGCTGCTTTTCGGAAAATCAGGAGGCGGAAGCCCAGTGGATGGCCGCCCGGATGGAGGAGCTTCACAGTCAGGGAGCGGCCTACCGGGACATGGCGGTGCTCTACCGGTCTCACTACGTGACAAGGGCGGTGGAGGAGGTGCTTCTGCAAAAGCAGATCCCCTACACCATTTACAGCGGGGTCCAGTTCTTTGACAGAATGGAAATCAAGGACGCCTTGAGCTACCTGCGGATGATCGCCTACAAGGACGACCTCTCCTTCCGCCGGGTGGCAAACGTTCCCAAACGGAACCTGGGAAAGCGGCGCATGGCCTTTTTGCAGGAGGCGGCGGAGGCTGCCGGATGCTCCCTGTTCCAGGCCCTGGAGGAGAATGTGGACGGGCCCCTGTTTCAGGGCACCAAGGCCCGGCAGTTTTTAAGCCTGATCCGGGACTTCTCTCAAAACTATGAGGGAAGGCCTGTCTCCGAGGTGCTAGCCGCCCTGCTCAACGAGAGCGGCTACGAGACCATGCTCCGCACCGAGGGCAGCCAGGAGCGGCTGGACAACCTGGCGGAGCTGAAACAGTCGGTGTACGAGTACGAGACCACCTGTGGGGAAGAGGTCACCCTGCCCCACTATCTGAACCACGTGGCCCTGTTCACCAACGCTGACACCGGGGAGGCCGGGGACCGGGTGAAGCTGATGACCGTTCACGCCGCCAAGGGGCTGGAATTTCCCTATGTGTTTCTGTGCGCCATGAACGAGGGAATTTTCCCCTCCCGGAAGGTGCGCACTCTTCCCGCCATGGAGGAGGAGCGCCGCCTGGCCTTTGTGGCTGTGACCCGGGCGGAGCGGGGGCTGTACCTTTCCCAGGCAGCCGGCCGGAACTTTGACGGTTCTCCCCGATACCCCTCCCGGTTCATCCTGGACATGGACCAAAGCCTGCTGTCCTACGTCCAGCCCCCCCAGGAGGGATTGATCCGAGAGGCCCGGGAGTACATCCGCCACAGCCAGCTTTCCCTGCCCCCGGAAGAGGCGGCCGTGCTGGTCCAGGGCCAGCGGGTGCGGCACTTCCTTTTCGGGGAGGGCACCGTGCTGGGGGCGGACCTGGACAAAGGGGCCCATATCATCCAGTTTGACGGGATGAACACCCCCAGAAGCATCTCCTTTCGGGTCAAGCTGGAAACGCTTTGACAGGGTTGGAGGATGTTTCCCGGGTTTCCCTTGACTTTGCCCCGGGGCTGTGCTAGAATATTTTCCGAAAAATCACTGAAAAGGCCATGAAGGAGACAAACGGGACGTTTTACGCTTCAGAGAGCCGGCGGCAGGTGCGAGCCGGCGCAGAAAACGAGACCCGTATCCCTCCCGAGCCGCCAGCCCAACGGCGCTTCCCTTGAGGAACGTCCAGTAAGCAGAGCCGGTCCCCCGCCGTTACCGGGGCGCGTATTGTTGGATATGTCGGAATGGGTGGTAGAGCGAAGCAAGCCTTCGTCCCGTTTGCCCGGGACGAGGGCTTTTTTTAATTGCCGATTCCGCAACGCAGAGAAAGGATGGCAGGAATGAGCATGTACAAGGAAGTCTCCACAAACCTGAACTTTGTGGAGCGGGAGCAGGAAACGGTCAAATTCTGGGAAGAGAACCACATCTTCCAGAAGAGCGTGGAGGAGCGGGAAGGCCACCCCTCCTACATTTTCTACGACGGTCCTCCCACCGCCAACGGAAAGCCCCACATCGGCCACTTGCAGACCCGGTCCTTCAAGGACCTGTTCCCCCGGTTCCACACCATGAAGGGGGAGATGGTCCCCCGGAAAGCCGGCTGGGACACCCACGGCCTGCCGGTGGAGCTGGAAGTGGAAAAGCTGCTTCACATCAACGGCAAGGAGCAGATTGAGGAATACGGCATCGCCCCCTTTATTGAAAAGTGCAAGGAGAGCGTGTGGAAATACAAGGGCATGTGGGAGGATTTCTCCAAGGACGTGGGCTTCTGGGCCGACATGGAGCACCCCTACGTGACCTATGACAACACCTTTATCGAGTCCGAGTGGTGGGCCTTAAAGCAGATCTGGGACCGGGGCCTGTTGTACAAGGGCTTCAAGATTGTGCCCTACTGCCCCCGCTGCGGCACCCCCCTGTCCTCTCACGAAGTGGCCCAGGGCTACAAGGACGTGAAGGAGCGCTCCGCCATTGCCAAGTTCCGGTGCAAGGACGAGGACGCCTTCATCCTGGCCTGGACCACCACCCCCTGGACCCTGCCCTCCAATGTGGCCCTGTGCGTCAACGCAAACGAGGACTACGTGAAGGTGGAGAGCAAGGGGGAGACCTACTACCTGGCAGCCGCCCTGTGCGACACCGTGCTGGGCGAGGGAGAGTACACTGTCCTGGAGCGGTACAAGGGCGCCGACCTGGAAGGCAAAGAATATGAGCCCCTGTTCGGCTTTGTCAGCCCCAAGGAGAAGTGCTGGTACGTGGTGTGCGACGACTACGTCACCCTTACCGACGGCACCGGCGTGGTGCACATTGCTCCCGCCTTCGGTGAGGACGACGCCAAGGTGGGCCGGAAGTACGGCCTGCCCCTGGTGCAGCTGGTGGACGGCAAGGGCCAGATGACCGCCGAGACCAAGTGGGCTGGCGTGTTCTGCAAGGACGCGGACAAGGAGATTTTGAAAGACCTGGAGGAGCGGGGCCTGCTGTTCTCCGCTCCCAAGTTCGAGCACAGCTATCCCTTCTGCTGGCGCTGCGACACCCCCCTGATCTACTACGCCCGGGAGTCCTGGTACATCAAGATGACCGACGTGAAGGACGAGCTGATCCAGAACAACAACACGGTCCACTGGCTGCCGGAGAGCATTGGCAAGGGCCGGTTTGGCGACTGGCTGGAGAACGTCCAGGATTGGGCCGTCAGCCGGAACCGGTATTGGGGCACCCCCTTGAACATCTGGGAGTGCGAGTGCGGACACCGCCACGCCATCGGCAGCATTGCCGAGCTGAAGGAGATGTCCCCCAACTGCCCGGAGGACATCGAGCTCCACCGGCCCTATGTGGACCAGGTGACCATCACCTGCCCCCACTGCGGCAAGCAGATGCACCGTGTGCCGGAAGTGATCGACTGCTGGTTCGACTCCGGCTCCATGCCCTTTGCCCAGCACCACTATCCCTTTGAGAACAAAGAGCTGTTCGAGGAGCAGTTCCCCGCCAGCTTCATCTCCGAGGCCGTGGACCAGACCCGGGGCTGGTTCTACTCTCTGCTGGCTATTTCCACCCTGCTGTTCCACAAGGCGCCCTTTAAAAACGTGCTGGTCCAGGGCCTGGTCCAGGACGAGAACGGCCAGAAGATGTCCAAGTCCAAGGGCAACGCCGTGGACCCCATGGAGGCTTTGAAGAAGTTCGGCGCCGATCCCCTGCGCTGGTACTTCTACACCAACTCTGCCCCCTGGCTGCCCAGCCGCTTCCACGAGAAGGCGGTCATCGAAGGCCAGAAGAAGTTCTTCTCCACCCTGTGGAACACCTACGCTTTCTTCGTGCTCTACGCCAACATCGACAACTTCAACGCCGCCCAGCACAAGCTGGAGGACTGCAAGCTCACCGTCATGGACAAGTGGCTGCTGTCCCGGCTGAACACCGCGGTCAAGGGCGTGGACGAGAATCTTTCCGCCTACAAGGTGCCGGAAGCCGCCCGCATCCTCCAGGACTTTGTGGACGAGCTGAGCAACTGGTACGTGCGCCGCAGCCGTGAGCGTTTCTGGGCCCAGGAGGAGAGCGAGGACAAGACCGCCGCCTTCATGACCCTGTACACCGCTCTGGTGACCACCGCCAAGATGGCAGCCCCCATGGTCCCCTTTATGAGCGAGGAGATCTACCGCAACCTGGTGTGCTCCGTGGACGAGACCGCTCCCCAGAGCGTGCACCTGTGCCTGTATCCGGAGTATGACGCTTCCCGGGTGGACAAGCAGCTGGAAGCCGACATGGACGAGGTGCTGCGGGTGGTCACCCTGGGACGTGCCGCCCGGAACCTGGCCAACATCAAGAACCGCCAGCCTCTCCAGAACCTGTATACCGACGCAGACCAGGGCCTGGGCGGGCTGTATCAGGATATCGTCAAGCAGGAGCTGAACGTGAAGGAGCTCACCTTCCTTCAGGATATGTCCCAGTTTACCGCCTACACCTTCAAGCCCCAGCTGAAGCTGCTGGGCAAGAAGCTGGGCAAGAAGCTGGGCGAGCTGCGGAATGTGCTCCAGGAGCTGGACGGCTCCGCTGCCAAGAAGGAGCTGGACGCCACCGGCGAACTGAAGGTGGCCCTCTCCGATGGGGAGATCACTCTCACCGCCGAGGAGCTGCTCATCGAGACCGCTCAGAAGGAGGGCTTCACCTCCATCTCCGACCGGGGCCTCACCGTGGTGCTGGACACCACCCTCAACGACCAGCTCATTGAGGAGGGCTTTGTCCGGGAGATCGTCAGCAAGCTCCAGTCCATGCGCAAGGACGCCGGCTTCAACGTCACCGACCACATTGAGGTTTACCACCAGGGCAGCGAGAAGATCGCCCAGGTGCTCCGTGACAATCAGGCGTCCATCCTCCACGACGTGCTGGGCGAGGCCTGCCACTACGACGCCCTGGACGGCTACACCGCTCAGTGGGACGTGAACGGCCAGCAGACCAGCTTCGGCGTGAAAAAAGTCCGGTAACTTTCAGAAAGCATGAGAAAAGGACCTCCTTGGCGGGAGGTCCTTTTTGCGCGCTGTTTTTCCGGTCAGAACAGATACTTTTTGCCCGTGGCGTAGGACTGGTAAGCGCCCACCATCAGTTTGGTCAGAGCCACCGCCTCGTCCATGCCGTTGGGGGCTTCGCCCTCCCCGCAGCAGGCGTCGATCCAGCCGTGGATGGGCAGGGGAGAGGGGGCGGGCAGGTCCGCCATCTCCACCACTTTGCCTTCGGTCTCGGGACAGCTGTACTCCAGCTTGCCGTTGTGGACTAGCAGAGCCCCCTGGGTGCCGCTCATCTCCAGCAGGTAGCCGTTGCCGCCGGTGACGAACCCGGTTTCCGACACGCCGATGGCGCCGCCCTCGAATTCGATGACGGAAACAGCGTTGTCCTCCACGCCCCGGTGGGTCACCTCCGTGAACTGGGAGACAATGGACTTGGGTTCTCCCAAAAACCAGTGAAGGGTGTACATGGGGTGGGCCCCCAGATCCATCATGGCGCCGCCGCCGGTTTGGACCGGGTCGTAGAAGTGGGGCGGCAGCCAGCCCAGAGAGCCGTCCGCCTGGGGGGCCACGCTGCCGTTGTGGTAGTTGTGCACCCGGGCGTAGGTGATCTGCCCCAGCTTGCCGCTTTCCACCAAAGCCTTGGCAGCCTTGATGGGCGGCTGGGTCTTGTGGGGGTAAGAGATGGTGAACTTCACACCGCTGTCCTTCACCGCCTGGGCGATCTCCCGGGCGTCCTCGTTGGTCAGGGCCAGCACCTTCTCGGTGAAGATGTGCTTGCCCGCTTTGGCGGCTGCAAGGAGCACCTCTTTGTGAAGGTTGGTGGCGGTGGTAATCTGCACCCCGTCAATGGAGCTGTCCGCCCAGATGGCGTCCAAATCCGGCTGGAAGGGGACGCCCAGGGTCTGGGCCATGGCCTGCCCCCGCTCCGGGTTGTCATCCCACAGGCAGCAGAGCTCCGATTTGGGGTTTTCCTGGATGGCTGTGGCATATTCATGGGTGTGCACGTGCCACGCGCCCACAACTGCAATCTTCATGAAAAAACTCCTCCTGGAATCAAGGTGGGCCCAAGGGGCCGGTTCCCCTACACCATAGCACCGCCGGCGGAAAAAAACAAGTGGCAAAATTTCACCTCCCCCAAGGCAGAAAAAAGCCCGCCTTTCTGGGCGGGCTAAAGAAGCGGTCACAGGTGTCTGCGAAGAATGTCGCCCATCTGGGAGCGGCTCTGTTCCATTTCCTCCACCAGGCGGAACTGATTCCTGGCCCGCACCAGGTTGTGCTCCGGGTAAGCGGTGCGGAAGTACACGTCCCCGTTCAGGTAGTCCGCCAGGAAGCGGATACCCACCTCGAAGGTCATGAGAATGGCGCCGTCGGGAAGGGTTTCCAGTTCCAGAGGGGTGAGGGCGTCCCCGGCGGCGGACAGGAACCCTTCCCCATAGGCTTCAAACAGCCCCAGGTCAAAGTGAACCTTGGAAAGGTCCGCCTCGTCCTCGGCGGCGGTGGTGGCCCCCGTCCGGATGGAATCCCCGAAATCAAAGGCGGCAAGCCCGGGCATCACCGTGTCCAGGTCAATCACGCAGAGAGCTTTCCCCGTGGCGTCGTCCATGAGCACGTTGCTCATCTTGGTGTCGTTGTGGGTCACCCGCAGGGGAAGCTTCCCCTCTTTCAGCAAGTCCGTCAGCAGGGAGCAGCTTCCCTCCCGCTGAGCGGCAAAGGCCAGTTCCGGCCCCACCTGGGAAACCCTTCCCCCCTTGTCTCCCCGGACGGCGTCCATCAGCTGGCGGAACCGTTCCGGCGTGTTGTGAAAGTTGGCAATGGTCTCGTGAAGGGTGTGGGCCGGGTAGTCGCTGAGCAGCTTCTGAAACTCCCCGAAAGCCCGCCCTGCTTCCCGGAGCATGGCGGCGCTTTCCACCGTCTCCCGGGAGGAAGCCCCGTCCACGTAGGTCATGCACCTCCAGGGTTCCCCTTCCCGGTCCGTGTACAGAACGGCTCCGTCCACGGTGCGGCGGATGTTCAGGGTCTCCCGGTCCGGATTGCCGCCCCGGGCCAGAATTTTCTTCCGGAGAAACTCCGTGACACCGGTGATGTTCTCCATAATGTCCTGGGGCCGGGCAAACACAAATCGGTTGATCCGCTGAAGGGTGAACTTGCCCTGGTCCTCCACCAGGAAGGTGTCGTTGATGTGTCCGCCCTTCAGGGGAAGGACGGGGCAGGCGGGAGAGAGGCCAAACGCGGAGAGAATGTCAGGGGCCACAAGGCTTTTCTGTTCCATGGGGATGGTTCGTTCCTTTCCGTGGGAGATGGAGCCGGGAAGGCCCATAAAAGGACGGCTCTCCCCCTGGGGGGAGGCCGTCAGTCAGCTGGGATGGTCAGAATTTCAGGGACATGTGAAGGATCACTTCTCCCGGAGCGCCGGACACAGAGAGCTGGCCGCTGTACCGGGACACAATCTCCTGGGCGTTTTCCAGGCCACGCAGCTCCTCCGGGCTGTGGGGCTCCTCGTCAAAGAGCCACTCCAGCAGCTGGGTGAAGGTCTTTCCCTTCCAGGAAAACCCTTTCTGAGGGGGAAGCTCCCCGGAATACACCGCTTCCAGAGTGAGGGCGTTTTCGCCGGGGAACACAGTGAAGCGCACCCGCTTTTCTCCCGGGTAGACAGAGGCGTCCACGCAGGCCCGGGTCAGCAGCTCGTTGACCAGCACACACAGTTCCGCCGTGGAGAGGGGCGTGCTCCCTGTGACGGCGTTGCTCTCAAAGGAGATCCCGTTCTGGGCGGCGAAGGCAGCCTTGGCGGCGATCACCGCGTTTAAGTAGGGGTTGTCGTTGTAGGAGGCGAGAATGGGAACGCTCTCCCCGTTCTTCTTGAAAATGGAGATGTACCGGGGCACCATTTCCCCGTTGCCGTCCTGAAGCATCACGTTTACCGTGTCCAGGGCGTATTCCCCCGCCTTGCGGGCGGCTTTTGCCTCGTTCACAGCGGCGAGCAGGTCGGTAAAGTCCCCGGCCTTCGCGTCCAGCATGGCGGCCCGTGCGGCCTCCTGGGTGACCCTCTGCCGGAACCGCCCCGCCTGGTACACCGAGCGGAACACAAAGATCACCGCCGCAAACAGGACCGTAGAGGCAAACAGCCGCTCCGCGGGAACGTTCATCCGGAACAGGAAGTCCACCTTGCCGTTGGCAATGCCGCAAATGCCCAGCTGGACCAGGCACATGCCCCAGAGAAAGGCGGAGGGTCCCCGGTCGCTGAAGTGGTGGAAGGGCCGGTACAGGCACAGGCCCGCCAGAGCGCTGAACAGCAGCTGGCACGCCAGGGAGAAGAATCCGGCGAAGGCCCCTGCGGTGGAAAAGGGCATCACTCCCAGGGCAAGGGGGAGAAAGGTTTCCAGGTAGAAGTGGCAGGAAAGGGCAAGCACCGCCAGGTAAAACTTCTGCAGGGGGTTATTTCTGGAGAGAACCAGCGACGCCATGAACAGGACCAAGGCCCCCGCCGCCACGGCCCAGGAGGGCCCCAGCACCCGGGTGACGATCCATCCCACCCCCAGGGAGACGAGATAGGCCGCTCCGTAGCAGGCCACCGTGGCCCAAAGGCGGAAGCGGTCCTCCAGAAGGATCAGGTAGAGCCCTGCCGCGCACAGCAGCGAGAGAACAAGATCGGTCATAGTGAGCATCCCCAATTTCAAGTGATTTTTCCCCGTGGGAAAACAGCGGCGCCCATGGCGCCAAAAAGTTGCTACTATTATACCATAAGTCCGGGCGGGAAACAATTTCTTTTTTCCAAAGGGCAAAAGCTTTCCGTCCCGGGCCTTGGGGCGAAATCCATTGACAGCCGGGGCTTGGGTATTGTAAGATACTATCAAGATGGAAAAAAGGGGAGAGGGCATTGAAAAAGCGTTGGTTTTTCGCCGGGGCCGCCGGGCTGCTGGCCGCTCTGTTTCTGGGATGCGTGCTGGCGGTGGGGCGGTCCACCCAGTGGTTCGGGCTGGAGCTGCTGGCCCAGGGCGCCTCTCCCCAATGGACGTTTGAACGCCAGGTCACCTGGGACCCGGAGCTCAGCTCGGTGGAAGGCCTGCGGATCTTCTGGGGGGATGGGCCCGTATCGGTGGTGCCCTGCGAGGGAACCATGATCACCGTAACGGAGTACGCCGACCGTCCCCTGGAAAAGGAGGAGTGCCTGGAGCTCACCTCCTCCGGCGGGGTGCTGAAGATCCAGTGGGACCACAGCCTGCTTCCCCTGAGCATGTTTCAGGGACTGAAAAAGCGGCTGGAGGTGAAGGTCCCGCCGGCCATTCTCTCCCAGCTGGAGGTGTTTTCCTGCGGCAGCGCCTCCGGCAAGGTGGACGTCACCGGGGTCACCGCCCAGGAGGTGGAGGTGGCTTCCTCCGCGGGGGACCTGTACCTGCTCTCCCTGCAGGGGGAAAAGGTCCGGCTGTCCACCGTGTCCGGGGAGGTCCAGTGGACCCAGGGCAGGGCGGAGGAGCTGTCCCTGACCACCACGTCGGGGCAGGTGCGCTTGTCCCAGGTGCAGGCCGGCGTGTGCGGGCTTTCCACGGTGACGGGAGAGGTGCACTTTCAGGGCTCCGGCCGGGAGCTTTCCGTGAATACCATTTCCGGCCAGGTGTATCTGGACGTGACCGGCGGCCTGGAGGAGGCGGATTTGCGGTCCGTGTCCGGGGGCCTTTCCCTGACTCTGCCGGAACAGGCGGCCTTCCAGGCTGCCTACTCCAGCATGTCCGGAAGGTTCCGCTCGGAGTTTCCGGGCACGGAGGAAGAGGGGACCTTCCTCTGCAGGACAGGCGGCGCCAGCCTTCGGTTCACCACCACCTCCGGGAACATGGCGGTGCACCGGCAAAAGGGAGCGTAGACAATAAGGAAGGCGGAACGGGGGGCTCTGCCCCCGGTTTGTGGAAAGGGGGCGCTGTATGTACGGCGCGATTTTGGGTGATATTGCGGGTTCCCGGTTCGAGTTCAGCCGGCCCCAGAACTTCGATTGGCGCACCACGGACTTTTTCGGCGGCATGAGCGCTTTTACCGACGACACGGTGCTGACGGTGGCCACCAAATACGCGGTGCTCACGGGCACGTCCTACGCCAAGGCATACAGCCTGTTCGGGAAGCGCTACAACCGGGTGGGCTACGGCACCATGTTTAAAAACTGGCTGAATGCCTCCTCCCAAAAGGGGTACAACAGTTACGGCAACGGCTCCGCCATGCGGGTGAGCTACATCGGCTGGCACTATTCCACCATGGAAGAAGTGGAGGAGCAGGCGGTGCTCAGTTCCATTGTCACCCACAACCATCCGGAGGGAGTGAAGGCGGCGGTGGCCACGGCGGAAGCCGTGTTCCTGGCCCGCACTGGCGCCACCAAAAAAGAACTGATTCAATTTCTGCGCAAAAAATTCGGCTACATGGTCTCCAAGCCTCTGTGTTTGTACAGACCCTTTGGCCGGTTCGACGATACTGCCATGGGCTCCATGCCCCTGGCCATTCGCTGCTTTTACGAGTCGGAAGACTGGGAAAGCTGTATTCGCAACGTGTTCAGCGTGAAGTGCGACACGGACACGGTTGCCTGCATCGCCGGCGGCATTGCCGACGCCTACTACGGCGGCACCGGGCTGGAGGAGGAAGCCATTTTGAAGCGGTTCCTGGTAAAGCCCAACGACCTGGGCGAGTTTGACACCTTCCTCTACGACTGGGCGGTAAAAACGCCGGAACAGGCCCAGAGAGAGCTGGAGGAGCAGGAGAAAAAGGAGAAAGAAGAAAAAGCGAAAGGCGGCATTTTATGATCGTTATCACCTATCAATCCAAGCTGGTGCTGCGCATTCTCAAATCGGGAGAGACCTACCGCGCCAAGCCCAACCTTACCCTTCGGGGAGAATACAACGCCATGATCGACCTGCTGGGCCTCAAGTGCGAGTGCCCCATTTTCGGCGTGCTGAAAGGCCGCAAGCAGAATACGGGAGGGAAGGTGTCCGGCTCTGTGCGGCTGACCCTGGATGTGCCGGACAAATATATTCATTTGACGGAATACGGCGTGTGGGCGGATTTCCTCTATGCCTTTAAGTTCACAAAGCCCGGGAACTACAAGTCCCTGCGGCCGGACTGCGAAGAGCTTACCGTCCGCCGCTACAACGAGATTCTGGAGGACCTGAAGGAGCAGAAAAAGCCCGCCCAGTACAACTGCCCCCAGGTGGTGCTGGAAAAGATCGAGCCCGCCTGGCTGCAGAGCTACCATGTGGTGGGCAAGGGAGAGGGTATGATCCGTCGGCTGCTGAGCAAGTGGATCGGCGTGCTGTGACAGAAAAGGAGTGAATGAGCCATGATGGTGGGCAAGTATATTCTTTCCATCGACCAGGGGACCACCAGTTCCCGGGCGGTGCTGTTCGACGCCTTCGGAGGCGTGGCCGGCATGGGCCAGCGGGAGTTTCCCCAGATCTATCCCCAGCCGGGCTATGTGGAGCACGACGCGGTGCAGATCCTCCAGACCACCCTGTACGCCATGCGCCAGGCGGTGGAAAAGGCGGGCGTTCATGCCCGGGACATTGCCGCCATCAGCATCACCAACCAGCGGGAGACCACGGTAGCCTGGGACGCTGTCACAGGCATTCCCGTGTGCAACGCCATTGTGTGGCAGTGCCGCCGCACGGCCCCGGAGTGCGAGCGCCTTCGCTCCGCCGGGATGGAGGACTACATCCGCAGCACCACCGGGCTGATTATCGACCCCTATTTCTCCGGCACCAAGATGAAGTGGATTCTGGAGAACGTGCCTGCCGCCCGGGAGCTGGCCAACAAGGGACGGCTGCGCTTCGGCACCATAGACACCTGGCTGGTGTACTCCCTCACCGAGGGGGCTTCCTTTGTCACAGACGTGTCCAACGCCTCCCGCACCATGCTGTTTGACATCCACAAGCTGCGGTGGGACGACACCCTGCTCAAAGAGCTGGGCATCCCCCAAAGCGCCCTGCCACGGGTGGCGGAGTCGGGAGAGATTGTGGGCATGTGCAGCCCGGACGTGCTGGGGGAGGAAATCCCCATTGCGGGCATGGCCGGAGACCAGCATGCCGCTCTGTTCGGCCAGTGCTGCTTTCAAGAGGGCATGGCCAAAAACACCTACGGCACCGGCTGCTTTGTGCTGATGAATACCGGAAACAAGCCGGTGGCCTCCAAGGAGGGGCTGCTGACCACCATTGCCTGGAAATTGAACGGCCGCACCACCTATGCCCTGGAAGGCAGCGCCTTCAACGCCGGTTCTGCCATCCAGTGGCTGCGGGACGAGCTGGGGCTTATCAAAACGCCCCAGGAGGCGGACCAGCTGGCCGAGACTGTGGAAAACGCGGGAGGCGTCAGCTTTGTGCCCGCTTTCACCGGCCTGGGCGCGCCCTACTGGGACATGTACGCCCGGGGAGCCCTGCTGGGGGTCACGAGAGGCACCACCCGGGCCCACCTGTGCCGGGCGGTGCTGGAGAGCATCGCCCTGGAGAGCTGCGACCTGGTAAAAGCCATGGAGCGGGAGAGCGGCGTGCCCATCCCGGAGCTTCGCGCCGACGGAGGCGCCTCCCGCAGCCGGTTCCTGATGCAGTACCAGGCGGACATTCTGGGCTCCCGGGTGTGCCGGCCCCAGTGCCTGGAGACCACTGCCCTGGGGTCCGCCATGATGGCCGGCCTCACCGTGGGGGTGTGGGACGATTTGGAGGAGCTTGCCTCTCTGTGGCGGGAAAGCGCTGTATTTTCTCCCCACTACGGGGAGGATCTTCGCCGGCAGGATCTGGACCGGTGGCACGAAGCGGTCCGCCGCAGCATGGGCTGGGCCAAGTGAGCCCGTCTTTCCCATGATTCTTTTATCGAGGTGACCAACCATGATCTCCATCATTGACTACGGCGCGGGGAATCTCCAAAGCGTGGAGAAGGCCCTGCGGCATATTGGGTGCGACTGCCAGGTCACAGCGGACCCCGGTAGGCTTCTGGCGTCGGACGCCGCGGTGCTTCCGGGGGTGGGGTCCTTTGGCGATGCCATGGATCAGCTCCGTTCCCGGGGCCTGGAGGAGCCTATCCACCGGTTTGTGGAAAGCGGCAAGCCCTTTTTGGGCATCTGCCTGGGGCTGCAGATCCTGTTCGAGGAAAGCCAGGAATCCCCCGGGGTGAAGGGCCTGGGCCTTCTCAAGGGGAAGATCCTCCGCCTGCCCAAGGAAAGCGGGCTGAAGATCCCCCATATCGGCTGGAACTCCCTGGAGGTAAAGAACCGGGAGGGGCTGTTTGCGGGCCTGCCGGAAGAGCCCTATGTGTACTTTGTCCACTCCTACTACCTGCGGGCGGAGGAGGACGTGGTCACGGCCACGGCGGAGTACGGGGCCACTATCCACGCGGCGGTGCGCAAGGGGAACCTGATGGCCTGTCAGTTCCACCCGGAGAAAAGCGGTAAAACCGGCCTGGCCATCCTGGAGAATTTTGCCGCCATGGTAAAGGGAAAGGGGGAGTGACCATGTACGCCAAACGCATTATCCCCTGCCTGGACCTGAAAAACGGCAGGGTGGTCAAGGGCACCAATTTCGTAGGCCTCCGGGACGCCGGTGACCCGGTGGAGGCCGCCATCGAGTATGACCGCCAGGGGGCGGACGAGCTGGTGCTGCTGGACATCACCGCCTCGTCCGACGACCGGGACATTATGGTGGACATCGTCACCCGGGTGGCGGAGAGCATTTTCATCCCCTTTACCGTGGGGGGCGGCATCCGCACGGTGGAGGACTTCACCCGAATCCTCCGGGCGGGAGCGGACAAGGTGTCGGTCAATTCCGCGGCGCTGCGGGACCCTTCCATCATCTCGGAAGCGGCCTATAAGTTTGGCAGCCAGTGCGTGGTGGTGGCCATGGACGCCAAGCGCCGGGAGACCGGCGATTGGACGTTGTACCTGAACGGCGGCCGGGTGGATACCGGCAAGGACGCGGTGGAGTGGGCCAAGGAAGCGGAAAGCCTGGGAGCGGGGGAGATCCTGCTCACCAGCATGGACTGCGACGGCACCAAGGCAGGCTACGACCTGGAGCTGACCAGGGCCATTTCGGAAGCGGTGTCCATACCCGTCATCGCCTCCGGGGGAGCGGGTACCATGGAGCACTTTTACGATGCCTTCACCCAGGGCAAGGCCGACGCTGTGCTGGCGGCGTCCCTGTTTCACTTCCGGGAGATCGCCATCCCGGACCTGAAGGAATATCTGGCGGGGAAACAGATCCCTGTGCGGAGAGTGTGAAGAAAAAAGAAAAAATTAGAGAAAAAGCTATTGACTTTCTCGAAAAGTCTGCTATAATAAATACTGCTGTTCGACCAGTGACAAAAACGAACGGCAGATATAGCGGTATTGTGTAATGGTAGCACAGCAGACTCTGACTCTGTTCGTCTGGGTTCAAATCCTGGTACCGCTGCCAAAAAGCCTCGGTTTGTAAAGATCCGAGGCTTTTTTACGAGGTGTGGCTCAGTTTGGTAGAGCGCTACGTTCGGGACGTAGAAGTCGCAGGTTCAAAT
>CALWCD010000058.1 GCA_944376265.1 uncultured Clostridia bacterium | reverse complement strand
CATTGTCATCTGTTTATCCATGGTCTTATTATATCACTTCTGGCAGTATCGCGCCTACTTTTCTGTGCGGTATTGCCGTAAGCCTATTGGGCGAAACGGTAAAGTCGATCGTTCCGTCGCTGCCATTGGTCATGCTGCCGCTCAGATTCGTCTCCACCGAAATCGCACTGGCGCTGGCCACCTCCTGCAGTTTCACCGCTAGCTCAGTCGAGGTCGCATTGGGCGCAATCGACAGCGTCGAGGGGATGATAATGGTGTAGGTCGGCGCGTTCTGGCCATTGATAGTGGTAGTCAGCGTGGTGGTCGCAGTACGGTCACTCTCGCTATAGGTGCCATTGGCCGCCAGCGCAGTGGGGCAGAAGATCAGGCTTAGGATCAGCAGCACGCAAAACAGCTTTTTCATGAGAATACTCTCCTATTTATTTCAGGTACAGATGGATTAGAGATGTGCGCAGTTACCATATATGCGTTAATAGCTGTCCCACCGGATCTCCGAATAGGTGATCGTCACGGAAAAGGCCCCCTCCTGGGTGACGGCCACCGCCAGCTCACACTGGGCGTGGTCCCCCACGTAGTACAGGTCCATGGCCTCTGCCGGCAGAGGGTTGGACTCCCACAGCTTTTCCGCGTCCGCGTAGAAGTCATCGTAGGTTTCGTGACTCTCGAAGGAGGAACCCTGGCCGTGCAGGTCCCCCATGGCGGACTCGTATCCCTCTTTGGTCATGGTCTTGCCCAGCTTTTTCAGGAGCCCCCAGCCAACCTTGGCAGATTCGATATCCGAGAAAGTGTACATGGCGGCAGCCAGCTTTTCCTGGGCAAACTGCAGCTCCACATGGTCCGCGGTTTTCCCCTCAAAGGCCACATGGCAGGGAACCACATACCCTCCGGTGGCGGTATTCCGGTTCTCCTGGGAAAGAGTCACCTCCAGGGCCGTCTCCACCTCCTCCAGGGACTTGTTCAGGGCGTTCTCCAGAATGTACTCCGGCTCCAGCAAAGGGGTCTGCTGGGTCTGGGGACGGCAGGCGCACAGGGAAAGCGCCAGAAGGATCGAAAGCGCAACAGCAAGAATCCGCTTCATAAATATCCTTCCTTTTCAGGTGATCTCCAACGGCAGGCAGCGTTCTTACTTCAGGGTGTTTTCCTCGCCCACAGAACGGGTCATGTCAGCGCTGTAAAACACGGTGGCTATAAAGCCCTGGTCCGGAGCATAGGTGAAGCTGTACTCGCAGGTGGTGTTCTCATCCACATAGAACCGGTCCACACACTCCACGGTGGGCAAGCCGGACTTTTCCACAGATTCCCGGGCGCCAGCGTCGAACTCCTCAAAGGTGGCGTACCGCACAAAGCCGCTTTCCTGGCTGTAATACTCCTCCGTGAAAGCCTTCGCCCCCTGGGAACGGGCTGCCTGGGACATAGCTTGGAAGGCGTTCCAGCCCTCTTCCGCGGTCTCAAAAGTGAACTGGTAGCCCACCGACAGCAGCAGAAGGTCCTGATCCTCTGGGTTCACCTGATTGAACTGAAGATCCACCTGGGTGGCTTCTGCCTCCCCGAAGGACACGTCGCAGTCCACCAGATACCCGCCGGAACGAGGGTTGACGCTGTCCTCGGACAGAGTGATGCCCAAAGCGGACTCCACCTCCGGCTGGGTAAGGCGCAGGGCGTTTTTCAGAACGTTTTCAGGTGCCAGGGTCCCGGTGTCCTCCGGCAGAGACACAAAGCCTGTGCCCTGATCCTCCGTGCCGGCCTCTTCCTCCACAGGGGAGGACTGGGAGGTCTGGCTTTCCGGGGTCTGGGACGATTCCTGCCCGGTGCAGGCAGCGAAGGACAAAAATGCAAGGGAAAGGATAACAAGCGCAAGTTTTTTCATAAGAAAGTCTCCTTTCTTTAATTTCAATATTTCAATGAGGTCACTCAGTTGCTGGGGAACATGGGCATCTCCTCCCTTGTAAACCTATCCCGAAAGATCTATATTCAATTTTTGTCATCTGATAAAATATTCTCAATCACTTTATTGTGATCATATCACATTCCCATGCGGATTTCAATTACCCAAGCATCAAAAGACTGGACCAGGCCCATTTTGGGCAAAGGCTTGGCATTCCTTTTTCACCATACTTACACCTATTCTTCTATCTGGAAATCCTACGTCACCATACAGCTTGAGAATCACTGTGCGGGACCATATGCTGAAGTGTGAGCATTACTGCAGCAAACACTTTACCAGCCGAGAAGCCCTGGTGAAATCGATTGAGGATTATGTCGCCTGCTACAACACCAGGCGATTGCGGCGAGGTCTAGGGTCTCACAGCATTTGGAAAAGCGTGAGGCGAGGTCTAGGGTCTCACAGCATTTGGAAAAGCGTGAGAGGTATTTTGCTGCATAAACAAACCGCAGATCCTGGCTGGCAGAAAGAGCTGCCGTCCAAAATCTGCGGTTTCCGCAGCGCTGTGACTCCCTTATTTTTCTTTGTCTGCGTGACGGGGTACAGATTATTTTCCACTTCCAGCGCTTTTTTCAGTTTGCCCTTGAGAGTTCGTCGGTCAGCTGAATAATGTGGGAAGCCACTTTTTTCCGCCTCTGTTTGGTGAGGAAACTGTACACCGGATATGCCACCGCAGCCAGGGCCAGGCCCGCTGCCCCCAGGACAATGCCTGGAGCGAACAGGTCCCCGCCCAGCTCCATGACCAGGTACAGCCCCGAACCCAGCACAAGGCATCCCACAATGCCCAGCACAAGGGATACCGCCCTTCCCGTCTTCGTGGTGCTCTGGTCCAGCCGGCGCAGCAGCTCCATTTTGTCCTCCTGGGGCGGCAGATGTTTTTTTCGGATGGCCGCAATCTCCTCCTGCTGCTTGGCAGAATAGCTGTACTGAAAAACTTCCTTTCTCTGTTCCATGAGAACGTCTCCTTTGCTTGTTTGTCAGATAGTGGATTTTCTCAGATTTATAACGGCCCGCAGGATCATCCAGAGAGACATGGTCACCAGAATCAGGCACACCCCACCGCCGGTGGAGGCAGTCATGACATAGCGGAAGGTCTCTCCCCTGCCGAACTGCTCCAGCATGGCCACCTCCAGGGCAAAGAGGGACACCAGTCCCGCAGTCAGGCTGACCACTCGTGTGGCGGAAAGCAGAGGGCTTCGGAACTTTCGGGAGCGGGCCAGGTTCACCACCCCGGAAATGGCCGCGTAAAAGGCGTAAAGCGCCATGATGTAGATCATCACCTTGCCGTAGTGAAACCCGCCTCTCTGTTTCAAGGTGAGAACGACCACGGCCGCCAAGGCAAAGTTCATGGGAATAAGCAGCGCGCCGCACAGAAGGTAGCGCCGCCACTGGGAAGCGGTATTCCCCGTCATCCCCTGTTTCCGGGAAGATGCCGCCAGCAGCAGCCGCATCCCAGAAAGAAGAAGATAGTAAACCGCCAGGCTGCCAAACCAGGGAGAGCCGTAGACGATGCCGGAAACCGCATTGCATCCGGCGTACAACAGGTTGGCCCCCAAGGAAAAAAACAGCACGGTGCAAGCCTTTACCAGCTCATCTCCCCAATAGGCGCTCACCAAAGGATGGCTCATCAGCCGCTGGTTTGCCCGGCGGATGGAGGCGGGCAAATTGAGGCAGGCCACTGCCAAGGCGTAGGCAGAAAAGCCATAGCACGCATAGGCCAAAAGCCCCTCCTCCCTTGCGAAGAGAAGGGCAAAGGCCAGCAGCCCCATTCCCCCTAGGAAAATGGCCGCCGCTGCCGCCGTTCTGGGGAAGAACAGCTTACGGACCCACTGTTTCCACCTTGCCATCTGGTCCCCTCCTGAGTTTGACCGTGAACACGCTGCCCACTCCCACCTGGCTTTCCACAGAGATGTCTCCCCCCACGATGTCCATCACCCGCTTCACCAAAGCCAATCCCAGTCCGTTGCCCTGGGTGGCGTGGGAGGTATCTCCCTGGTAGAACTTTTCAAAGACATGCTTCCCCACCTCCGGGGAAATGCCGCAGCCTGTATCCGCCACCCGGATCACCGCCAGATCCTCCTGGGTCTCCAAGGTGACGGAAAGGGTGCCTCCGGGCTCGGTGAATTTCACCCCGTTGGAGAACAAGTTGTTCCACACCAGGCTTAACAGCTCCGGGTCCGCCGTCACCTGGACCTGTTCCTCCAGCTCCGTCTGGATGTACAGCCCTTTCTCCTCCCAGGCGTTTTCAAACGCCAGCAAACATTGGCACAGCTGCTCTCCCAGGTCGTAGGTCTCTGCCTGGGGAAAGATCTGCTGGTTTTCCAGCTTATAGTTTCAAAATATTGGAGACCATATCCGCAAGCCTCCGGGAAGCCCCGGTGACAGCCTTGGCGTATTCCAGCCGCTTTTCCTCAGAGAGCCCCGGCTGCTGGAGCATGGTGCCGTAATTCTGCATCACTGCCAAGGGGGTTTTCAGCTCGTGAGACACGTTGGCGATAAAATCCGTTCGCAGGGCTTCCATGCCGGAGAGCTCCTGGGCCATTTTGTTCAGGCACTGGCCTATCTCCTGAAAGCCCTCGCCTACCTCCAGGGTGTGAAACTCCGGCACCCTGGCGGAGAAATCTCCCCCCTTCATCCGCTGCCCTACCTTTACGATCTTTTTCACCGGCCGGTCCACCATCCACTTTCTCCGCAGCCAGTCGATGACGGTGCACACCAGGCTCAGCAGCACCACGTTGAAAAAGGTGACCTTCGCGGCCACTTCCACGTAAGCTGCGGACAGTTTCAGCCCTGTGGCGTGGGACATGGTGTTCAAAAAAAGCAGCATGCAGCAGGCGGTGACACAGGACATCAACAGAAAAAACGACAGGTACCGCCACACGGTCTTTCCGAATTTTTCCAACCTGCTCCGGTTCATTTGATCACCGCCTTATACCCCAGCCCGTGAACAGTGAGAATCTCAAAAGCGTGGCAGCCGGCAAATTTGTTTCGCAGCTTGGCCATGTACACATCCACTGTGCGCAGGCTGGACGTGGAGTCGCCCTCCCAAAATTCCTCCATCAGCTGAGAGCGGGTGAAGGTCTTTCTGGGGTAGGACAGCAGTTTGTACAACAGGTTGAACTCCCGCACAGTCAGGGGGATCTCCTCCCCGTCTACGGTGGCGGAATATTCGTCGGCGTCCAGCCGCAAACTCCCCGCTTCGATCCGGTGGCTGCTGGCAATCTTGGCCCGGCGCAGCAGGGCGCCCATGCGCAGCAGCTCGTCCAGGTCGATGGGCTTCACCATGTAGTCGTCGATCTCCGCCCGAAATCCCTTCTGCTTGGAGGCAAAGTCGTCCCGGGCGGTCATGAACAGAATGGGGATGTCCCGGTTTTGCTCCCGAACTGTCTCGGCCAATTCAAAGCCGTCGATACCCGGCATCATGATGTCAGCCAGGATCAGGTCGAACAGAGTGCCTTCGTACAACGCATCGTAGGCTTCCGCCCCGCTCAGGCACCCCACCGGCACATAGCCGTTCTGACTCAAATAAGCGCATACGGTCTTGTTAAGTTCCCGGTCGTCCTCCACCACTAACACGCGAAACATACCCATTCACCCCGCCTTTTCCCTTTTATACCACAGAGATGTTAAAGAAATGTTTTTCTTTGGCCCTCCCGAAAAAAACAACTTCCCCGAACGGGAGACTTTCCCGGTTCACCCTTTTTTCTGAGGGGACAACGGCATGTCGGACAAGGCCCAGCCCTCCACTACCCGAACGCCCACAGGCTGGGGATTTTCCCGGAACTCTACAAACTCCATGGTATTTTGCAGAATCTCTTCTCCGGAGTCCAAGTTCTTGATTTTCACCGTGTACCGTATGGCGCACCAGTTGTCCCGGATGATCATGTTCTCGAACTGGCCAAGCTCCATGGTGAAATGCTCGAAGAGCTGGCCCATCATCTCCTGATACTCCTGCAAAGTCAGCCGCTTTCCGTAGACATTGTAATGGGCGCCCGGTTCGTACAGATTGCGGCACCATTCCAGCCATCCGTCGTACCCGCCGTTCCAGTTGTTGAAACCGCTGAACAGCCGCTCCTTAATGCTCTTTTCCAGGTCCGTTTCGATGGGGGTGGGATTCTTAATTTCTGTAACTGCCATGCTTTGCATCCTCCTGCGTTTTGATTGGCTTCCCTTGGGAAGCTGTGGTCATGATACAGGAGGATTGTTTCCCTTCATCCAAAGAAGTGTTAGCAAGATATGAAAAACGGCCCTTGGACCTTTTCTTCCCCCAAAAAAAGCCTGGACCCGCTTGTCCAAGCTCTTTTCAGGCCTTGATTTCGTTTTTCTTTCCGGGCCGCTCTGGCTCGGAACCGTGCCGCCATAGTCTGGGGAACGGCTCAGCGAAAGATCAGGCGGAACAAGTTGTCCAGGTCCTCCACAATGTCAGAAGTGCCATTGGACATTTTCCATTCCACAATGGCCCCGATGACCGCCATGATATACGCCCCCAAAAGCGGTCCCGCCTCTGCGTCGGACTGGAGCTCCCGGGCGTCCATGGCCTGCTGGACCAGCTGTTCCACTGGGTCTACCTCCACCATATTCCGCAACAGGTTCTGGCCCCCGTTTTTCGAGTCCGCCACAATGGCATTGAAAAAGAGGTCGCAGCCAATGCTGGCAATCAGCAGGGCGTGCTCGTGCATCAGTTTTTGCAGCCTCTCTTTGTGGGAAAGCCCCTCCTCCCGGGGGATTTCCACGGTGGTGCCCACCTTGTTGGAAAGCCAGTAAATCACCAGATCTTCCTTGTTTCGAAAGTGGTGGTAAAAAGAGCCCTTGGTCACCCCGCAGGTTTGGCAGATGGAGGGCACTGTGACCTTCTCATAGCCGGATTCACGAATCAGCTCAATGGCCGCTTGGCACATTTCATCTTTTGTCACGATCATTTCATCATCTCCAAGAAATAATCATACCAGGAATGCCGCTGTTTGAAAAGCGCAAAACGCCTGGCGCTTTGTCCAAACATTCTTCGGTATGTTTAGACAAAACAGGAAATTTTCCAAATATCGTTGACTTTCTCACCGCTGCCCGTTATACTATCTCAAAAACATACTTCGGTATGTTTTAGAAAATCCACAAGGAGGGAGTACTATGCTTTACAACGGCCAGCACGACCCTGTATACCAAAAGCCCTACGTCGACGTGGAGGAGTGGCGGGACGCTCCTGTCCGCCACTACTACGTTCACGGCGGCTTCGAGGACACGGAAGTCCGCTTTGCCCTGTACTTCCCGGAAAAAGTGAAGTACGAAGGCCGGTTCTTCCAGTATCTGGCTCCCATCCAGGGGGACGAGAACGCTGCCCAGAACTACGGCTGGATCGAGGACAAGATTAGCTTCTCCCTGCTCCACGGCGGATACTTTGTGGAGTCCAACATGGGAGGGGAATCCTCCGGTGCTCTGGGAGACCCCACCATCATTGTCACCTCCAGTGCTGCCACCGCCCAGTACTCCCGGCAGGTGGCCTAAAGGCTGTACGGGGACCACCGTCCTTGGGGCTATGTGTTCGGCGGCAGCGGCGGCGGGTACAAAACCCTGGGCTGCATTGAAAACACCCAGGGGGTGTGGGACGGCGCCGTGCCCTTTGTCATCGGCACGCCCCGGACCATTCCCAACGTGTTTATGGCTCGAGTCCACGCCATGCGCCTTTTGAAGGACAAGTTTCTCCAGGTCACCGACGCTCTCGACTCTGGCGGCAGCGGGGACATGTACGCCGGGCTGGACGAGGAACAGGCGGACGCTCTCCGGGAAGTGACACGCATGGGGTTTCCGCCCAAGACTTGGTTCGCCTGGGACCAGATCGGCGACGGGGCGCTGTCTCTGCTGCTGTACGCCGTGTACCTGTGCGACCCCGGCTATTTTGAGGACTTCTGGAATGTCCCGGGATACTTGGGGGCAGACCCTCATTCCTCCGCTTGCCGGGACAGGCTGCAAATGGCCACCACCGTGGAGACCATTCTCTCCCAGAACTCCGACGCCTCCGCGGGGCAGGAAACCGTCTCCGAGATCCAGCACACAGGTGTGGACGAGGCCTGGCGGGACTACATCAAGAGGAACAAGTTGGCAGGCATCCCCTGCATCCGGCTGCAGGACGCTCCCCCGGAAGAGGCCTACCTGCAGGGCGTGTGCCTGCATTTCCAATCCGGCGCCCTGGCCGGCGTCAAACTGCCGGTGGACAAGGTGATGGGCAGCGTGGTGGTGCCCCTGCTGTCCCCCACCTTGGATTTAACCTCGGCGCTGCAATCTGTCAAACCCAGAGATCAGGTGGTGCTGGACAACTCCGATTACATCGCTCTGCAGACCTACTACCGCCATCAAGTGCCCACCCCGGACTACAAGGTGTGGGACCAGTTCCGGGACGAGAAAGGGGAACCCATCTACCCCCAGCGGCCCATCCTAGCCCCGGAGCTGCTGGCGAAAAACGCTTCCGGCTATCCCCAAAACGGGAACTTCCACGGGAAGGTCATCATTCTGGAGTCCATGCTGGACGAATGCGCCTACCCTTGGGGGGCCGACTGGTATTTTCACAAAGCCCTGGAGGCAAAAGGGGAACAGGCTTTTCAGGACCTGCGGGTGTGGTTTACCGACAACGCCATGCACGGCTACTCGGAAAACACCACCAACAACAACCGGATCGTCAGCTATCTGGGAGAGCTGTACCAGGCGCTGCTGGACGTGGCAGCCTGGGTAGAACAGGGCGTGGAACCGGCCCCCAGTACGGTCTACCGCTATGAGGATGGGCAGATCTTCCTTCCGGAAACGGCGGAGGAACGAAGAGGCATCCAGCCAGTGGTGTTTCTGGAGGGAAACGGCAGCAAAGCTGTGACGGTCAAAGTTGGGGAACCGGTGTCCTTCACCGTCCAGGCAGCCATTCCCCGCAATACCGGAGAGCTCACCTCCCTTGAGTGGGATTGGTACGGCGACGGCAATTACACCGCCCCCTCTCCCCTGGACCTGTGCCCGGTAAACAAGACAGCCGGCAAAGCCCAGGGTACTTTCACCTACCAACAGCCGGGCACCTACTTTGTGGCAGCCCGGGTCACCTCCAACCGCCATCCCCAGGACCGGTTCACCCAGGTGAAAAATCTGGACCGGGTCCGGGTGGTAGTAACAGCATAAAGAGGATAAGAACATGAGCAGAAAAACAAGAAAAGAGGGCTGGATCGTTCCAGCCGGGGAAAAACTGGCCATGATCTTCGGCAACGGCAGCGCCGCGGCACTGAACCAGTTTGTGCAAAGCTTTCTTTCCGTGTACATTTTGATGGTGGGTATGTGCTGACCATGTTCAGCTGCTCCCAGCTCACCCCGGACCTGGCTGAGGTGGCCCGCTTCCGCACCGGAAATGACGTGGGCGGCATTGTGTCGGCCTCTTACAACTTTATCACCAAGCTGGTCAACTCCCTGGTATCCAGTGTCACCCTGCTGATCCTGGGCGCCT
This sequence comes from uncultured Clostridia bacterium, assembly GCA_944376265.1. Taxonomy (GTDB): domain Bacteria; phylum Bacillota; class Clostridia; order Oscillospirales; family Acutalibacteraceae; genus Acutalibacter. The sequence continues at coordinate 6,454 of CALWCD010000058.1, read as the reverse complement.
ATGGCTTCGTCTCCGTGGAAGCCTCTTCCTTCGAGGAACTGGCTGCCCTCAATGCCCAGGGCGTGGGCCTGCAGACGGAAAGAGCATTGGAGGGACTGTGGAACGTGGCCTATCTGTTCCCTCTCATCGGGTTCGCCGCTGCGGCGCTGATTTTCTTCTTCGTCCGGGTGGACCGCCGAAAGATCCGCATTTACATGCAGGTAAACAGCGGACAGATTTCCCGGGAAGAAGGCGAGCGCAAACTGTCTGTGCTTTCCTAACTCCGGAGCATTTTCACTGCAGGGAGAATGGGGCCCTGCACTTCTAAGTGGCATGGGGAAATTTCATCGGACACTCTGCCAGCAGACGCCGTTCTCCCCGAGATTTCTCCCGAAGCTTTGCACGCTCAGGGAATAAGGGAGTGCTTGCATATTCCTGTTAAACCGTGCTAGAATGAAAGGCAAACAAGTCTATCGGGAGGAATACTCTATGGAAATGGAACGCATTGACCGGGTGCTTCAGGCCATGAAAGCCCGGGGACTGACCCAGATGATCCTCTGCGACCCCCAGAGCATCGACTACCTGACCGGGGTGTACGTGGAGCCCTTCGAGCGGCTGTTCGCGCTGTATCTCCGTGCCGACGGCCAGCACGTTTTCTTTTTGAACAAGCTGTTCACCGTGCCCCAGACCCCCATCGAGAAGGTCTGGTTCACCGACACCGACGACTCCATCGGCATGATGGCCCAGCACATTCAGGCAGGGAAGCCTTTGGGCATTGACAAGGAGTGGACCGCCCGCTTCCTGCTTCCCCTGATGGAGCACCTGCCCGGCACTTCCTGCAAACTGGCAAGCGACTGCGTGGACAGCGTGCGCGCCTGCAAGGACCCTGCGGAGCAGGAACTGATGCGGATGAATTCCCGCCTGAACGACCAGGCCATGACCCGGGCCGCGGCTTACATCCGGGAGGGCATGACGGAACGGCAGGTGGCCGACTACCTGGTGGCGCAGTTCAAGGATCTGGGCTGTGAGGGGCCCTCCTTCTCCCCCATTGTGTCCTTTGGCGCCAACGCCGCCGATCCCCATCACATGCCCGACGACACCGTCCTGCGGGCCGGGGACTGCATTGTGCTGGACATTGGCGGCCGGAAGGACGGGTACTGCTCCGACATGACCCGCACCTATTTCTGCAAACAGGTCTCCGAAAAGCACGCCGCCATTCACGACCTGGTGCGCCAGGCCAACGAGGCCGCGGAGGCCCTGGTGCGTCCTGGGGTGCCCCTGTGCCAGCTGGACAAGGCCGCCCGGGATCTGATTGCCCAGGCGGGGTACGGGGAGTATTTCACCCACAGGCTGGGCCACTTTATCGGCCGCACGGAACACGAGCAGGGAGATGTGAGCAGCGCCAATACCGCCCTGGCCCAGGAGGGCATGGTTTTCTCCATCGAGCCGGGCGTCTACCTTCCCGGGGAAATGGGTGTCCGGGTGGAGGACCTGGTGCTGGTCACTGCCCAGGGCTGCCAGGTGCTCAACCAGGTGGACAAGCACTGCCAGGTGATCGGTTGAGGCCCTGGTCGACTCCTCCGCTGAACACGCTTCCAAAATGTCGTTCAAAAAGGGGGCCGGGAGAAGAGGGTTCCAGACTGTTTGAACCATCTCTCAAAATGGGACACTGCTTTTCGGAAGTCTCCCTTCAAGCAAAAAAGCGGAAGGCGCACTCCAGCGCTCTTCCGCTTTTTCTCTTTGTTACAGCACAGCGGGGTCCGGCAGTGCAGTCACACAGCCGGGCTTGATCTCCACAACCAGCTGGGAGCCAATCGCTCCCACCCAGACGGTCCTGCAGGTTGGGTTGCGGACAAAGCGTCCATCCACCGAGAAAATCAGCTGCCGGTAGGCAGAGACATAGCTTTCAATTTCACCGTTGGATGCGTACCACACATCGTGGTGTCCGGACATTCTATTCAGGAACCGTTCCATCTGGTCCCAGTTGTCATTCTGGTCAAACTCGTAGCTGTGACCCCAGACGTAAAACAGTTTCAGCATGGAGAACAAAGAAGTATCGTTTAAAAACTTTTCCGTCAGCTCGGGAAGGGCCTTGTCATCGTGATGGCAGGTGGGATTCCAGATCAGAAAATTCTCCGGAATGTCAAAGGCATGGGTTCCCTGGATCGTTCTGGCATAGGTGATGCCGCAGCACTTGAGCGCATCCAGAACCATGTGGTCGTACACGAAGGTGTCGATGGTCTGTGTGGTGGGATACAGCAGGCCGCTGTGCATGGGAACCTGGTAGAACAGGCCGAAGTCCGAGTAGCAGATCCGGCCCAGCGCCAGAATCAGAAGTATGATAATGGTCTTTTTCATGCAGGGGATGGTGATTCTGAAAATCTGCTGCCACAGAGACGCTCCGTCTACTACCGCAGCCTCATAGTAGGTCTTGTCTATCCCCCTTTTTCAAAACAGGAGCCACACTATGGAAACCAGCAGCAACTTGGTGGAAAACACCATCCAACTTCTCAGCCAGGACATGAGTGACAGCATTTTTGTCAGCTTGCTGCTCCTTCGTCAGATTTCCCTGGAAAAGTCACTCTCCCCTCTTATTTCCGAAAGCGGCACAGACCTGCCAGGCGCTTCTCTATGGGAGACTCTTCGTTCCCACAGGGAGGGAAGCTGCCTAGACGCCCTTTCCAGCGCCCTTCGGCTGTTGGAACCAGTGTTTCCCTTTGTCGGCCAGCTGATCTCTCAAAACCAGCTGGCATCTGTGGAGGAACCTCTTTTGCGGCGGCTGGTGGACCTGCTGACAGATTGCTCGCCGGAAGATGTAACCTGTGCTCAGCTTTTTGAAAGGCACATGCGGAGAAAGGTTCCCGTCCACACCAGACAGTACCAGGGGGATTATTACACACCCCGGGCAGTTGCCCAGTGTCTGGCATCTCTTCTGGACCCGTGCCAGGGCTCGGTGTACGATCCCTGCTGCGGAAGCGGAGCTTTGCTGTGGGCAGCACAGCAGCAGGGAAAAGGGCAGCTGAAACTGTACGGCCAAACCCAGGACCAGGAATCCTTTCTCCTGTCCCAGATCAATCTGATCCTTCACGGCACCCACGCCGACCTGGGGAGAGAGGCTGCCAACACCCTGACGAATGACCTGCACAAACACCGTACATTTGACTATATTCTGGCCAACCCACCCTTCCACCTCCGGGACTGGTTCCAGGACCATTCGGTTTTTCAGGACCAGCGGTGGCTTTTTTGCGTTCCACCCCGTTCCAACGCCAATTTTGCCTGGCTGCAGCATATTTTCAGCCATATGAACTCGAACGGCCGGGCAGCAGTCATTCTGCCCAACGGCACCCTGACCACAGAAACCTACCGGGAAGCAGCCATACGGGAAGCCATTGCTCAAAGCCGGCGGATCGAGGCTGTCATTTCTCTGCCTCCCGGCCTGTTCTACGGCACAAAGGTTCCCTGCTGTATTTGGCTGCTTGCCAACAGGGAACCGCCCGTAGAAAAGATCTTGTTTGTAGACGCTCAGCGCATGGAGCCCCGTCCTGGCAGGGAATTCACCTCTGTCCACGCTCAGGTCCTGAAAGACCTGGTTTCCCGCCACCGCCGGGGAGAACTGGGAACCAGAACTTCCTGGTATGCAGCGGCATCCCTGGAGGAGGCCGCACGGAACGGATGGGTGCTCAGTCCCAACCTGTATACCGAGGTTTCCCGTCCTGGGGAAGCCAGCCTTCAAAAGGGATGGCTTCGGCTGCAGCGGGTAATGGAGGAACTTTCCTCCCTGCCGGCGGACGAAAGGCTCTCGGCTGTTCTGGAGCAATGGAAGAACCGGATCCCTGGAGGCTGCTGGAAGAAGGCGCTTCTCCCGGAACTCTTCTGGATATTTGGGGGAGTTGCCAAACAGAAGCAGGCCTTTGGAAGGGGGATTCCTGTTCTGGATGTAAAAACAGTGATCCGCTCCCCCTATGTGCCGGACGCTCTTTCATCCCTGGTGGAAGTGGACCAGGAGGAACAGGAACGCTACAGCATCAAGCGGGGAGATGTGTTTCTGAACAGGACAAGCGAAACCATCCAGGAGCTGGCATAGGGCTGCACTGCATGGAAGGATCAAAATGCCGTCTACGGCGGTTTTCTCAAGCGGCTGCGCCCCTGGGACAGCCAGCTTCTGGACCCCCTGTACACAGCCTGCTATTTTCGCAGTGAGATCTACCGCTGGGAAGTGGAACGCGTTTCCACCGTCTATACCACTTATGCCAGCATGAACAACCGAAAGCTCTCCCACATTGCTGTGTTTTTCCCCGAGATGGAAATCCAGAAAGAACTGGGCCGCGGAGTGTTCGAGGTGGTCCAGCTCAGAGAACAGTGCTCTGACAATCGGCTAAGGGCGCTGCTCCAAGAGCTGGAGCGCCTTCTGATCCAGCAGTTTGTCACCGTCCCCATTCTCCGCAGCTTAAACCTGGGAGTTCTGGCCCATGCCGACGCCGGCAAAACACGGTGACGGAACAGCTTCTGCTGTTAAGCGGGAGCATCCGCCAGGCTGGAACCGTGGACAGCGGCACCACCCAGACGGATTGGCTGGACGTGGAGCGGCGCAGAGGCATCTCTGTCCGGTCCGCCTCCGTGGTGCTGGAACGAAACGGGGTGCGGATCCACCTGATTGACACGCCGGGCCACGTGGACTTTCTGGGGGAGGTGGAGCGCTGTCTGAGCGTCCTGGACGGAGCGGTGCTGGTGATCTCCGGGGTGGAGGGGGTCCAAGCCCAGACACGGGTGCTGTGGCGGGCGCTGGACAAGCTGAAGATTCCCCTGGTGCTGCTGGTAAACAAGGTGGACCGGATGGGCTGCGACCTTCCCGGAGTGCTGGAACAGCTGCGCCAGGAATGTTCTCCCCGGCTGTGGGTCCCCCAGCGGGTGGAGTGCCCCGGAACGGACCAGTGCCAGGTGCTCCCCAGTGAAACCTGGGAGGAGGACGGCCTGGCGGAGGACTATCTGGAGGACCGTCCTGTGGAACGGGAACGCCTTTTCCAGGCCCTGAGAAATGGGGTGGCGGAGCGGCAGGTGTTCCCGGTGCTGTTCGCTTCGGCGAAGCTGGGAACCGGCATGGAGGCGCTGCTGGACGCGGTCACCCGCTTTCTGCCGTTCGCCCCGGTCCAGGACCACGGCCCCCTGTCCGCGCTGGTCTACCAGGTGGACCACCACCCCGCCATGGGCAAAGCCGCCCACCTGCGGGTGTTCTCCGGCACCCTGAAAAACCGGGACAGCGTTCCTCTTCCCGGAGGTGAAACCAGCCAGAAAGTCACCCAGATCCGCCGCTTTTACGGCTCCAAAAGTGTGGACATCGGGGAGATCCACAGCGGGGAAACAGGCACGGTGTACGGCCTTTCCGGAGTCCGCGCGGGGGACGTGCTGGGCCAGCCGCCGCCCCGGGGACTGTGCCGGCTGGAGGTACCTCTGCTTCAGGTGCAGGCCTTTCCCCCTTCCCCCGACCAGCTCCCCGCCCTGACGGAAGCCCTGCAGCAGCTCTCCCAGGAGGACCCTCTCCTGGACCTGGAATGGGTGCCGGAAAGCCGGGAGCTGCACCTGCACATCACGGGAAAAATCCAGCTGGAGGTTCTTTCCGAAATTCTCCGGGAACGGTACCAGCTGCAGGTTTCCTTCTCTCCCCCCACGGTCATTTACAAGGAGACCCCCTCGTCCACGGCCCAGGGCGAAGAGATCTACCTGGCGCCCAAACCCTGCTGGGCGGTGGTAAAGCTGCTGGTGGAGCCCCTTCCCCGAGGCTCCGGCATCCAGTTTGCCTCTCTCATCAAGGAAAAAGAACTGCCCTACCGCTACCAAAACCACGTGGAACAAAGCCTCCCTGGGGCACTGAAGCAGGGCAGGCTGGGCTGGGAGGTGACGGACGCCCGCTTTACCCTCATCGGCGGACAGCACCACCACGTGCACACCCACCCTCTGGATTTCTTCGTGGCCACCCCGGTAGCGGTACAGCGGGCACTGGTCCACAGCGGGACCACCCTTCTGGAGCCCATGGTCCAGGTGACCCTCTCCGGGCAGGAGGAGCTGCTGGGCCGGGTCATCCGGGACATGGTTTCCATGCGGGGAGAGTTTGACACCCCCTCCATCCGCAAAGGCTGGTTCACTCTGGAAGCGAAGCTCCCCGTGGCTACGTCTTTGGATTATCCCGTCTCCTTCCGCTCCATAACCTCGGGAAAGGGCGTGTACGCCTCCGAATTCGCAGGCTACCAGGAATGCCCGCCTGGAGAGGGTCGAACAGCGCCCCGCCGGGGCGTAGACCCCTTGGTTCATTCCAAGTGGATCCTCTACGCCCGCAGCGCCATGCAGTGACCCTCCCCTCGGGCCGCTCCATAAAGAAAAGCCACAGACCTTTTGGAGTCTGTGGCTTCAGCCTGTAGAAAAACCTGCTCCGGCAATTAAGCCAGAGCAGGTTTTTTGCTTGGAAACGAAAGCGGAAACG
>CALWCD010000057.1 GCA_944376265.1 uncultured Clostridia bacterium | reverse complement strand
GGTCTGGTTGGGAGCCTCCCCAGTGATCTGGGCCGTGGCAGTCTGGCCTGGCTCCAAGGTCTCCACCGTGCCGATCTCCAAAGTGTTGGCGGGGCCGTCCTTTCCCGGCTGCCCCTGGGGAATGCCCAAACTCAGCACAGGTTTCTCCGGGGTGCCGGAAAATTCCGCGGTGGCGGGCTGGCCCGGTTCCAGGGTTTCCACCTGGCCTATCTCCAGGGCCGGGGTGGCGCCGGTTTTACCAGTCTGACCCTGGGGGATTCCCAGAGACAAGGTCTGGTTGGGAGCCTCCCCAGTGATCTGGGCCGTGGCAGTCTGGCCTGGCTCCAAGGTCTCCACCGTGCCGATCTGCAAAGTGTTGGCGGGGCCTGCCGGACCCACAGGCACAGACAGCTGGCTCTCTATGTAAGCGCTGGTTTCCAAGTCCCACAGCAGCCAAAACCCGTTCTCCCCTGGTATGGGCGGGTGGGCGTTCAGCTCCTTGATGTTTTTCTCCGCCTGGGCGAACTCCGTGGGCAGGGTGGGCCAGGTAACAGTACCTGCCAGGGTTCGCAGCACGTAGACCGTCACTGCATTGCAGTGGCGCACCTGGCTTCCCTTGGTGCCACGGACCTGGAGACAGTACGGTCCCTTGATGGACAGGTTTTCGTCTGTCAAGGTAAATTTGGCTCCCTCATCCGTCAGGGCAAGAGGCCAAATATCGGTCTTTCCCTGGGCCTGCACCAGCACGTCCCAGGTCCAGCCCTGGGGCAGGTCGCCCAGGAGGGTAAGCTCCCGGGTCTCGTTGTCCAACTGGTAGCCCAAGGCATCATGGGCGGCGGAAACGGACCAATCCTCAAATCGCAGGATCAAGCGGCCCACCCCCCCAGGCTGCCGTGTCTGATTCCATTTTTCCACGAAAATTCCTCCTTTTTGTTGCGTTGGTTACGAAACTCGCTTCCAGAAATAACAGGTGATGTAGGGCTGCACCACGCTTTTTTCTTCCAGTGCATAACCCGTGTCTCCATGGGAGTGGCTTGCGCCCCCGCCTGCATCTTCCGTTTCCGCGTCAAGAGTGGTGGTTTTCCCGCTCAGGGAATGGGTGTGCTTGCCGTTCAGTGAAAAAGACTCCGCGCCCCAGGTTTGGCCCGCGCTGGGCTGCGCGTTATTGTAGTAGCCGTCGCTTTTTGAAAAATTCCCCTTGGCTTGGGACGAAGAAAACGCAGCCACGCGAATGGTGCCCGTAGGCCCGGCTTCGTTTGCCACCGCACCCGTAAGGGTGTGAAAGTGGGTCATGCCGTGAGCATGGGACGGGATTTCGGACTTTGTCAGCACATGGGGGGAGGTGGCGTGAGAATGCTGCAAGTTCACGGCTTTAGAACCGCCTGTTTTCCCCACGGCGTTGAAATCGGTATCATTCGGGTCCACGCCCACCAAAGTTTTGCCAGCGCCGAACGGCTCCCAGGTGGTGCCGGAAAGGTAGGCGCCCGGGTTCACGTTGGCCGTGGTGATGTGGACGGCCCCCACGGGGTAGACCACGTCGATCACCTGCTGCAGGGTGACGCCGCCCTGGCCGGGGGCCCCGTCAGCACCTCGGGGGATACCAAAATTCAGCACAGGCTGTTCTGCGGTGCCCGAGAGGGTGGCGGTGGCTTCGCTGCCAGGCTCCAGGGTGGCAACCTCCCCCACCTTAAACTCCGGCGTGGCCCCAGCCGGGCCCGGGGCGCCTTGCAGAGGCCCCAGGTTCTGCCAGCCCCCTTCCCGGTACCGGTACAGGTCGTAAGGGGCGGCGGCGCCCACAAAGTAGGAGCTGCCCTCCTCCGGGGCAGGCACGGCGCTTTCCAGGGCACCCTGGCTATCGTAAGGCCCGCCCACGTCACCCAGCTCCAGCCCCTTGCCCGGCTCTCCGGGGTCCCCTTTCTGGCCGGGTTCCCCCGGGTCTCCCTGCTTCCCCTTGGCTGCCAGCAACTGCCAATAGGTGGTATTTGTCGGAGGGTTCCCCTGGGTGTCCTGGATGGCCACATAGCTGCTGCCGTTCTGGCTGACGATGTTCAGCGCCTTATAGGCTGTAGATGGGTTGTACTCGCCTTTTGGGGAAAACTGCTCCATCAGCGCGTCCAGGTTGTTCTTTGCGGTAATGTAGGCGTTTTGGATTTCTTCCAGGTAGTCCGGGTCGGTGATAATGTCCGCCAGCGGCCCCAGGTCATCCGTGGAGGCCACGGCGTCTTCCAAATCGCAGGGCTGCACCCACAGTTCGATGTTGTCCCAGCGGGTTTCCGTCTGCCCATCAATCAGCTGGATATACAGTTTATTTTTCCCAGGGCAAGTACAGGCTTGCAGAGGCAGGGTAAACGTCACCAAGCCGGCGGAGCTTCCAGCGTCTATCACGACTAAAGTACCATCGTTTTTCAGCACATAAACATAGGCAGTACCGCCCACGGCCCCGCCGCCCGTAAGGTTCAAAGTGAAGGTGCGGGCCCCCGCCTCCCCCTGGACAGCGTACAGCCGCAAAGGCGGGGTGCGCTTCCCGTCGTACAGTGTAAAGTGGTACTCCATGCTTCCCTCCTTATCCTTTCGCAAGCCCGGCGATGGTGTCGGTGACGTCCTTTTGCCGGCGGTTGATCCCAATGGTGGTCACCCGACCCGCCAGCACGTCGTAGGTCAGGGACACCACCCGGGCGGTTACCACCCTTTTGGCCGTGGGGCAGTAGATCTTCCCCACCGCCCCCAGCTCGAAGCTGTTCCCCTCCTGGGGCAGGGCCTCCACGGAGAGCTGGTCCGGCAGGGGGTCCCAGGGGTGCTCTGAAAGCCACCGTTGGATGACCCCCGCCAGGGTGTCCTGGTCCAGCTCCTCCGAGAGGCCCTGATAGTAGCTGGCCAGGTCCACCGGCTGGATTCTCCGGTACCCGGCGTACTCCTGGGGCAGCCCCTCCAGAGGGTACACCTCCAGGCCGTGGGACACCAACGTGTCCCCTGCCATGTAGTAGGGCAGCACGTGGGTGAAAAAGTCTGTGGCGTCCACCGAGGCGTGATATCCCGCCATGTCCCGGCCGTACCGCACCCGGAAAGCCGGGGCGGCTCCCTCCGGGCTGCGCCACAGGCGAAAGCCGAAGGTGGTGTAGTCCAGGTACACGTCCTCCCGGCCCCGGACGGCGTCCAGCACCGCCTGCTTCACCGTCACCGGCTGGGTGTAGGAGGCCGGGTTCAGCTCCAAGTCGTCGGTGCGGCCGATGACCTGAAAGTTCCCCAGTTGGGAGGCGTCCACCTGGTTTACCGCCGCCAGCAGGGCCTGGTACCACGGCAGGTAGGTGACGGCGCTGTAATCCCCCGAGGTGTGGGCCTGAAAGGGCGCGGCCACCATGGCCAGGGCGTTGTAGCTGAGATGGCCGGCGTGGACGGACAAGGTGCCGTCCAACGTTTCCTCCACCTGGTCAATGCGGAAATACTGCTGCCCCCGGCCGCCCCCGGCGTCCGCTTTCAGCCAGTGGTTGGCCTGGAGGACCCCGGCGTTTTCCCCCTTCACCGGGTAGGTCATGGACAGCTGGAACATGCCGTCCGTGTCCCGGGAGACGGTGCACTCCAAAGTGTCGGGCAGGGGGCCCAGCCGGTCCTCCACCTCCGGGGGGCGGGACAGGGCCAGCCTGGTGCCCTTGTAGGCGTAAATCACAGCTCCCTCCACCGGGGCACCACCCCGAACCCGGAAAGCCCCGAGCCTGACACGGTGAGCTGGGTTTTCCCGGGCAGCAGCGTGGGGAACTCCTCCAGCTCCCCGCTCTGCACCAGTTCCCCCAGGGAGTCCCGGATCAGCTGCCGCTCACAGTCCAGGTACAGGACGGTCCCCAACAGCCTTACCGGGATGCCGGTGAGGGTCTGCTCATAGACGGAGCCGTCCTCGTACTCTGCCTGGAGGACCACGTCCCCGGAAAAGTTCTCCCCCAGGTAGAGCTCCACCACCGGCAGGGCGGAAAACCCGGTGGGATTGAAGGCAGTCAAAAGGTGCCTCTGGCCTGAGCTGTCCATCTGGGAGGAAATCCGGTTGTCCCCGTCCCGCAGATAGCGGTAAGGCTTACAGGAGAAGGTGACTGTCTGGTGTACCATCTCCAGGTATGCTCAAAGTCCAGCCCTTGCCGGTAGGTGGCGAGGCGGTAATGCTCCAAATCGTAGGTATCCTCTAGCCGCACATATTCCCCGGGCTTTGCCAGAAGCCAGTTTTTGATACTGGTGACATAGGGCTGGATGTCCTCTTGGATGGGCACCCTCAAAAACGTGGTGTAGCTAATGTCCACATTGCGCCTCCGGTTGTTGGAGATAAATACCGTGCCATCCCTGCCGGGAATCTCGTATTCCTGCAAGTCCGGCTCCGGTGCGTTCAAGATGCTCTTGCTCTCTATCACCAGGTTGTAGTCCCTGCTGGTGACTTCATCGAAGAAAAACGCGTTAAACACGCCCATACGCTGCCTCCTTCCGGCTGACTTCCTGCTGCATTCGTACCATCAGCTGCCGGTAAATGGCGTCGCCGTTGGTAGCTTGGGTCTGGATGACGATGGAGCCAGGCCCAAAGGTGTACGTCATGTTGTGGCTGTCGTTGGTGGTGTTCCCACCGTAGCCCAGGGCCTGGGGTATAGCGGTGGTGATGTCCCCCATGCTGGCGTCAATCTCCCGCATAGCCTTGGGCATAGCGTCCTCAAAACCCACGGCAATGCCAGGGGGAAGCCACTTGCCCACCGCGTCCTCCATCAGCTTGGAGGGAGAGTTGATACCGAAAAAGCTTTTGATGCCGTTCACAATGTTGGAACAGAAACCGGAGATTTGATTCCACAGCCAGCCTGCCGCGCCGGAAATGCCGTTCCAAATACCTGTGACAATATTGTAGCCAATATCCGCCATACGCCCGGGAAGGCCCGAGAAAAAGTCCACAATGTTGTTCCAGATGTTGGTGAAGAAATCCTTCACGCTGTTGAGGGCGTCCTCCCAGGTGGTCCCAAACCAATTCAGGATCACCTCGCCAATCCCCATCAGCGTATCGATGATGGTTTCAAAAATCCCGCAGATACCGTCCCAGATGGAGCCCCAAAACTCCTTGATGCCGTTTAGGGCCTGTTCCCAGTCCCCGGTGAACACACCAATGAAGAAGTCCAGCACTCCTAAAATGGCACTGGTGATGGTGTCAAAGATGGTGGCAACTGCCTGGAACGCTCCCTCAAACACAGGGGCCAGGAAGTCGCACAGGGCTTGCCATGCAGCCTGGATTACCTGCCCGATGTTTTCGAAGTTGAATCCCAGCTCATTGAGCCTGTCCACAATTCCCTGGGTGAAGGTCTGAAAGGTGGTGACAAGCTGGTTCCAGATGGCGGTGATGGATTCCCGGAACCCCTCGTTCGTCTGCCACAAATTAACAAAAGCGGCCACCAACAGCCCAATTACTCCCACGGCCAGTGTAACGGGAGACATTAAAGCACTTACTACACCCACAATCCCCTGAACCGCGCTTATCACCGGCCCGGCGGCCGCCGCCACTCCGGCTATGATCCCGATAAACTGCTGCATCTGTGGATCCAGCTGCATGAACCAGCTCACCAGGGAGGATATGGCAGGAATGACATTTTCGATAATCCATCCGAACCCATCAGAGACCGCCTGCGCGATGGAACCAAAATCAATTCCGCTGGAAGCGTCCAAGATGGCGTCAAGTATTCCTGTGATTCCTTCCTGCGCCGCCGTCAGCACCGGGGAAATCCGCTCGGACATTTCCGCCATCGTGTCCTGAAAGTCGGCGGCGGCCTGGTTGGACTCCACCAGGGATTCGTTGTTTTTCTGCCAGGCTTCCCCGGCCTCCACAAGCCCCTGGCGTGCCAGTTCCTCCATGACGATGTTGGCCCGCTCGGTGCTGTCCGCGGCGTTTTCCAGCTTGGCGTTGAAATCGTCCTCGCTGGTACCTGCCCAGTTAAGCACGTCGGCAAAATTGCCCGTTACCTGCCCAGCCTGTATGGTCTCGTTGATAGACTCCGCCAGACCGTCAATGGGGATGGAGTCCCCGTAGGTAGCCCATGCACCAATGGCGGCGTTGGTCAGGTCTTTCAAGTCCTCCTGGGCAAAACCCAGGGCTTGCAGGTTGGCGGTGGTGGTGGCGGCGGTCTGGTCGTCCCCCAGCACGCCGTAAAGCTGCCGGTAGGTGTCGGCGGTTTCCTCGGCGGTGTAGCCAGCCCTTTCACTGGACACCTCCAAGCTGCCCATGATGCGCTGGTACTCCCGGGTTTCGTCCGCCAGCTGGGACATGGAGTCCACCAGCCCGGACACGCCCTCCACAATGGCCCCCGCCTTGAGCATATCGCCAAAGTGGGAGGCATCGTCCCCGGCATCCCGCAGGGCGTCACCGGCATCCTCCGCCGCGTCCTCCACCTGCTCGATGGGCTTTTCGTCAATCCCGTTAATGCGGTTCTCCGTGGCCTTCGCCTCGTTTTTCAGCCGGCCTAACGCCTGTTCCGTGGAGATGATCTCTCGCTGTAGCCCGTTGTACTGCTCTTGGGAAACCTCTCCCCGCTCAAATTGCTGCTGGACCTGCTTTTCGGCTTCCCGCAGCGCGTCCAGCTTCTTCTCGGTGGACTCAACGGACCCGCCGAGGAGCTGGAACTTTTGCCGGAGCAGCTCTGTGTTGCCTGGGTCCAGTTTCAGAAGGCGCTCCACGTCCTTGAGCTGGCTTTGAGAGGTGCGGATCTCCTTGTTCACCCCGGACAGCGCTTTGGACAGGCCGGTGGTGTCGCCTCCGATCTCAACGGTGATCCCCTGGATTCTGCTAGGCAAGTTTCCCACCTCCCGAAAAGAAAGACTTCAAGCTGCCTGGCGCTGCCTTGACGGGGTACTTTTCCCGGTCGTTGGCCCGCTCCGTGAGCATGTCGTAGACCATGCCCATGGTAAGGTCATCCAGGTCCTCCCTGGAAAGGCCAAGCTCTGCGCAGCGCAGCATGAAAATGGCCCCGTTGTTTTCCCTATCAATAAAGGTTACTTTTTTTTTGGCCGGGATGTGGTCCGGTTGTTCATGGCCCATAGTTCCATAATTTCCGGGAACACCTGGTAGATGGAGAAAGTATCGAACTGGTCCAGCCAGTCTTCTACCTTGTCCGGGATATTATGGTCGTACTGCCGGGCCATAATGAACGCCACGTTCTCGAAAATTTCCAGGTCCATCACAGAGAGCTGAGCCGCCTGGCATTCCTCCTCGGTGGCGTCTTTCCCCAGCTGGGAAGCTTTTTGAAAGGCTTTTTGCAGTTGCGCCATGTCCTGGATGATATCCCGACCGATCTTGTGTCGGTAAAGCCGGGGGGTGAGAGCAGTGGCCCGAAGGCCAACTTCTTTTCCGGAAATTGTAAAAACCTTATCCATTCCTTAGCCTCCTGCTCCTGCGGTAGTGTCCTCCGTCCACACGGCGTCGTACCATCCGTCTCGGACCTGGGCGGGAGTCTCCTCGGTAGTCCACGCCGCGGACCGCCCATCCGCCAAAGGGGAGGCCGTCACTGTAATCTTCTGGGTCTGTGGCTCGGTGGTGTCGGTAGTGGTGGACAGGGTCCGGGAGGGGCGGGTGGCCACACAGTTGTACAGCACGAACTTGGTCCCGGTAGCGTCCCCCTCCTCCTCGAACAGCAGGGCAAACCTCTTGGGCTTTGCCCTGGCGTTTTCCACAGCCACCTTGTCGTTCTCACTGACGGAAACGCCGTAGACATCCTCCTGAAACTGGTCCGGGAACAAGGCCATCTCTAGGTCGCCGGAGTACCCATTGTTGGACACGAACACAAAATACTTCGTGTCATCGGCGTTAAAGCTGGTGGAGTCCCCCTGGGGCTCCATGGAAAAGGACACCGCGCCTGGAATCGCAACGGGGGTCTCATAGGAAAGCTCGGGCCCTTCCGTTGTCATTACGGCGTAGTGCACGTTTTTGATGCCAAATTTTACTTTGTCAGCCATTTCATGCCTCCACTTCGTACAAGATTTGAAGACACCTTTCGGTGTCCAGGTAGGTTTCGGTTTTTTCCCAGAAGAAACCGTCAAGGGCGGCCTCCACCCTCGCCTCCGCTTCCGGGTCTTTCCACTTTGTGTACAATTCGATCTGCCAGTGGGCCCCGGGACGATACACCCGGCTGTCAGCCCCGAAATTCCGGGAATAGGCTGTCAGGAAGCAAATGTACGGCAGCTCCGGCGCATGGCCCTGAGGCCAGGCAAAATAAGTTACAGGGACTCCCGCCCCCTCCAGGAGGGTTTTCATCTGTTCCAGAGTCATCCTCCCTTAACCACCACCTTCACCTTTCGGAGGAGCTTGTCCTCCGCATCCTGGGCCGCCGGTCCGATGTGGGATTTCCCGGCCACCCTTCCTCCGCCCACTTTGGCGTGGCCGTGCTCCAGCAGGTGGGTCAGCTGGGGGTCTGTGCGGTTATACACGGTCACACGCAGGTCTTCCTGCCCTTCGTACGCCACTTTTGCCGTCCAGCCCTTGCGGTAGCTCCCTGTGAGCGCTGGGCTATCCCGCTGGATCCGCTCCCTGCACTCCTTGGCCGTCTCTTTCACCGCGTCCTTCACGCCGTCCGTGACCTCCTGGGTATAGGCGGCAAGTTCCGCGGCGATGGCTTCCGCCAACCCATCCAAAGGCACCTTCTTGTCTGCCATTACGCGCCCGCCTTTCCTTCCAGGTACAACTCGATGCTGTCACTCTCGGGGGCCAGGTAGGTGCGGTAGATGCCATACCGTTTTCCCCGGATAATGACGGTCCGCTCTCCCCCATAGTTGACAAGAGGCGTTGTGGCCACCAACTCCGGGTTCAGCCCTTCCCGCCCCGCGCCCAAAAATTCCTGGCGGGTCACGGAGGCCAGGGTGGCCCACACCTGCCTCTGCGTCTCCCTGGGGATCTGCGCGCCGCTTTCCTGCTGCTGGTATGTATCCGCCACCAGGGTGATCAAGTCATCCATGGGAATCCTCCTTTTTCGCGAACAGGCGGTTGTTCAGCTCCCACCTCAGCGCCCGGGGCATCTGGGTGACGTCCTTCCGCCGCCTGCGGTACAGGTACGCGGCATACATTTCCACCAGCATGCCGTCGCCGTAGCTTTTCGTGAGCACGATTCCCTCCCCCGCGATAAACTGCCGGGCCGTTCTCAACAGGTAGGTCAAATACCGGTCCATGGCGTCACTGGAAATCTGTAAATCAACTTTCAAAATCTCCAGCAGCTCCTCTTCACACAAGGGTCACGCCCCCTTTCCTCAGCCCCCTGCCTTGGTTACATCTACCTGGTACACCCGCACGGCGTTGCCCTGTTTCACGGTCACAGCCAGGGTGTGGGGGGTTCCATCGGACAGCCAGGTGACCGTACCTCCCACACGAACGATGCCGCCGTTATAGCTGACAGACACCTGTGCCCCGGGCTGGGAGGCAACCGCCTCGACTTTGGCAGAGGTGCCGGAAGCTGTCACCGCATAGTGGTAGGTGGCAGGATCAAAGCCAGGGGAAAGAGACTCGGACCCCACAGCCAGGGAAACCAGCTGGGCATCGTTAGCGGAGTCGGCTGCAAAGTCCATGACTGTAGTCACATCCTTGTTGTCGATGTTGATGGCCACAAACGCCCCGGGGATAATAGGCTGGCCGTCCGCCCGCTGCTTGCCCTTGAACACGGTGTTGTCCTGGAGAAACTGCACTTCCCGGCTGGACTCCAGGGTCATGCCAGACCGCACGGCAAGCAGATACAGATCCCCGTATCCACCGATAATGTCCCCATCGGGGATAAACTCCAGCACGTCGATATCCCCGGTGACAATGGGCAAAGACCCAAACAGGTTCGCCACCATATCGCCGGTGGCTGTAAAGGTGATCAGCTTGGACTTGAGTAGGGCGTAGGTTTTGGAGTTCATGGCCCAGAACATGGTTCCCCGGTTGTACCGGGTGTAGGTGGCACCGGTAGCAGCCATCAGTGCCGCCCAGAACGCCGCCCCCGTGATACCTTCCCCGCCAATTTTGAGGATATTGGTGGTGTGCAGGTCCACCCAGTCGGGGGCGTTGGCGGGGTAGTCGGTGGGCTTGGCGGTCTGCGACAGTCGAGTGACAATGCCCAGGGGCATTTTGGAAGCGCCGCCCTTGCCGTACAGGATAGCCTTGTCAAATGCCAGGCCAACTGCTTCGGAAAGCATTTCCACCACCCAGGAAGTGAGGTTGAGGTCACTGTCCTCCAGTGTGGTGTTGCACACGGGGATAAAGCCGGCCACCTTATACCCATCCAGAGTGACCTGGTGAAACACGAAGGTCAGCTCGTTGATCGCGCCGCACATCTCCGTCCACACCGCCTCGGGAACCGTGCCGGCAATGGTCTGCCTGGCCTCTCCCCGCACGTTGCGCACCCGGACGCGGTTAATGAGCTTGGAGTACCGGTACATGTTCTCCGACACCAAGTCCAGGAAAACCACGGGAACCGTAAGCTCCGCGCCCGTCACCGCCCGCTGCTGCCCCTTCATGGAGCGCAGTTGGGAGAGAAACTCTCGCACGTCGTTTTGGGCCAAAATCTCCTGACGGGTCTCCATGGGCAAAGAATCAAAAGCCCTGTGGGATTTAGGCAGGGAGCGAATGTTGATAGCCAGGTTCATGATGGTGTTCATCCTTTCCGTTTCAAATTTTCCGGCGCTCCGCTGGGGGGCCGGTCTCTGGTTTTCCAGGTCCGCCAGGTCGTTCTCCAGTCCCTGGATTTCCTGGGAGAGGGCTTCCTTCGCGCTCTCGTGGGCCTGCTTATCCCTATCGTACGTCTCCACCTCTTCCGTCACAGCAGCTTCCTCTTCCTGGGTCTGGGCCTGGGCGATGGCCTGCTCCAACTGGACCTCTCGGGTGGAGAATTCCTGGTCTTTCCCCCGCAGCGCCTCCAGCTCTTCCCGCTTTTTCTCCAGGCTGCGCTTAAGCATCAAAACTCTGAGCATTTGCAAAACCTCACTTTCTCACTTTGGCAAGCATCTCCGCCTGCCACTGGTCATGTTTTCGCTGTTTCATGGCGTCGTAGTCTTTCCTGCGGGCCTGCACCAAAGTATCCTCGTAGGCGGGGAAGGTCACCACCGATACCTCGTATAGCTTGACCTTTCGCAGAACAAACTGCACCGTTCCGTCCTCCCGCTCTTCAATATCCTGGGCCAAAATGTCAAAGCCGAAGGAGCACTGGGACACGTCCCCACGGCGCACCCGCTGGTATAGGTTTACCGCATCCTGGTCCGCCGGGTTTACCGTGATGGACCCCCACAGGCCCCGCTCGTCCACCCGCAGGGAAAGGGTCCCGGCAGAGGTGCGCCCCAATACCAGAGTGGTATCGTGGTTAACCAGGGCCCGGACATCCTCGCCCAGGGCGCCGTCAAACGCCTCCGGGGAAATGGTCTCCACCGCGTTTTCCCACATACGGTACTGGCTTCCGAACACAGCGAAGTATCCCTCTATGGTCAGGGTTCCGCCTTCCTCCCGCGTCTGGAAGGCGGCGTCCCTCACCAGTGCGGCGCGTTCACAGATCATTGGCTTTCACGTCCTTTCAGCTTGTTCTGGTCCCCGATCATCCCCCGGGGAATGTAATTTTCCAAAATCACCAGCTCATTAAGCCCTTCCAGCGGCGGCATCCCAATCCAGTCCCGCACCTCGTTGCCGGTCATGATACCACGCACAAACTGGTCATCTGCCACCTGAGCCATGTCCCGCAGCTCGTAGTTATACAGACTGCGGACATTGAACCGAAAAAACCAGCTGGGGCTCACCAACAGCTTGCGGGTAAGCTCCTGCTCGATAGACCTAGCAATGGGCATGATGGTGGAGGAGATAAAATTGTTCCAGGCCTCCCGCTGGAAGTCCCCCACCCCCAGGACAAAGGGCGGCACCCCCAGGATAGCGGCCACCGTCCGTTTGTCCAGCTGCACGAAGTCCGCCAGAGCCAGGTCCGAAAGGGTAAGCGGCCGCACCTGCTCCACGCTGAACTGGTCCGCGGGGATCATCCACGGCTCTCCCGCTTCAGTGGTGGAAACATACTCCTCTAGCAGCCTGCGCCTGCCTTCCGGGCTGGCGAACTCCTCGGTGAGGGAGTCCACTTTTACGATGAGGGAGGGCTTCCACTTGGAGCTCATAAACCCTTTTTCCGTGGCGGCAGCCTGCTTCAGGTTGTTGGCCACATCGGACAGGGCTACCCGGTACCCCTCCCCCTTCCAGGGGTAAAAGCTGCCAGGGTTCCAGGCGAAGTGGAGCACGCTGTCCGGGGGATATTCCCTCCCGGAGATCACTACCTTGTAGCCAAATCCATCCGGAAGGAAATTGGCGCAGGACGGGGGTATGGGCCGCAGATCCCGCAGAATACCCCGGCTTGTCTCCGGGTACACCACCGCGTTTCCGTTTCCGTCCAGCAGCATAGTCTTGACGATCCACTGGACAAAAGCGGAACGGGTCATACAGCTGTTGGGGTCAATGTCCACTTTCCGGGAAAGCTCGTTTCGCACCCGAATGTCACCGCTCTCCGTGTTCTCCATCAGGTGGATGGTCATGGAGCCGATCAGCCTGGCGATGGTGTCCACCGCAGTGGAAATTTCCGGACTGTGTGAAAGGGTGCTGTACCCCATGCATTCCAGGGACTCCCACGCGGTATTGGACACAAACGCCACGCTGCGCTTTCTGGTGGGTTCTCGTGCCCGCTTTTGTTTTTTTCTCATGTCTCACCAAACCATTTCTTGGCCGCGTTGGAGCGGTCCAGGGACTCCAGGTACCGAATGCAGGCGAACACGCTGGCGTCGAACAGGTCGATGCGGTGTTCCGGCTGCACCTTGTCGTACTGGATCATGTCGTCGGTCTTTTCCACCGCCACCACATTTTCCACACAGTACTCATATGCCTGGGAGTGGAGGTAGTACAGCTTTCCGTTCTTGGCGCTCTGCTCCAAATACCGGAAACCCTCCGACTTCTTGTAAAAGTACTGGGGTTGGTCCACTATCTTGAATCCGGCTTCTTTCATGCCGATGAAGTACTCCCGGCAAAACTTTCGGTCGTGGCCCACTTGGCGGATTTTAAACCCACGCCTGCGCATTTCCGAAAACCAGCGCACCACGTCGCTGTGGTTGACCGTAGGGCTGTTGCACAAGGTAAGCCAGCCATCCTCCGCCCACCCAAACAGGGGGATCTGGTCCTGGTCGGCTTTCGCATGGGCGGCCACCACCGGAAAAAACGCGTGGGTGACCGCAATGTCCACCCCTTGGTAGTGTCCGAACAGGCAGGCCGCTGTCAAGTCGTGCATCTTGGAAAGGTCAGCGCCCCCGTACCAGTCAATGGGCAGCCGGGCCAGCTGGTCCAAAGTCCAGGAGTAGTTCCCGTCACTTTTGCGGAACTCGTCGATATCAAAATAGGCGCGCAGGGCGCTGGAGTATACGTTGAGTGACTTGGCTAAAAAATCCTTTCGCTGCTGGGGGTCGTTCTGGGCTTGGAGGGAATCATTCAAAATTTCCTCCGGCCGGATGGTCACCCCGTAGGCGGGGTTGGCCATTTCGTGGATCTTGGGGTCGGTATAGTCCACCGAACCATCCTTGACGCCCTCCGGGGCACAGCAGAGGAACACGAAGTACTGCTCGTCCTTCACGGTGCCGTCCAGAATCTTCCGGCAGTATTTCAACCGCTGGCCCAAAAATCCCTGCTCATTGTCTCCTGCGGAGGAGATCCCAATGAGCAGCTTGTTGGTGTATGCTTTCTGCGCCTCCTTGAATAGGTTGTATTGCTTGGGCTGCCGGAAGGCGTGGATCTCATCACAGATGGCGATGTTGCAGTTGAGGGAGTCTTGGCTGTCCGGGTTTGCGGCCAGGGCTCGGATGTAGAACGACCCGTCCGGCAGAGTGCAGGACAAGCTGTGCTCGTTGTTGTTGTCGATCACCCGCACATTTCCTCCGTCCCGAGAGTCCTCCCCCATGCGGCGCACGTTGTAGTTTAAAAAGCTGAAGCTCTCCAGGGACTGCATCAGAGCGGCGGAAGCGATGTACATCTTGGACCCGCTGCGCCGGTACCACAGGGACAGCGCCCAGGAAAGCGCTGCCGCAAAGCTTGTTTTGCTGTTTTTCCTGGGAATGAAAATCAGCGCCTCGTGGAAACGCACCACGTCAGTCCCAGCCAGCTTGAACCCCAGCAGGTTGTACACGATAAACTTGTGGAACGGCTGCAGCAGGAATGGAGTCCCCCGCAGCGGGGTGCCGTCCAGCCGTTCCCCCTGCTGGTGGCACAAAGTCTTTTCGATGATCCCGATGCAAAACTCCGGACCTTTGGCGTCCAGCTGGTACTCTGGGTTTTCCAGGTCATTCAAAAAGCGCTCCACAGCCTGCTTAAGTTCCGGACATGCGTTTTTGCGGCCGTCTCGAATGCTTTCGGCGTACTCCCTTACCACCGGCCAGTTTTTGCCGCTATCCGGTCTCAAGTTTGGAAATCACCTCCGCCAGGCCCCGGGGCTTTTCCTTTCCGGGGGTGTCCCCGGTCATCTTTTTGAAGCTCACGGGGGTCAATCCCAGTTCCCGCCAGTACGCCAGGGCGGATTTATTCAGGTCGTCCCACAAAACCAGCAGGGGGTTTTTCGTCAAGTTGGTGGCCCCGGCCTTGTTGGTGTACGCGATGGCCGAACTTCCCCCGCCCGCTTTGAATTCTCGGAAGGTTTTATCCCTTTGCTCCAAAATGCCTGCCAGCGTGTCCACGGCCGGCGCGTAAGCCGGATCCTTCAGGCCCAGAGCGGCCAGCTGTCCGTTGATGGTCTCAATCCACTTCTTTTTGGTCAAGCGCGCACCCCCTTTCCTAAAATCCCGCCAGAGTTGGAAAAAGTTCCCCCCGCCGGTCCCCAGCGCTTCGGAATGGCCCGAGGCAGGTGGGGGGGATCAGTATTTCTTTCCGGCGGCAGCCTTTTCCGGATGCATCCGGTTATGACAAGCGCTGCAAAGGCTCACCAGGTTATCATCTTTGTAAGCAAGCTCCGGGTACTCCGAGGCGTGCTTGATGTGGTGCACCGTCACCGCTTCCACCCGCTTTCCATAGCGCTTGCACTCTTGGCAGAGGAACCCGTCCCGCCGCAGGATCTTTATTCGCTTTTTCTTCCAACGCCTGGATTTATAATCAAACTCCATGGATTTCCCCCTTTGTCTTTGCCACCGTTTTCCCCTCCCTCTCCCCCTTTCTCCCTCCCCGGGCACACCGGCAGCACGCAAAAGGGCACGCCGGCTTTCTGCCCGTCGTACCAGGGGCAGGTTTTTGGCTTGGGACATATCACGGCGAACACCTCCGGAGAAAAGGAATGGCCCCCATTCCTGGGAGCCGCGAGAGGGATGAAATATGGAAGAACACGAGGAATCTGTTACCTCATGTTCATTATAAACGGGACAAACGGGACAAACGGGACAAACGGGACAGCTTGAAAAATTTTTTCAGCACGCCGGCAGCCCTGTCCCTTGGTCATCCGGTGAGCCGCTACTGCCCCACTGGGAGCTCTGGGGAACACCTTCCTCCCGGATCCGCTTCTTGGCCACTTGGAACATCTCTGGGTCCTGTTCCATGCCGATAAAGTCCCGGCCCATGCGCAGGGCCGCCACCCCAGTGGAACCGCTTCCCATAAAGCAGTCAAGCACTGTGCCCCCTTCCCGGCAGCTGACCCGCACCAGCCGCTCCAAAATCTCCACCGGCTTTTGGCAGGTGTGCAGCCGCTTGTTGGAGGGAATGGGTGGCACGTGCCACACGTTGCAGTGAAGCGGGTCGCACCGGTGGTAATTCCTCAGCCCCTCGTACTCCCGGCGCAAGGCTTCATACCCCTGGCGCATTCCTTCGTAACCCTCCCGCAGGGCATGGTACCCCTCTTTCAGGCCGTCATTCCCCTGGCCACTATCTTCCCGGTACACAAACCCCAAGGGCTCGTATACCTTCTCGAAGATCTCTTTGGTGGGAATGGCGAACTGCCGGTCCCGGAAGTAGTGGGAAAGCATGTGGGGCTTCTTTCCCGTGACCTGGGCATACCGCTCCCCCACCTCCCGGTCGGTGATCCCAAGCCGCTCCTTCTCCCGCTTGTACCAGTCTTTAAGGGGCCGGTAACAGGACGGATCGCTGTGCACCCGCTCCCAGCCGGTCTGTTTCCAGCCGGTTTGGGCGCCCTTGGGAGTGTTAAAAAAGTGTAGGCAGAACTCGCAGACATTGAACCAGGACCGAAGGGCGGTCTTTCCATTGGGGTCCCGGTTTTTCCAGGATCTGGCCCGGTAGGCCTCCCCTTTGTCCCAAATGCAGAAGGACACAAAGGAGAGGGTGGTTTTCTCCCGGATGGCCTCCAGCAGCTGGGCGATCTGGGGCATATCGTTGTGCCAGAAGTACAGCACCCCGTTGGTCTTTAACACCCGCTGGCACTCCAGCAGCCACCGAAGGCACCAGTCCACATAGTGGTCGATCTTGTCCCATTGGTGGGCCACGTGCTTCCCTTTGTGCTGAGTGGTGACCCCTACGTTGTAGGGTGGGTCTGTCAGCACCAGGTCCACCGTGGCCTCCGGGATGGCTTTCAGCAGTTCCAGGCAGTCTCCCTCCAAAAGTTTGTACAAGAACATTCCCCCTAAAAAGAAAATCACCCTGGAACAACACCAGGGTGCGGAACCCTTTTCGGGTCCTCTATTTCTCATTGTAGGGATGCCGAACGGGACATTGGGGACAAACGGGACAGCTCAGAAATATTTTTTCATGGCCCGCTGGTAGAGCTTTTTCAGGCCCTCCACGGTGTAACGATAGCCCAGCTTCCCGGCGATCTCGTTCCAGGTCAGCCGCCCCAGCACCCGCATGGAGATCACCGCCTGGTCCGTTTCATCCTCGATAGCCTCCACCGCCGCCTCAATGGCCGCTTTCTGCCGCTTGAGGGCCTGGAGCTTGGAGTTTTTCCCATCTTCTAGCCCGCCCTCCAAGACAATGGTGTGCTTTTGGTAGGGGATCTCCGAGGAGCTGCCCTGGACAGTGTCCCGCACCTTCAACGACCGCAGAGCGACGATCTTGTCGCAGATCCCCCCATACCGCTCGATCTGGTCTTTTGTCA
>CALWCD010000056.1 GCA_944376265.1 uncultured Clostridia bacterium | reverse complement strand
ATGATGTACATGGAAAGCTCCTTGTGGTAGGAGAGGTTCATCTCGTAGAGCTTGTCCAGCATGACAATGTCCTTGAGCAGCTGCACCTGGTGGGATTCCAGAGCGCCGGCGATCTTGTTCACGTTGTGCTCGGCGCTGTCGTACCGGGCCTTCATGGCGGTGAGCTTGTTCCCCGTGTTCTTGAAGAACCCGAAAATGCCCTTCTTCTCCTCTTCCTGAAGGTCAAAGCCCTTCAGCTCCACCACCAGGCTGGAGATCTGGTCCCCCACTTCGCCCAGGTCTTTGGTGCGCACGTTGTTCAGGGTGGTGTCGGAAAAAGAGGCAATCTTCTTCTGGGCCGCGGACCCGTACTGGAGCACCAGGGTGGAATTGGTCAGGTCGATCTTCTCGGCGAAATCGTCCACCACTTTCCGCTCTTCCGGAGAAAGGACGCTTTCGTCCAGGGGGGAAACCTGATCCGGCTCCACCTGCTTGGGGGCCGGGGCCTCCTGCCCCAGAGTGAGAGCGGGGGTCTCCACCCCCTCCAGGGTAAGGGACGGCGCCTGGGGCGCCTGCTGTTCCAGGGTCAACTTGATCTCGTCTGCCATATGCCTCTCTTCCTTTCCTCAATAAAACGCTCTCGCGCTTTCTGTGCCAATCTTTTTAGTATGGCCGCTTCACCGGTGGAATCTCTTTCCGAAGGCTTACAAGGTCCCTTCTTTTTTCTCCTCTTCCACAAATCCCTCCTGCTTCAGAAGGGTTTCGAACACGGTGATGTCCGCGGAAATGTCCATGGCTTCCTGGGAGAACAGGGCGTCCAGCTGTTTTTCAAAGGCGTCCGCCACGGTGTGCATCATCCCGGCAATGTTGAACATGGTGGAGGTGATGTTCTCCCCCTTCACCGACTGGGCGGAAAGCCGCTGGTAGCTGTTCAGCAGCTTCAGGGTGGTGGGCAGGTAGTAGTTCATGAACTTGCGGATCTGGGGCGCCTTCTCCGGGTGGTCGGCAATGTAGCGGAAAATATCCGCGGAGGCCCGCTCCATCCGGGTGATATCCTCCGAGAGGGCCTCGTCGGGAATGGCGTCGTGCGCCGCGCTGAGTGGTTTCAGGTACGCCCGACCCTCATCGATCCTGTTGCCAGCCTGGGATTTCTCCTCCTTCTCCGGCTTCGCCTTGGGCTCTTCCTTGGGCTTCTCCGGCTCTATGGGCACAAACACCTTTTTCCCCTTGAACAGGGCGCCGGACCCCAGAAACACCAGCACCAGCACCAGCAAAAAGATGATAAAGTGCTGGGGCTCGTACAGGGGGGCCACCATGGCGTAAAACAGGGCAGCCGCCCCGGTGATGTAAAACTTGGCCGGGCTGCCTGTGTGGACCAGCTTCATGGGCACCTGGGCCTGAGGCTGTGCCTGGGGCTGGGGACGGGCCTGGGCCTGAGGCCGGGCTCCAGCCCCACCTTGGGGACGGGGCCCGGGACGCGTCCCGGAAACCGGGGGCGGCGCCTGCCTGCCCTGGGTGTAGTTGTAGCGGTAATACCCGTTGGGGGGCGGGGCTTGGTATCCTGTTCCATTCCCGGCGGCAGTTCCCCTGGGGGGCTGGGCCGTCTGCGGGGGACGCTGCTGGGGCGGCGCCTGCCAGACAGGCGGAGACTGGCGGTAGGGATGGCCTGCCCCCGCCCCCCTGTTGGACTTGACCCCGGCGGAAAACCCTTCCACCACCTGGTCCAGCCCCTGGGCAGCCTTGTCCAGTCCCTGGGCGATCTTCCCCGCCACGGGGATGCCCGAGCCTTTCAGCACATGATAAACCTGGGAAGAACGCAGTTCCTCCCGAAGGGGATCGTTTCCTTTCTTATCCATGGATTCTCCTCCAGATTGTGAAAAAATGCCCAAAATTCTCAGGGCTTTCACAGTACCATTGTACTTTGGATTCCCCGCCGGTGTCAACTGGATTCTGGCAGGGAGCCAGGCTTTTCCCCGGAATTTACAAATCCTTTATAAAATGTAGGGGTTGCCCACCGCCGGGAACCGGGCCTTCACCTGGTCCCCTGTGGCAAGGTCCTCCTGAAAGGCGGTGGCCGCTCCCGCCGCCACGCCCCATTTCAAGGCTCCCTCCAGGGTGCCGTGAAGTCCCAGCCCGTACAGGAACCCGGCCACCAGGGAATCTCCCGCCCCCACAGTGGACACGGCCTTCCCCCGCACCCCGTGGCAGAACAGGCACCGGCCGCCCTCCTCCAGCAGCAGGGCCCCCTTGGCTCCCAGGGAGACCACCACGTTCCGGGCTCCCATGCGCTGGAGCTGTCCGGCGTACTCCTTCACCTCCAGCACGGTAAGGGGGCCTTCCAGGGAGAAGATCTCCTCCAGCTCTTCCTCGTTGGGCTTGATGAGATAGGGGTGGTAGGGCAGGGCCGCCAGCAGGGCGTCCCCGGCCATGTCCGCCACCAGCCGGGCTCCCGTCCGGCGCACCGTTTCCAGCAGCTGGGGATAAGCGATCTCCGGCAGACCCTGGGGCAGGCTGCCGGACAGCACCACCAGGTCCTCCCCTGTAAGCCCGGCCAGCTTTCCCAGCAGCTGGCCCACCGCCTCCTGGGGGATTTGGGGACCGGCGCCGTTGAGGGCGGTCTCCTCTCCCTGGGGGGTGCGCAGCTTCACGTTGATCCGGGACGTGCCCTGTTCCAGCAGGACGAAATCGGTCTTGCACCCCTCCTTCTCCAGCAGCCGGAGGATCTCCCGGCCGGTAAACCCAGCGGCGATGCCCAGGGCGCGGTTTTCCACCCCCAGGGAGGTGAGAAGCCGGGACACGTTTACCCCCTTCCCTCCGGGAAGAAAGGCTCCCTGGGAATACCACTGGATGGTTCCGGGAACAAGGCGCTCCAGAGAAATCTGCTGGTCCAAAGCGGGATTGAGTGTCACTGTAACTATCATCATAGGTTCACACCCTTACAAGTTTCTTAAGGTATTCTATCATTTTCAAAAAAGTTTTTCAATTGTGGGAAACAGGTTCTTTTTCGCCCCGGAACGCATAGTTTTTCCCTTTGGGGAGACACTACAAAATGCCTTCGCCGTGTTTTCCAACCGGCGGAAGGTTCACATTTTTCTTTGGAAAGGAACCTTGCAACATGCTTAGAAACAAGATGATCGCCTTCGCCCTCTGCGCCGCTTTGGGGGTCCTTCTGGCCGGCTGCGGGGACGAAGCAAAAAAGGACGTATCCAGCACCGTTTCCCGGGTGGAGAGCGGCATGGAAGAGGCCGGCAGCCGGGTGGGCTCCGCGGTGGAGTCCCTGCTGGAGCCGGATTCCTCCCGCCACCAGGAGGAAAAGGAATCCTCCCGAGAGGAGTCCCTTCGGGAAGAAGAGGCCACTCCCAGCCCTTCTCCCGCTGTGGAACCCCGCTGAATCCCGCTTTCCAAACCCTGGGGACGCGCTGCGCACCTTGCCGCAGCGCGTCTTTTTTTCCGCCTTCCCCGTCCTTGCGTCCCGAAAGGGTTTCTGTTATACTGGATTTTAAAAGGAGGAGGGTTTATGATCCGCTGCTGCATTTTCGACGCCGACGGCACCCTGCTGGATTCCATGCCCATGTGGCAGGCCATCACTTACGAGTACGCCGCCCACAAGGGGATTTCCGTGCCGGAAGGCATTCACCGCACGTTCAACCGCCTGAGCCTGGAACAGTGCGCCGACTATTACCGCACCCTGGGGGCCCAGGGCACCGTGGAGGAGATCTCCCGGGAGCTGGCGGCTTTCGCCCTGGAGGGCTACCGGGCCCGGGTGGGGGAAAAGCCCCACGCCAAGGCCTTTTTACAGCTTCTCAAGGAAAACCGGGTGCCCATTGCCGTGGCCACCGCCTCCAACCGGGAGGGTGTTCTGCTGGCGCTGGAACGGCTGGGGATGCTTCCCCTGGTGGACTGCTTCGCCACCTGCGGAGAGGTGGGCAAAAGCAAGGAGCATCCGGAGGTGTTTCTCCACTGCGCCGAAAAGCTGGGGGCGTCCCCCCGGGAGAGCGTGGTGTTCGAGGACTCCGCCTACGCCATTCGCACTGCCAAGGCCGCAGGGTTCCCCGTGGTGGCGGTGGAGGACGCTGTCTCCGCTGACGGGGAAGGCGCCGCCGAGACTAAAGAGGGCATCGCCGCCCTGGCGGACCTGTACATAACGGACTACGGAGAGCTGATCCAGCGGCTGACGCCGGAGGAGGACCTGGCCCAGGGGTTGGGAGCCCTGCTGGGATAAGAGATTTTTTTGGGGAAAACAAGGAGAATCGAACTTTATGAAAAGCTTGAGGAAAAAACTGATTGGCAGCCGGGCATTCTACGCCGCCGTGCTGGCCCTGTTGGTGCCCATGATCGTCCAGCAGGGCATCACCCAGTTTGTCAACCTGCTGGACAACGTGATGGTGGGCCGCCTGGGCACCTCCCCCATGTCCGGGGTGGCCATTGTCAACCAGATTGTATTCATTTTCAACCTGACCATTTTCGGCGGCCTGGGAGGGGCCTCCATCTTCGGCGCCCAGTTCTTCGGCAAGAAGGACTATGAGGGGGTGCGCTACACCCTCCGGTTCCGGCTGCTGTTCAGCCTGGTGATCTGGGCCCTGGGC
This sequence comes from uncultured Clostridia bacterium, assembly GCA_944376265.1. GTDB lineage: Bacteria > Bacillota > Clostridia > Oscillospirales > Acutalibacteraceae > Acutalibacter. The sequence goes on along the minus strand of CALWCD010000056.1, from coordinate 12,926 downwards.
ATCCTTGTCTTTCTGCTGTTTGGCCAGCAGCTGTTCCAGCTGTACCTGAACAAGGAGGCCTCCACCCCGGAGGAGATCACCGCCACCCTGGGTCACGCCAAAGACTATATGAACATCATCCTGTGGGGGCTGCTGCCCTTCGCCCTGGTCCAGTGCTTTTCCAGCACCCTCCGGGACGTAGGTGAGACCTTCTCCCCCATGGTGGCCAGCATCATTGCCATCTGCGTCAACCTGGTGGGCAACTACCTGCTGATCTTCGGCAGCTTCGGCTTCCCCAGAATGGGGGTGGCCGGCGCCGCTTTGGCCACGGTGATCTCCCGCTATGTGGAGATGGCCTACCTGCTGCTGCGCACCTACCGCCACCGGAAGCAGTTCCCCTTTGTCCAGGGGCTGTTCCGGGACTTCCGCATCCCCCTGTCCCTGGTCAAACAGATTGCCGTCACCGGCACCCCCCTGTTGCTCAACGAGACTTTGTGGTCCATTGGCACGGCGGCAGTGAACATGTGCTACGCCACCCGGGGGTTGCAGGCCGTTGCCGCCACCAACATCAACTCCACGGTGTGGAACCTGTTCGCCATTGTGATGATGGCCCTGGGCAACGCCATCGGCATTCTCTCCGGCCAGCTGCTGGGAGCGGGGGACATTCCCGGCGCCAAGGACACGGTGCGCAAACTGCTGTTTTTCAGCGTCTGCGTCAACCTGGTGATCGGGGGAGGCATTATCGCCTGTTCTCCCTTTATCCCCAGCATCTACAACACGGAGCCTGCGGTGCGGCAGACCGCCACCCAGCTGCTGATCATCTCCGGGGCGTTTTTGCCCCTCACCTCTTACGTCCACGGCACCTATTTCACCATCCGCTCCGGGGGGAAAACCTTTATCACCTTCCTCTTCGACTGCGTGTTCACCTGGGTGGTGAACCTGCCTATGGCCTACTGTCTGTGCCAGTTCACCGGGCTTTCGGTGGTGTGGGTGTTCTTCTTTGTCTCCTGCGCGGACATTATCAAGGCGGTGATCGGCACCATCATGCTGGCCTCCGGCATTTGGGCCAACAACGTGGTCAGCGGCGAAGAGAAAACGGCAAACTAACCCTTTATTTTTAGAAAGGAACAGCGACGTTTCCATGACACAAGAAGCTTTGGAAAGAGAATTTCCCTACCGCTATGAGACACACTGCCACTGCTGCTGGTGCAGCGCCTGTGCCATGAGTGAACCTCAGGAAATGGCCCGGGCCTACTGGCAGCAGGGCTACGCCGGCATGGTGCTGACGGACCACTTCCTGCTGGGAAACACCGCGGTGGACCGCCGCCTTCCCTGGGAGGAGAAGGTCCAGCGCTACTGGGAGGCCTACCTGGCCGCCAAAACCTGGGGCGACGCTCACGGCTTTTCCGTGTTTTTCGGCCTGGAACACCAGTACGGCGGCGGGAAAGAAGTGCTCACCTACGGGGTGGACCTGGAGTTTCTCCTGTCTCACCGGGACCTGCACCTGCTGCCCCTTTCGGAGTACGCCGCCCTGGTCCATGAGGCGGGGGGCTTTCTCTCCATGGCCCACCCCTTTCGGGACAGGCCTTACATTGACAGGACCATCCAGCCCCAGCCGGAATTTCTGGACGGAGCCGAGGTGTTCAACTACTTCAACCGCCCTCCGGAAAACCAGCGGGCGGCCCAGTTCGCCCGGGAACACCACCTGCTGCCCACCTCCGGGGGCGACGTGCACCGGGCGGACGACCCAGCCATCGGCATGGCGGGAGTGGCCCTGCGCCGGCCGGCAGGGTCCATCCAGGAGCTGACCGCCGCCTGGAAAGCCGGGGACTACCGGCTTATCATCCAGGGAGAACTGAAAGAGCCGTAAACAAAAGGACCAGCCCTCAAAGGCTGGCCCTTTTTTTGAACCCCATACGCTTACAGGTCGATCTTGGGAAGCTGCCGGAAGCTCTCTTCCAGCTCTTCGTCGGTGGGGATGTAGTCGATCATCACGCCGTCGTTGAACTTCTGGTAGGCGGTCATGTCGAAATAGCCGGTGCCGGTAAGGCCGAAGATAATGGTCTTTTCCTCTCCGGTCTCCTTGCACTTGAGAGCCTCGTCAATGGCCACCCGGATGGCGTGGCTGCTCTCGGGGGCAGGCAGGGTGCCCTCCACCCGGGCGAACAGCTCCGCCGCCTGGAACACCGCGGTCTGCTCCACAGCCCGGGCCTCCATCAGGCCGTCGGCGTACAGCTGGCTCAGCACGCTGCTCATGCCGTGATACCGCAGGCCGCCTGCGTGGTTGGCAGAGGGGATGAAGTTGGAGCCCAGGGTGTACATCTTCTGCAGGGGGCAGACCATGCCGGTGTCGCAGAAGTCGTAGGCGAACTTGCCCCGGGTGAAGGAGGGACAGGAAGCAGGCTCCACGGCGATGAACTTGTAGTCGGCCTCGCCCCGGAGCTTCTCGCCCATGAAGGGGGAGATCAGGCCGCCCAGGTTGGAGCCGCCGCCGGCGCAGCCGATGATGATGTCGGGCTTGATGCCGTACTTATCGCAGGCCGCCTTGGTCTCCAGGCCGATGATGGACTGGTGGAGCAGCACCTGGTTCAAAACAGAGCCCAGCACGTACCGGTAACCCTCCAGGCCGGTGGCCACTTCCACGGCCTCGCTGATGGCGCAGCCCAGGCTGCCGCTGGTGCCGGGATGGGCTTCCAGAATCTTCTTGCCAATGTTGGTGGTCTCCGAGGGAGAGGGGGTGACAGAGGCGCCGTAGGTGCGCATCACTTCCCGGCGGAAGGGCTTCTGCTCGTAGGAGACCTTCACCATGAACACCTTGCAGTCCAGGCCGAAGAAGGAGCAGGCCATGGAGAGGGCAGTGCCCCACTGGCCGGCGCCGGTCTCGGTGGTGACGCCCTTGAGGCCCTGCTGCTTGGCGTAGTAGGCCTGGGCAATGGCGGAGTTCAGCTTGTGGGAGCCGGAGGTGTTGTTGCCCTCGAACTTGTAGTAGATCTTGGCGGGGGTGTCCAGAGCCTTCTCCAGGAACTCCGCGTGAACCAGAGGGGAGGGCCGGTACATCTTGTAGAAGTCCAAAATCTCTTTGGGAATGTCAAAATAGGGGGTGGTGTCGTCCAGTTCCTGGCGCACCAGCTCGTCGCAGAACACGGGCCGCAGCTCTTCAAAGGTCATGGGTTTCTGGGTAGCGGGATTCAGCAGAGGAGCGGGTTTGTTTTTCATGTCGGCCCGCAGGTTGTACCATGCCTTGGGCAGCTCGCTTTCATCCAAGTAGATTTTGTAGGGGATCTGTGCCATCTTGAACCATCCTTTCAGAAAATGAAATTTGAGCTCAACCAACATGAAAACGAAAAACGCACCTGTCCTAAACACTTAGGACAGGTGCGCGAAGTTTCGCATCTGCGGTGCCACCTAAATTCGCCCCAGCCGGGCGCGCTCATCGCGTACACAGGATACGCTAGCTGCTGTAACGGTCAGCCTCCGTCTCGCCTAACGCCGGCCCTTGAAAGAGCCTGCGCTCGGTTCGCCCTCGCGGGTCCATTCCTTTTCCCCCATCCCGCCATGCTTTCACCCTCCATGGCTCGCTTTGGAAACGGTTTTGGAAAAGTACTCGTCCCGGTCGTCGGTTTCCAGTTGATTGATTGCTGTAACTATATCACCATCATTTTAGTTTGTCAAGCGGTTTTTTGTGATTTTTCCGCAAAGGCCTGGAAATTCCCGCCCTCCGGCCCGCCTTTCGGCATGCCGTCAGGGGGAGCGCCGTCCTGAGGGAACTCCCCGCCCTCCTGGGAGCTTTCCCCTTGGGGGGCTTTGCGGTCCTCCCCATTCTGGGGCGGCTCTCCCTCCCCCTCCTCAGAAGGTTCCATGTCCTGGGGAAGCTCGAAATCATCGGGGACCTCCATGCCGCCCATGCTGCCCATGCCGCCGCCCATGGTTCCGTTCATGGAGCCCATGTCGGAGATACTTATGGGTGGACATAGGCGCTCATCCCAGGTAGTCGCCGTTGTAGTACCGAATCCGGAACTTCTCCCGGCCGTTTACCCCGTCCAGTTTTTCCCGGAGGGCTTTGTCCGCCAGGTTGTCAAAGTACAGGCTGCGGATGCGGTACACCCCCTGCTGGGTGTGGGCGTCCCGGGCCATCACCGCCCCTTGGCGGTGAGCAGCAGCACCGGCGTGGTGCAGCCTGCCCCTCTCAGGGAGCGGAGCACCTCCAGCCCGCTCATTTTGGGCATCATAATGTCCAAGATGATGCCGTCGTACTGCTCCGCCTGGGCGTAGGCCAAAGCCTCCTCCCCGTCGTAGACGGCGTCCACCAGATAATTGTGGTAAGTGAGGATGTCCACCACCGCCTCGCTCATGGCGGCTTCATCCTCCGCGTACAGCAGTTTCATGGGCCCACCTCCTCCTGTATAGGATCGCACGAAAACCTTAGTTTTGCCTTAGCAAGGCAAAAGAAAAGGCCGGGCCTTGGAACGCGGAGTGCGTCCAGGCACAGCCTGGTCGAGGTGACAGGACTCGAACCTGCGGCCTCGTGGTCCCAAACCACGCGCGCTACCAACTGCGCAACACCTCGATGCGGCTTCTCACCGGCTCGGGCCTGTGAGAAGCTATTCAGTATTATACTTGATTTCCCCGGCAGATGTCAACCGGTTTACTCCACGTAAACCTTGGCCAAGCCGCCTTCGCTGGTCTCCCGGTACTTGGAGAACAGGTCACGGCCTGTCTCGTACATGGTCTTTACCACCATGTCAAAGGAGATTTTCCGGGTGTGGGTGAGGAAATTGGCCAGGCTCAGGGCGTTGATTGCCCGCATGGCCGCCACCGCGTTGCGCTCGATGCAGGGGATCTGCACCAGGCCGCCGATGGGGTCGCAGGTCAGGCCCAGATGGTGCTCCATGGCCACCTCCGCCGCGTACTCGATCTGATCCAGCTCCATGTGGTACAGCTCCGCCAGCCCCGCCGCCGCCATGGAGCAGGCGCTGCCTACCTCCGCCTGGCAGCCGCACTCGGCGCCGGAAATGGAGGCGTTTGTCTTGATGATATTCCCCACCACCCCGGCGGCCGCCAGGGCGTGGAGCACGTCCGTGTCGGAAAAGCCCTGCTGCTCCTGTTTGAACAGCAGCACCGCCGGCAGCACCCCGGAGGCCCCGCAGGTGGGCGCGGTGACCACCATGCCGCCTCCCGCGTTCTCCTCGCTGACGGCAAAGGCGTAGGCGCACACCTTCCGGTTCTCCCGTGTTTCGGCGCTTTCATCCATATGGCGCTGGCGCACCAGGTACTTGGCCTTGCGCTGCACCCCCAGGCCTCCGTGGAGCACCCCTTCCGTGTTCAGGCCGTTGTAGACCGTGGACTTCATCTGCTTCCACACGTCCCGCAGATAGTCCCAGATCTCCGGGCCCTCGTATTCCTCCACGAACTGCCACAGGAATTTCCCCTCCCGCTGGCAGTACTCCTTGATCTCCCGGAAGGTGCTGATGGGGTACACATCCTGGGCGGCCACCGCGGGCCTGCCCTCAATCTGGATCTTGCCGCCCCCCACGCTGAACACCCGCCAGAACCCCAGGGACTCCTCCCCCGAGAAGGCTTCCAGGGTCATGGTGTTGGGATGGGGCAGGCTCTCCTCGGGCGTGTCCATCTCGAAGCGGATCTGAGTGGGCAGGGGCGCGAAGGCGTCCTCAATGGCCACGTGGGTGAGATGGCCTTTGCCGGTTTTGGCCAGGGAGCCGTAAAGCACCGCCTGGAACCGGTCCGCCTGGGGAAATTCTTCCCGGAACAGGGACGCCGCGTGGGACGGCCCCATGGTGTGGGAGCTGGAAGGCCCCCGTCCGATGCGGTAGAGTTCGCGCAGTGATTCCATAACCTGATACCCCCACAAAAGCAGTGATGTTTCTCTTATCTATTCTCCCACAAAGCGGAGGGAAAATCAAGCCGCTTTCCCCAATCCGCCGGGGTTATTCCAGCACGGAGTACACCAGGTTCTCCCACCGCAGCCTGGTTCCCACGTCCACCCCGTCAGGCAGCAGGGCCATGGCGATCATCATGGGCTCGCCGCTGTCGTAAATGTCCGTGCGCCGCAGGTAGGCATACTCCCCCGCAATGCTCTCCACCACGTACTCATAAGGTCCCATAAACAAGCCTCCCTTTGCTGTTTTCTTCATCCTACCCTATCTTCTCCAAAAAGGCAAGCCTTCTTCCCGGATGCCGCCTTGACAATCCTGTTTTTTCTGGGATAATGGGAAGAGAAACGTTATTTTTTCTTCTGTTACAGAAAGGGAGCCTTGCTATGGAACTTGTCACATTCAAACCCATTCCCGAAACCGACGGCCAGGTGATTGGCTACTTGCACACCCCCATCACCGAGATGGAAGGCCACCGGAAAACCTTCCCCACCGTGGTGCTCTGCCCCGGCGGCGCCTACATCGGCTGTTCTCCCCGGGAGGCAGACCCGGTGGCCCTGCGGTTCTTCGCCCGGGGATACCAGGTGTTCACCCTGCTGTACTCCGTAGGGGAATACGCCAAGGAGTTCCGCCCCCTGAAGGAGCTTTCCGAGACCTTCCGGCAGATCCGGGAGCGGGCGGAGGAATACCATGTGGACCCGGAGAAAATGGCGGTGTGCGGCTTTTCCGCCGGCGGCCATCTGGCCGGTTCCCTGGGCACCCTGTGGAACGACCCGGAATTTTTGAAGGTCTATGACAACCAGGGCGGCAAAAACAAGCCCAACGCCATGATCCTGTGCTATCCCGTCATCACCGCCGATGAGCACGCCCATGTGATGTCCATGGAAAACGTCAGCGGCTGCAAGGCCGGCACACCCGGCTACCAGTACTTCTCCCTGGACAAGCACGTCTCCCAGGACACTTGCCCCGCTTTCCTGTGGCACACCATGGAGGACGAGCTGGTGCCGGTGGAGAACAGCATCAAGATGCTCACCGCCCTGCACAACGCCGGCGTCCCCGCCGAGGCCCACTTCTTCCCCCACGGCATCCACGGCCTTTCCGTGTGCACCCAGGAGACCGGTTCCCAGGACGACTACAACGCCCGGTGGATGGATTTGGCCCTCACCTGGCTGGACCAGACCTTCGGGTATCACCTGTAAGACCTGCCATGGAGCAGAGAGAACGGCTTTTGGCCTTGCTGGAAGAGGCGCTTCCCGGACTGCGGCCTTTGGAAGAAGAGGACCTTCCCCAAGTTCTGGCCCTGTATCAAAGCAATCCCGAGTACAATGCCCTTGCCCTGGACAGCCCTCCCACGCTGGAGACCTGCCGGGAGGACAGGACGGACCTTCCCCCGGGCCGCCTGCCGGAACACAAACTGTTTCTGGGTTATTTTCAGGGGGAACGTCTTGCCGCCGTGTGGGACCTGGTGGCAGGCTACCCGGAGGAGTCCACGCTGTACCTGGGCCTTTTGGAGCTGGACGGGACCCATCAGCGCCAGGGACTGGGCTCCCGGCTGGTGAGAACCCTTCTTTCCCTGGGGAAAGAAGCCGGCTTCGCCGCGGTGCGTCTGGGATGCTTGGAGGAAAACCGCTGGGGGTTCGCTTTCTGGAGCAAAATGGGGTTCACAACGGAAGGCCGGGTCCCGTGGAAAGGAGACCGGATGGTGCTGAAAATGGTCCGGGAACTGGAACCTCAGGCTTGCGGGAACGAGGGAACCGCAGTATAATAATAGGATGACAACAGGATTTTTCCTTAGAGAAAGAGAGGGAGCCGGGGGACGTTCCCCGGCGCAAGCTGCATGAAACTAGGTATTGTGGGCCTTCCCAATGTGGGAAAGAGCACCTTGTTCAACGCCATTACCAACGCCGGCGCCCAGTCGGCCAACTACCCCTTCTGCACCATCGAGCCCAACGTGGGCGTGGTGGCCGTGCCGGACAAGCGGCTGGACAAGCTGGCCGAAATGTACGAGCCGGACAAGTTCACCCCGGCCACCATTGAGTTTGTGGACATTGCCGGCCTGGTGAAGGGCGCCTCCAAGGGAGAGGGCCTGGGGAACAAGTTCCTCTCCAACATCCGGGAGGTGGACGCCATTGTCCATGTGGTGCGGTGCTTTGAAAACGACGACATTGTCCACGTGGAGGGCAGCATCGACCCCAAGCGGGACATTGAGACCATCGACCTGGAGCTGGTGCTCTCCGACCTGGAGGTGCTGGACCGGCGCATCGACAAGACCAAAAAGATGCTGAAGGCCGACAAAAAATACCAGACCGAGCTGGAGTTTCTGGAGCGGGTCCACGAGGCCCTGGAGGCCGGCAAGTCCGCCCGGAGCGTGGAGTGCACCGAGGAAGAGGCGGAGATCCTCTCCACCGTGTCCCTGCTGACCAACAAGCCCATCATCTTCGCCGCCAACATGAGCGAGGACGATTTCCGGGATGGGGTGGAACACAACAAGTACTTCCAGGTGGTGGAGGAGTTTGCCAAGGAAGAGCATGCCGCCGTGCTGCCCATCTGCGCTGAGATCGAGGCGGAGATCTCCGGCATGGAGCCGGAGGAAAAGTCCCTGTTCCTCAGCGACATGGGTCTGGAGGAGTCCGGACTGGACCGGCTGATCCAAGCCTGCTACTCCCTGCTGGGGCTGATCTCCTACCTCACCGCCGGCAAGCCCGAGGTGCGGGCCTGGACCATCAAAAAGGGCACCAAGGCTCCCCAGGCCGCGGGGAAGATCCACTCCGACTTCGAGCGGGGCTTCATTCGGGCGGAGGTCATCGGCTTTGACGAGCTGATGGAGTGCGGCACCATGGCCGCCGCCAAGGAAAAGGGCCTGGTCCGCAGCGAGGGCAAAGACTACGTAATGCAGGACGGGGACATTGTGCTGTTCCGCTTTAATGTTTAAACCGCGAAGCGGCGTAAAAGTTTCGCTCAAGCCTTTTCAAAGGCTTGCAGAGCGCGAGACAGCGTCTCGCGGCCTTAAACCGGCGCAGCCGAAAGAAAAAGCAGCGAGGCGGGCGCACGCGCCGTAGGCGATAGCCCGCTGAGCGGCCCTACACCGGGAACCAGCCCCAGCCCTCGCTGCCTTAAATCGGCGCAGCCGAAAGAAAAAGCCAGCGAAGCAGGCGCACGCGCCGTAGGCGATAGCCCGCTGAGCGGCCCCCAACGGGAACCAGCCCCAGCCCTCGCGGCTCAAAAACCGGCGCAGCCGGAAAAAAACAGCGAGCAGAGCGCACCAGCCCGAAGGGCTGCAGCTCCGCGAGCGGCCCACTTATAGAAACAGCAAAAGGACACCTGAGCAGTTACACTCGGATGTCCTTTTTTCCGTTCCCGCAACAGGGCCGCGCCTTGGCCTATCTGCCTGCGGCAGCGTGCGGCCTGCGGCACTGCTTTTCCTTTTCGGCTTCGCCGTTAAGGTCGTGGAGCTCCGCTCCACACCTCGCCAGCTTTTTGAAAAAAGCTGGACCAAAAACTTTTACGCTCCCTGCTTCTTCAAGTAGGCGATTTTGTGCTCGATCTTCTCCAGGTGCTTTTGCAGTTCCGCAATGCCCTCCAGCACGTGGGCCCGGTGCTCTTTAAAAATGCGGAGCCGCTCTTCCAGGGTCTCGTCCCCCTGCTCCACCAGGTCGAAATACCGCTTGATGTCTTTCAGCGGCATCCCGGTGCTTTTCAGGCAGAGGACCATTTCCAGCTGGCCCAGGTTTTCCTCGGTGTACACCCGAATCCCGTTTTGGGTCCGCTGGGGATGGATGATCCCCTCCTTCTCGTAAAAACGCAGGGTATGGGGCTCTATGCCAAACCGCTCCGCTGCCTGGGAAATGCTGTATCCCTCCACGGCGCCCCCTCCTTCCCGCCGGTGGCCGGCTTTAAACTGTGCTTTAAGTTTAAACCCCGCCGCCCCGTTTGTCAACGTGTTTTTCCCGGCAGAAGGCCGCCGTTGTATTTTTATACAAATAATACGGGGAATAGCCCTGATTATTCCCTATCGCACCCCCTTGCAAACTGGGGAAAAAGTTGTATAATGTGAATATTCCCCGCAAGGGGATTACCAAACGCAGTTAAGGAGAGAAAGAACATGAAAAAAATCGCGACACTCTTGGCGGCTCTCATGGTGATGACCGCCGCTTTCGCCGGCTGCGGCAGCGCCGACACCGGCTCTTCTTCCGCTGCCGGAACTTCTTCCACCACCAGCGAATCCTCTGTGGCCCAGGACAGCTCCGTGGCTTCCGAGACCTCCGAAGAGGCTTCCACCACCGAGACCGGCGACTACGGCGAGTTCACCACCATTGAAGAGGGCAAGCTGATCATGTCCACCAACGCTCAGTTCCCTCCCTATGAGATGGTGGCCGACGGCGAAGGCTTCAACGGCACCGGCTTCGAGGGCATCGACGTGGAAATCGCTTCCGCCATTGCTGAAAAGCTGGGCCTGGAGCTCCAGATCGACGACATGGAGTTCACCTCCGCCCTGCTGGCTGTGCAGAACAACACCGCCGACGTAATGCTGGCGGGCCTGACCTACAACGAAGAGCGTGACGAGGTTATGGACTTCACCACCAGCTACGCCACCGGCGTGCAGGTGGTTATCGTTCCCGAGGATTCCGACATCACTTCCACCGACGACCTGGCCAACGACAAGATGATCGGCACCCAGGCTGGCACCACTGGTTACATCTATGCCTCCTATTCCCCTGAGGAGGGCGGCTACGGCGAGGACCATGTGCAGGCTTACGACAACGGCGCCACCGCTGTGCAGGCCCTGATGAACGGCCAGATCGATGCCGTGATCATTGACAACGCCCCCGCTGAGGAGTTTGTGAAGGCCAACGAGGGTCTGAAGATCCTGGACAGCCCCTGGATCACCGAGGACTACTGCGCCGCTGTGGATGAGGGCAACGAGGCTCTCCTCAACGCCATCGACACCGCTCTCCAGGAGCTCATCGACGACGGAACCGTGCAGGAAATCATGGACAAGTACATCAGCGCCGAATAAAACCAGCGCTTTGTATACTTCCGCAAAAGGAGCGGCCCGCGCCGCTCTTTTTGCCATATTACGGGCATTGAGAGAGGAGTGGGCAGATGAATTTCACCCAGTTGTACGAACAGTTCTCCGCCCTGGAGGACCCCGGGTTCTGGCAGCAATCCTACATGAATTTCTACCGGGCCTGGTTCGAGGGCAACCGATGGCAGCAGTATTTGGAGGGTCTGTGCACTACGGTGCTGGTAACCATCCTGGCATTGTGCATCGGCGTGGTGCTGGGCATTGTGGTGGCGGTGATCCGCACCGGCCACGACCAGCAGCGCAAGGGCCGGCACAACCCCATTTTGGCTGTGCTGAACCTGATCTGCAAAGTGTACGTCACCGTCATCCGAGGCACCCCCATGATGGTCCAGCTGCTGATTATGGGCTTTGTGGTGTTTAAGTCCAGCCGGAACTTCACCCTGGTGGGCGCCCTTTCCCTGGGCATCAACTCCGGGGCCTATGTGGCGGAGATCATCCGGGGCGGCCTGATGAGCCTGGACCCCGGCCAGGCGGAAGCCGGCCGCTCCCTGGGGCTGGGCTACCTGGACACCATGCGGCACATTGTGGTGCCCCAGGCCTTTAAGGCCATTCTTCCCGCCTTGGGCAACGAGTTCATCACCCTGTTGAAGGACACCTCCCTGATCTCGGTGGTGGCCGGCAAGGAGATTGTCTACTTCGCCCAGGCCATTGTGTCCCGCACCTACGAGGCCATGTGGCCCTATCTCATCACCGCCGCCATGTACCTGATCCTGGTGCTGATCTTCACCTGGCTCCAGGGCAAGCTGGAAAGGAGGCTGCGCGCAAGTGATCGACGTTAAAAACCTGGAAAAGTCCTTTGAGGGCCATCAGGTCCTCAAGGGTATCAGCGAGCACATTTCCAAAGGGGAAAAGGTGGCCATTATCGGGCCTTCCGGCTCGGGGAAATCCACCTTCCTGCGCTGCCTGAACCTGCTGGAGGAACCCACCGGCGGCACCATCACCTTCGAGGGTGTGGACATCACCGACCCCAAAAACGACATCAACAAGCTCCGGGCCCGGATGGGCATGGTGTTCCAGCAGTTTAACCTGTTCCCCCACATGACCGTGAAGCAGAACATCACCCTGGCCCCTGTGAAGCTGAAGCTGATGACCAAGTCCCAGGCCGACAAAAAAGCCAGGGAGCTGCTGGAGCGGGTGGGCCTGCCGGACAAGGCAAACGCCTACCCCAAGCAGCTCTCCGGCGGGCAGCAGCAGCGCATCGCCATTGCCCGGGCCCTGGCCATGAATCCGGACGTGATGCTCTTTGACGAGCCCACCTCCGCTCTGGACCCGGAAATGGTGGGGGAAGTGCTGGAGATTATGAAGGAGCTGGCAGACGAGGGCATGACCATGGTGGTGGTCACCCACGAGATGGGCTTTGCCCGCAGCGTGGCCACCCGGGTGCTGTTCATGGACGGAGGCGTCATTGCCGAGCAGAACGACCCGGAAACCTTCTTCACCCATCCCCAGAATCCCCGCTTGAAGGAATTCCTCTCCAAGGTTCTGTGAGAAAAAGGAGCTTGCCGTGAAGGCAGCTCCTTTTCGTTTTCCCCAGAACAAACAGACAAAAAGCGGCAACCGGGAACGACCCGGCTGCCGCCTTTTTTATGAGAAGAGGTTGAAATTAAGGGTGAAATAATGTCTGTGGAATTACTGGCAGTTCTTCTTCAGAGTGGCCAGCTGGTTCTTCAGTTCCTCAGGCAGCTTGTCGCCGAACTGCTTGTAGAACTCTTCGATGCCCTCGGCTTCCTTGGCCCAGGCAGCCTTGTCCACTTCCAGAATGGACTTCAGGGTGTCGATGGAGAAGTCGGAAATGCCCTCCAGGTTGATGTCCTCGGCGTAGGGCACATAGCCGATAGCGGTTTCCTGAGCGTCCACCTTGCCCTCGCAGCGCTTGATGATCCACTCCAGGACGCGGAAGTTGTCGCCGAAGCCGGGCCACAGGAAGTGGCCTTCGTCGTCCAGACGGAACCAGTTGACGTTGAAGATCT
>CALWCD010000055.1 GCA_944376265.1 uncultured Clostridia bacterium | reverse complement strand
CTCCGCTCCCGCCACTCCCTACACCGTCAACAAGGAAGGCCACGGCCCCGCTTGGGAGAACTCCCTGTTCGAGGACAACGCCGAGTTCGGCCTGGGCATGGCCCTGGCGCAGAACGCTGTTCGCGGCCGTCTGGCTGAGCTGACCGAGAAGCTGATTGCTTCCAACGCCAACGCTGCCTTGAAGGAGGCCGCTCAGAAGTGGCTGGATACCATGAACGACCGCGCCGCCAACGACCAGCCCTCCAAGGACTACATCGCTGCCCTGGAGCAGGGTGTTGCCACCATCGATGAGCTCACTGCCTTTGTCAACTCCGACAAGGCCAAGGAGATCTTCGGTGACAAGCTGGGCGATATGCAGGCGCATGCTGCTGAGCTGAAGGCTTCCGGCGCCAAGTACTGCGATTGCGAGGCCTGCAAGCTGGCCCTGGAGATCCTGAAGGATAAGGATTACCTGGCCAAGAAGTCCATGTGGATCCTGGGCGGCGACGGCTGGGCCTACGATATCGGCTTCGGCGGCCTGGACCACGCCCTTGCTTCCGGCGAGGACATCAACGTCCTGGTCTTCGACACCGAGGTGTACTCCAACACCGGCGGCCAGGCTTCCAAGTCCACTCCTTGCGGCTCCGTGGCGCAGTTCGCTGCCACCGGTAAGGCCACCAAGAAGAAGGACCTGGCCGGCATCGCCATGACCTACGGCTACGTCTACGTGGCCCAGGTTGCTATGGGTGCCGACATGAACCAGTGCATCAAGGCCTTCTCCGAGGCCGAGAGCTACCATGGCCCCTCCATCATCCTGGCTTACGCTCCCTGCATCAACCACGGCATCAAGGGCGGCATGGGCGTCTCCCAGGTGGAGGAGAAGAAGGCTGTGGCCGCTGGCTACTGGCACAACTTCCGGTTTGACCCCCGCCGCGCTGACGAGGGCCAGAACCCCTTCCAGCTGGACAGCAAGGCTCCCACCGCTTCCTACCGCGACTTCATCATGGGCGAAGTGCGCTACAACAGCTTGACCCGTTCCTTCCCGGAGCGCGCCGAGAAGCTGTTCGCCAACGCCGAGAAGTACGCTGTGGAGAAGTACGAGAAGCTGAAGAAGATGGCCGAGTAATCGTCCTTCTTCGGATGAGTTCTCTGATCTCTGAATAAAAAATCCCCTGGCTGGAAACAGTCAGGGGATTTTTGCGTGTGTAGGTTCTCAGTGGAGGCTTTCCGGGGAAGTGGGCAGGTCTCCCAGGTTGTTGGACTGGCTGCCGTCGGGGAGGGAGCGCAGGTACTCGCTGCCGTTGCGGCTGGCGATGGCCACGCCCCGGATGCCTCCCTGTTTGGCCAGGGCCACGCCTTCCCGCTTGGTCAGCACCTTTCCGTTGGAGAGCTCGTAACCGGCCACTTTCCCATTTTTCCGAATCAAACTGGTGATGGTCTGGGCGTCCTTGTTGGGGACGGGGTTCATGATGTTGATGTTGGCAGGCAGGTTGCCGATCCTTCCGTTTTTCTGTTTCATGGAAACTCTTCCTTTCTTGCGCCCGAAGGCGAATGGTCAAAAGCGTTCACAGGTAGTTTGTTCTCTTCCTGTTCCATTATGCGGCAGGGAAGCAGACCTTTCCGGTTTCTTCCAGGGAAAACCTGTATGGAAACCGGGAACTTTGTTTGGCTAAAACACAAAAAATGAGGACCCTTGGGCGGCCAATCTCTCTTAAAGACGTATAAATACAACGGAAAAGTAAGATTTGCATTGCTTTTTTTAGAAAAATAAGCTACAATTAGTTTGAATGAGGCAACTCATGATCTTTTGGCGGAAAGGACTGGTAAGCAACTATGAACGCTCAAGAACGCAAGGACCTTGCGGTCACCGCGGCGCAGGTGCGTCTCGGCATCCTGGAAGGCGTATACAACGCCAAGTCCGGCCATCCCGGAGGCTCTCTCTCCGCGGCCGACATCTTTACCTACCTGTATTTCAAAGAGATGAACATCGATCCCAAGGATCCCAAGAATCCCAATCGTGACCGCTTTGTGCTGTCCAAGGGCCACTGCGCTCCCGGATGGTATTCCACCCTGGCCCAGCGCGGCTACTTCGACAAGGCAGAGCTCCAGAAGCTTCGCCATATCGGCGCCATGCTTCAGGGCCATCCCGACATGAAGGGCACCCCCGGCGTGGACATGAGCTCCGGCTCTCTGGGCCAGGGCATTTCCGCCGCTGTGGGCATGGCGTTGGCCGGCAAGCTGGACAACAAGGACTACCGTGTCTACACCCTGCTGGGTGACGGCGAAAGCGAGGAGGGCCAGGTTTGGGAGGCCTGCATGTTCGCCGGGCATCACAAGCTGGACAACCTGTGCGTCATTCTGGACTACAACGGCCTGCAGATCGACGGCCCCATCTCCGAAGTGGGCGGTCCCGAGCCCTTCGACAAGAAGTTCGAGGCCTTTGGCTTTGAGGTGATGACCGTTTGCGGCAACGATTTCGAAGACCTGGAGAAGGCCTTCAACGCGGCCAAGGCCTGCAAGGGCAAGCCTTTCGCCATTATCGCCAAGACCACCAAGGGCAAGGGCGTTTCCTTCATGGAGAACCAGGTGGGCTGGCACGGCAAGGCCCCCAACGGGGAGCAGTATGAGGCTGCCAAGAAAGAATTGACCGAAAGTCTGGAGGTGCTTCAGAATGGCTGAGATGGTAAAAAAGGCCACCCGTGAGAGCTTTGGTGAAGCGATCACCGCCCTGGCCGAGACGAATCCCAATGTGGTGGTGCTGGACGCCGACCTGGCGGAAGCCACCAAGACCGGCATTTTCAAGAAAAAATATCCCGAGCGGTTTATCGACTGCGGCATCGCCGAGTGCAATATGATCGGTATTGCCGCCGGTTTGGCCACCTGCGGAAAGGTTCCCTTCGCCGCTTCTTTCGCCATGTTCTCCGCTGGCCGCGCTTTTGAGCAGGTGCGCAACTCCGTGGCTTACCCCCACCTGAACGTGAAGATCGTTGGCTCCCACGCCGGCATCTCCGTGGGTGAGGACGGCGCCACCCACCAGTGCTGTGAGGACATCGCCCTGATGCGCTCCATCCCCGGCATGGTCATTCTGAACCCCGCCGACCACTACGAGATGCTGGCCGCCGTGAAGGCCGCCGCCGAGCATGTGGGCCCTGTGTACATCCGGCTGGGCCGTCTGGCTGTGGAGAGCTTCAACAACAACGATGACTTCCAGTTTGAGATCGGCAAAGGCATCACCCTGCGGGACGGCAAGGACATCACCATCATCGCCACCGGCCTGATGGTGGGCGAGGCCGTGAAGGCTGTGAAGGCATTGGAAGAGGCCGGCATCGACGCCCGCCTCATTGACATGCACACCATTAAGCCCTTGGACCAGGAGCTGGTGCTGAAGGCTGCCAAGGAGACCGGCCATATTGTCACCGTGGAAGAGCACACCGTCATGGGCGGCCTGGGCGAAGCCGTGGCTTCCTACCTGTCTGAAGTGTGCCCCACTCCCGTCACCAAGATCGGCGTCAACGATGTGTTCGGCCATTCCGGCCCCGCTGTGGACCTGCTGAAGGAATTCGGCCTGTCCGCGGAGAACATCGAAGCCACCGTGAAAAAGGTGCTCGGCAAGTAAGATGGTTTGAAAAAGGCCTGGCGGCTGCCGGGCCTTTTTTGCGTCAAGGAGGAATTATCATGGACCTGACCCTGCGCCCGGCTCGCCTGGAGGACGCCGCGGCGCTTTCCAAACTGAACCGGGAGGAGATGGGCTACGACTACTCCGAGGAAAAAACGGGGGAGCGTCTCAAAGCGCTGCTGGAAGCGCCCACACACTGCATTCTGGTGGCGGAGGCCGGGGGAGAGGTGGTGGGATATCTCCACCTGGAGTGGTACCAGCTGCTCTACGCCGATCCCATGGTGAACGTGATGGGCATTGCCGTTGCCAGAAGCTTTCAGCGCCGGGGCGTGGGCAGAGCACTGCTGACCGCCGGGGAGGCCTGGGCACGGGAACAGGGTGCCTCCGCGGTCCGGCTTGTGTCGGGAGAGACCAGGAAAGGAGCCCACGCCTTCTACCAGAGTCTGGGGTATGAGGGCAACAAGCTTCAGCGGAATTTCAAAAAATACCTGGGAACAGTGTAAAAAGGGGGACCCGGACAGGGTCTCCCTTTTCTGTGTGGAGACGGGGAGCGAGAGGGCTATTTGTGAAGGAACTGTTAAAAATTAAAAAATTTGAAAAAGCTATTGACTTTTACTGACCATATGGCTACAATAGGTTTAGCACTCGGGAATAAAGAGTGCTAATTCCCGAGACGCCGAAGCTTCGGCGTACAACGAGAGCAATTTCTTTTTCGCTGCGTTTGCCGGCGGTTTTAACACTCCGCCCCGGAGAGTGTGAAAACATCAAGATAGAGACGGGGAGAAAGGATCGGGCCCGAAACATTACCTTTAGAATTCACTGGGCCCAGGTGTTGTGTTATGACGGTGAAACCCCTTTTTGACAGAGTGCTGATCAAGGCTGAGGAAGCCGAAGAGACCACCAAGAGCGGCATTGTGCTGGCAGCCAAAGCTCAGGAGAAGCCCCAGATTGCCCGAGTGATCGCTGTGGGCCCCGGCGGCGAAGTGGACGGCAAGGAAGTGAAGATGTACCTGAAGGAAGGCGACCGGGTCATCTCCGCCAAGTACAGCGGCACCGAAGTGAAGATCGATGGGGAAGAGTACACCATCGTGCGCCAGTCCGACATTCTGGCTGTGGTGGAATAACCGAGAGAATTCATCCCATTCTTTGAGAGAGAACCCAATTTGAGAGAAGAAAGGATTTGACATAACTATGGCTAAGAAAATCATCTATGGCGAGGACGCCCGGAAGGCGCTGCTCAGCGGCGTCAACCAGCTGGCGGATACTGTGAAGATCACCCTGGGGCCCAAGGGCCGTAACGTGGTGCTGGATAAGAAGTTCGGCGCTCCCCTCATCACCAACGACGGCGTGACCATCGCCAAGGAAGTGGAGCTGGAGGACCCCTTTGAGAACATGGGCGCCCAGCTGGTGAAGGAAGTTGCCACCAAGACCAACGATATCGCCGGCGACGGCACCACCACCGCTACCCTGCTGGCCCAGGCTCTGGTCCGGGAAGGCATGAAGAACGTGGCCGCGGGGGCCAATCCCATGATCCTTCGGGGCGGCGTGCAGAAGGCCACCAAGGCGGCCGTGGAAGCCATCGAGAAGAATTCCCACAAGGTGGACGGCACCAAGGATATCGCCCGTGTCGCCGCTGTTTCCTCCGCCAGCGATGAGATCGGCCAGCTGATCGCCGACGCCATGGAGAAGGTCACTTCCGACGGCGTCATCACTGTGGAAGAGTCCAAGACCGCTGAGACTTACAGCGAAGTGGTGGAAGGCATGATGTTCGACCGTGGCTACATCACTCCCTATATGGCTACCGATACCGACAAGATGGTGGCCGAGCTGGACGATCCCTATATCCTCATCACCGACAAGAAGATCTCCAACATCCAGGAGATTCTCCCCCTGCTGGAGCAGGTGGTTCAGTCCGGCAAGAAGCTGCTGATCATCGCCGAGGACATTGAGGGCGAGGCCCTCACCACCCTGATCCTCAACAAGCTGCGGGGCACCTTTACCTGCGTGGCTGTGAAGGCTCCCGGCTTCGGCGACCGCCGCAAGGAAATGCTGGTGGATATCGCCACCCTCACCGGCGGCCAGGTGATTTCCGAAGAAGTGGGCCTGGAGCTGAAGGATACTCAGCTCAGCCAGCTGGGCCATGCCCGCCAGGTGAAGGTGGACAAGGAGAACACCATCATTGTGGACGGCGCCGGCAACAGCGATGAGATCAAGGCTCGTGTGAACCAGATCCGCGCTCAGATCGAGACCACCACTTCCGAGTTCGACAAGGAGAAGCTCCAGGAGCGTCTGGCCAAGCTGGCCGGCGGCGTGGCAGTCATCAAGGTGGGCGCCGCTACCGAGATCGAGATGAAGGAGAAGAAGCTGCGCATTGAGGACGCTCTGGCCGCTACCAAGGCTGCTGTGGAAGAGGGCATCGTGGCCGGCGGCGGCACCGCTCTCATCGACGCGATCCCCGCTGTGAAGGTTTGCGTGGAAGCTGCCGAGGGCGACGAAAAGACCGGCGCTGCCATTGTGCTGAAGGCCCTGGAAGAGCCTGTGCGCCAGATCGCCGCCAATGCCGGCATTGAGGGCTCCCTGATTGTGGAGCACCTGAAGAGCGAAGGCAAGGTTGGCTACGGCTACAACGCCCTCACCGGCGAGTTCCAGGATATGATTCAGGCCGGCATTGTGGACCCCACCAAGGTGACCCGTTCCGCTCTGCAGAACGCCTCCTCCGTGGCCTCCACCATTCTGACCACCGAGTCCCTGGTGGCAGACATCAAGGAGCCCGCTCCTGCGGCTCCCGCTGCTCCTGACATGGGCGGCATGTACTAATCCTACTTTTGGAAAAATGCTGCATAGAAAGGCTCCCCGCGCTTCCCGGCGCTGGGGAGCCTTTTTCTGTCTGCCCCTTGACACCTGCCGGCCCGCCCCGCTATAATGGACCCGCAAAGGGGAGGATGGACCATGAAAAGCATTGGGATTGATATCGGTACCACCACCATCAGCTTCAATGTGGTGGACAGTTCCGGGCCACAGGTGTGGCGGAAAGAGACGCTGGACAACGGCAGTTTTCTGGAGACTGGCCATCCCTGGGAACGCGTCCAGGATGTGGGCGCCATTGTGGGCAAGGTGGTGGGTGCCCTGGAGGAGCTGTGGGAAGAGGACGTGGCCGCTGTGGGCCTGACAGGCCAGATGCACGGCATTGTGTACGTGGACGGGGAAGGCAGGGCGGTAAGCCCCCTGTACACCTGGCAGGACGGCCGGGGAGACCTGCCGGTGTTTGAGGGGAAAAGTGTCTGCCAGCTGCTGGGAGAGCAAGGGGTGAAAGCCGCCGCCGGGTATGGGACGGTCACCCACCTGTACAACCTGAAACAGGGGCTGGTGCCTGCCGGCGCCGTCACGTACTGCACCATCGCCGACTATGTGGGCATGGTGCTCACCGGCAGGAAGCGCCCTCTGCTTCACGCCAGCCAGGCTGCCAGCCTGGGGCTGTTCAACGGGGAGCGCTGCTCCTTTCAGGGGGACGCGGCCCGGGTCTGGGGGATGGACCCCGGCTTCTTTCCGGAAGTCACCCAGGAGCTGGAGCTGCTGGGGGAGTACCGGGGGGTGCCGGTCAGCGTGTCTCTGGGGGACAACCAAGCCAGCTTCCTGGGGTCTGTCCGGCGGGCCCGGGAGACGCTGCTGGTGAACGTGGGCACCGGCGCCCAAATCTCTGTGCTGTCCACCCGCTGCGGGGAGTGGCCCGGCATAGAGGCCAGACCTTTTGTAAAGGGGACCGTCCTGCTGGTGGGAGCTACACTCTGCGGGGGCGCAGCTTACGCCGACCTGGAACGCTTTTTCCGGGAGTATGCCGCAGCCGCCGGCGCTCCGGACGTCCCCCAGTACGGGGTGATGAAAGCCCTTCTGGATGCTCAGCCCGGACCGCAGGAGGCTTGGAAGGTGAGCACTACCTTTGCGGGCACCCGGGAGGACCCCAAGGCGGCGGGGTCGGTGGAGGGGATCCGCCGGGAGAATTTCCACCCGGCTTGGTTTATTCGGGGGGTGCTTGCCGGCATGGCAGAAGAGCTGTACGGCCTGTACGAGACCCTTCAGCAGCAGGCGGGCATCTCCCGGAGCGTCCTGGTGGCTTCAGGCAACGGAGTCCGGCAGAACCCGGCCCTGCAGCAGCTCCTTTCCCGGAGGTTCCGTATGCCGCTGCAGGTGGTGGAAAACCAGGAGGAGGCTGCCTTTGGCGGGGCAGTCAGCGGGCTGGCTGCCGTGGGGGAACTCTCTCTGGAGCAGTGGCTGGGCCTGTAAAGGGCAAGAAAAAACTTCCCAAGGAAACATCCTTGGGAAGTTTTTTATGTCAACACGTCCACCTGTGTGACCTGATATCGTGCAAACAATTCCAATGCCTCTGGACCAATCTCCTCTCCTGCCACAACGATGGGCACCGCAGGGGGGCACCCCACGGTGGGAGACCCGCAAATGCACCCCAGAGACTCCTCGGCCGGAACCACCTTGTGAGGGGAAAACAGGGCCTGACGAATGGAACACACCCGCTTTCCCTTGGGGAGGGGAAGGGAGGGAGCGGCCCCCACAGGAGCTTCGCTGGCACCCAGGGCGAGGGGGAGCTGTTCCAGCTGTTCCGGCGTGTTTTCCGGGGTGGCCATCAACACCAGGAAATCCCTGTCGGCGTACTCGCATTCCAGGTGATGTTCCCGCAGCCGTTCCCCCAGTTCCTGGCCGGTGACCCCTTGGGGCGCACGAAGGGTTAATCGCAGCGGGTCGCTTTCCTCCACCTGCCAGCCAAGACAGGACAGCTGCTGTTTTACGTGGCCCAGCTGATCCAGGGTCTCTTTCAGCCGGGCAGCGTATCCCTCTGAAAGGTATCGGTTGCACAGATCCAGAGAGCACAGGGTCAGGTAGGAGGGGCTGGTGGACCCAAACAGGGCCAGCGCCGTCTTGGCCTGGTCCTCCATGCCCAGGGGGGCGGTTTTGGAAAGGTGCAGGTAGGCGCCTCCCGTGAGCACCGGCAGGGTCTTGTGGGCGGAGTCGCAGCAAAGGTCCGCTCCCAAGTCCAGGGGATGGAGGGAGGGGGATAAAAACCGCAGGTAGGCCCCGTGGGCATTGTCCACCGCCAGAAGCGTCCCGTATCGGTGACACACTTCCGCCAGGGAAGCCAGTTCCGCCATGCCTCCCAGATAGTCTGGGGAGGTGAGGTATACCGCCGCCGGGGGAGAGGGCAGTCCCTTCAGGGTTTCCTCCAGCTGCCGGTGTGAAACGGGACACCCGCACAAAGAGCGGCTTTCCTCCGGCCAGAGCCATTCCACATCCAGGTCCAGCAGGGCAGCCGCGGACACAAAAGCCCGGTGAACGTTTCGGGCCGCCACCACAGTGGGGGAAGTCCCAGCGGGCCGGTTGGTGACCGCCAGGTACAGCATGGCCCGGATGCAGTGGCTGGAGCCCTCGGTGGAGTAGCAGGTGCGGCGGGAGCCGAAAAGCCGGGTGGCGTTTTTCTCGCTTTGAGCTAGAATTCCCTCCGCTTCAAACAGGGCGTCGGCGCCTTTTACCTCGGTGATGTCCCAATCCTCACAGCCCAGGAAAAGCCTGCCTTTGTGGCCTGGCATGTGAAACCGGACAGTGCCGCTTTCCCGGTAGCGCCTGACAAAGTCTGCCACCGGGGTGTTCACTGGGCGGTCTCCTTGGCGGCCTTCATCATGATGGCGCACTCGATCCGCTTCCGGAACAGGTCGCAGCCGGCCTGGTACACGCCCCGGATGGACCCGGTGGCGTGGTAGGCGTTGGCAGCGCAGCCGCCGGAGCAGTAAAGCTTTGCCCAGCAGTCGGCACAGTCGGGGCGGGCGTAGGCGTTGCAGGCGCGGAACTGCTCCCGCAGGGCCGTGTTGGTGACGCCATTCCACACGTCTCCCAGTTTGTAGGATTCTTCCCCCACGAACTGGTGGCAGGGGTACAGATCACCCCAGGGGGTGACCGCCATATACTCCGTGCCGGAGCCGCAGCCGGAAATACGCTTGTACACGCAGGGACCTCCGGTGAGGTCCAGCATGTAGTGGTAGAAGGTGATGGGCTTCCCCTCTTTTTCCCGGCGGAGCATGTCCTTCGCCAGGATCTCATACTGGTTCTTGACGATCTCCAGGTCCTCCGGGGTGAGGGCGGCGGGATCGTCCGGGGCGCAGACCACCGGCTCCATGCTCAGCTCGGTAAAGCCCAGGTCGTCCGCCATGTGGAACAGGTCCTTGGTGAAGTCCGGGTTGGCGTGGGTGAAAGTGCCCCGCATGTAGTAGTTTTTCCCGCCCCGGGCCGCCACCAGCTTCTGGAACTTGGGGACAATTCTGTCGTAGCTGCCCCGGCCCTGGTAGTCCACCCGGGTCCGGTCGTTGATCTCCTTGCGGCCGTCCAGGGACAGCACCACGTTGCTCATCTCCCGGTTGGCGAAGTCGATCACGTCGTCGTCAATGAGCATGCCGTTGGTGGTGAGGGTGAACCGGAAGTTCTTTCCCCGCTCCTTTTCCACGCTGCGGGCGTACTGGACCAGGCGCTTGACCACGTCCCAGTTCATCAGGGGCTCGCCGCCGAAAAAGTCCACTTCCAGGTTCCGCCGGGTGCCGGAGTGGTCCATGAGGAAATCCAGGGCCTGCTTGCCCACCTCAAAGCTCATGAGGGCACGGTCACCGTGGTATTTCCCTTGGCTGGCGAAGCAGTAGTCGCAGTTTAGGTTGCAGGTGTGGGCCACGTGGAGGCACAGAGCCTTCACCACATCCCCGGAACGCTCCTTGAAGGTGCCTGCCAGGTTCGCGAAGGTATCGGGGGTGAACAGTTTTCCGGCGTCCTTCAGGCTTTGCACGTCGGCAATGCAGTCCCGAATGTCCTGCTCCGTGACAGAATCCCCGAATGTTTCCTTCACGGCTGCCACAATGGCTTCGGGGGAGTGGGTCTCGAACAGGGAGATGATGTGGTAAGCCACCTCATCCACCACATGGATGCCGCCGGAGCAGGTGTCCAGCACAATATTGTAGCCGTTGAGCTGATATTGATGTACCATAAATGTCCTCTCTGACACAAAAAGCGCCGCCCCGAAAGGCGGCTGCTTCCCTGTTTGTATTCCTCGGAATTATTCCTCAGTGTTCTCGCACTTCTGGTTGGCCACGCCGCAGCTGGTCTTGCAGGCGGACTGGCAGGAGGTCTGGCATTCGCCGCAGCCGCCGTTCTTGGCGCTCTCGCACAGGTTCCGGGTATCTAAAGTCTTGATTCTCTCCATAACGCTATCTCTCCATTCTTTAGATTCATCCAGCCGGAGCCCATTGGCAGCGGCTAACATATCGAAGAAATTTTACCACATGCTTCCCGGAAAGTCAAGGGTCCCGGGAAAGCACCGGCAGGCCTTCCTCCGGCGGCGGGAAAAACGCCTGCTGCCCTGAGATTTTCTGTGAAAAATGGAGGTTTCGTAGAAAACTTCTCTTTTTCCCATTGAAAAAATGAGCACAATCGAATAAACTGATAGGGAAGAATCCTTCGTCCCCTTGGCGCCGCGGACAGGCCCTGGGGGCTGCCTGAGGAACC
Organism: uncultured Clostridia bacterium; assembly: GCA_944376265.1. GTDB lineage: Bacteria > Bacillota > Clostridia > Oscillospirales > Acutalibacteraceae > Acutalibacter. The sequence continues at coordinate 6,505 of CALWCD010000055.1, read as the reverse complement.
TTTTCGGCCGGCGCCGCCCCGAAAGGGACCTCGGGCCCAGACCGTTTCAGGTCCATGGGACTGCCTGGGCAGTCTCGCATCTCATTATAGCAAAGGAGTCTTACGTATGGACAGAACAGAAGCAAAAGCCAGGGCCCAAGCGTTGGTCGCCCAGATGACCCTGGAAGAGCAGGCCTCTCAGCTGCGGTACGATTCCCCCGCCATTCCCCGGCTGGGAATCCCCGCCTACGACTGGTGGAACGAGTCCCTCCACGGGGTGGCCCGTGCGGGCGTGGCCACCATGTTCCCCCAGGCCATTGCCATGGCTGCCGCCTTCGACGCCCCTCTGATGGAGGAAGTGGGCCATGTCACCGGTGTGGAAGGCCGGGCCAAGTACAACGAGGCCTCTTCCCGTGGTGACCGGAACATCTACAAGGGCCTGACCTTCTGGGCCCCCAACGTGAACATCTTCCGGGATCCCCGCTGGGGCCGGGGCCACGAGACCTACGGCGAAGACCCGGAGCTCACCTCCCGTCTGGGCGTCTCCTTTATCAAGGGCCTTCAGGGGGATGGGGAGTACATGCTGGGCGCCGCCTGCGCCAAGCACTTCGCCGTCCATTCCGGCCCCGAGGCGGTGCGTCACAGCTTCAACGCCGTGGCTTCCAAGAAGGATATGGAAGAGACCTACCTGCCCGCCTTTGAGGCCTGCGTGAAAGAGGCCAAGGTGGAGGCCGTGATGGGCGCCTACAACCGCACCAACGGAGAGGTCTGCTGCGGCAGCCCCTCTCTCCAGAAGATCCTGCGGGGCGACTGGGGCTTTGAAGGCCACTTCGTCTCCGACTGTTGGGCTGTGGCGGACTTCCACAAGAACCACAAGGTCACCAGCCGGCCGGAGGAGTCCGTGAAGCTGGCCCTGGAGAACGGCTGCGACGTGAACTGCGGCTGCACCTATCAGAGAATCCTCAACGCCGTGGAAGAGGGCCTGCTGGACAAGAAGTACGTGGAGCAGTCCTGTGTGCGGCTGTTTACCACCCGGTTCCTGCTGGGCATGTTCGACAAGACCCCGTACGACGGCCTGGGCCGCAGAGACGTGGAAACTCCCCAGCATCTGGCACTTTCCGAGAAAGCGGCCAGAGAGAGCCTGGTCCTGCTGAAGAACGACGGCGTGCTGCCTGTGGCTTTGAAGGCCGGCATGACCGTGGGTGTGATCGGCCCCAACGCCAACAGCCGCCGGGCCCTTATGGGCAACTACCACGGCACCGCCAGCCGGTACATCACCGTGCTGGAGGGCATTCAGGACTTCGCTCAGCAGGTGGGCGCCCAGGTGCTGTACGCAGAGGGCTGCCACCTGTTCCAGCCCCATCTGGAAGGGCTTTCCCTCCATGCGGGCTACGAAGTGGAAGAGCTGGACAACATGTTCCAGGAGGACATGACTCCCCAGGAGCGCAACGAGAAGCTGTACGAAATGGCCTATGCCAAGAGCATGCCCGACGGCGTGGCGGAAGCCCAGTCCGTGGCTGCCTGCTCTGATGTGGTGGTGATGGTCACCGGTCTGGACGAGACCCTGGAAGGCGAAGAGGGGGACACCGGCAACGCCTACGCTTCCGGTGACAAGGGAGATCTCCACCTGCCTCGCAGCCAGGAGAGGCTTCTGGAGGACCTGCTGGATTGCGGCAAGCCCGTAATCCTGGTGAACATGACCGGCAGCGCGGTGGATCTGCGCCTGCCTCAGGAGAAGGCCAACGCAGTGCTCCAGGCCTGGTATCCCGGTCCCCAGGGCGGCCGTGCGGTGGCACAGGTGCTGTTTGGACAGGCTTCCCCCAGCGGCAAGCTGCCTGTCACCTTCTACAACGATGTGAACGACCTGCCTGAGTTTACCGATTACACTATGGCTGGACGCACTTACCGCTACTACCAGGGCGAGGTGCTGTATCCCTTCGGTTACGGCCTGACCTACGGCGACTGCAAGGTGACCGGCGTCCGCACTCAGGTGGAAGGCGAGGATGGTGTGCGGCTGTGGGCCACGGTGCGCAACGACGGCGCCGAGACCGACGACGTGCTCCAGGTCTACGTGAAGGCGGAGGACACCTCCTGTGCCGCTCCCAACCCCATTCTGGGCGCGTTCCAGAGAGTGCATTTGGCAAAGGGCGAAGAGAAAGAGGTGGAACTGGTGCTGCCTCAGCGTGCCCTTACCACCGTGGACGAGGACGGTGTGCGTCAGGTGCGGGGCAAGCATTTCTCCCTGTACGTGGGCTTCTCTCAGCCCGACGCACGCAGCACTGCCTTGATGGGCACAGAGCCTGTGAAAGCGGCAGTGGAGCTGGCCTAAAGGGACAATCCTTCCCCCAAAGCCCACCAGAACACTCCTTTGACAAAAAGGGATTGCTGTGCCCCCACAGCAGTCCCTTTTTTGCAGCTGTATGAAACTGAAAAACCGCGCCTCCCCAAAGGTGGAGCCCACGGCATGCCCGAGGCGCAGCCTTGGAGTCTCGGAACAAAACAGCGCTCCACATTGGCGCGGGCACAAAAAACCGCGAACCCCACAAAAGCGGAGTTCGCGGCATGCCCGGGGCGCAGCCCCTGGTGCGGGTAGTGGGGGTCGAACCCACACGGTTGCCCACAGGAACCTAAATCCTGCGCGTCTGCCAATTCCGCCATACCCGCATGAATACAGCTTTCCTATTATAATCGATTTTCACCCATTCCGCAAGCGGAAATACGGGAAGTTTTACTTGCTTTTTCTTTGAAAAGCGTGTATCCTATTTCATGCAGGCTGTGCCTGCGGTCAGTCGCGACATCCTGACCTAAAAAAATACTAGGAGGAAAATTGAATATGAGCACTTCCAAAAATGTCCGCTTTCTGGCGCTGGGCGCCGTGATAGCGGCGCTTTACGCTGTCCTGACGTACGTGGCGGCCGCCATGAACTTGGCCTATGGCGCGGTGCAGTTCCGCTTTTCCGAAGCGCTGACCGTGCTGCCGGTGTTTACCCCGGCGGCCATTCCCGGTCTTGCCCTGGGCTGCTTCATTGCCAACCTGGGCAGTCCCCTGGGGGTGGTGGACTGGGTGTTTGGCACAGGCGCCACTCTCATCGCCGCCATCGGCACTTGGATGGTAGGCCGGTTCCGGGTAAAGGGCGTGCCTGTGCTGGCGCCCCTGCCGCCGGTTATTGCCAATGTGGTGCTGGTGGGCTTTGAGCTTGCCTGCCTCTCCCAGACCGGTACTTTTGGTTTCGGGAATTTCACCTGGGCAGCTTTTGGTGCTTCCGCCCTTTCTGTGGGCATTGGAGAACTGGTGGTCTGCTATGTGCTGGGCCTCCCGCTGATCCTCGCCCTGCAGCGGACAAAAGCCATGGATCGGCTCACTGCCTGATCCTGAGGAATGTGTTTATGAAATGAAGGAGCTGGAATGATCTGCTATGCCCGCTTTCAGTGATCTGCAGCAACGGTTGAACGAACGATTAAAAACAATGGCTCCTGTGAGGATTATTGTCATCAGCTTTTTGCTGATGATCCTGGTGGGGACACTTTTGCTCATGCTTCCCATCGCCTCCTGGAGAGAAGGCTTCCGCCCGGTGGACGCCCTGTTTACCGCCACTTCCGCCACCTGTGTGACGGGTTTGGTGGTGGGGGATACCTATGCCCTCTGGACGCCCTTTGGCCAGGGGGTCATCCTGGCGCTGATCCAGCTGGGCGGCCTGGGACTATCCACCCTGACCATCGGTTTTTCCCTACTTGTCCGGCGAAAGCTGGGAATTCGGGAAATGAAGCTTGCCACGGAAAGCTCCGGCGGCAGCTTCCTGGATATCGCCAGCCTGCTGCGGCTGGCCATTGGCTTTACCTTTGCCTGCGAAGCGGTGGGGGCGTGCCTGCTGGCTATCCGCTTTGTCCCCTCCTATGGGCTGCAGGGCATCTGGCCCTCCATTTTCTGCGCGGTCTCCGCCTACTGCAACGCCGGGTTCGACGTGCTGGGCTTTATCAAGGGGAACAGCAGCGTAACGGCTTTTGCCGGAGACCCGCTGGTCTCCCTCACTATCGCCTTTCTGATCATCATCGGCGGTCTGGGATTTATTGTGGTGCAGGACATTTACCTGTGCAAGATCCAGCCACGGTTTCGCCATAAGGATACGATCCGGCTGAACTTCCACTCCCAGATCTGCCTGAGGGTGACGGTGGCGCTGCTGCTTTTCGGCACTCTGGGCTTTTTTATCTTCGAGTTTGACAACACCATGGGCAACCTGAATGTGCTGGAGAAGCTTAACTGTGCCTTTTTCCAGGCCACCAACACCCGCACGGCCGGGTTTGCCTCTGTCAATATCGGAGCCCAGAGGGAGTTCACCAAGATCCTCTCGGTGCTGCTGATGTTCATCGGCGCCTGTCCCGGTTCCACCGGCGGCGGGATCAAGACCACCACCTTCATGGTGCTGGCGGTCACGGTGATCAGCACCATCCGGGGCAAGAACGAGGCTATGGTGTTCCGCCACCGCTTTTCCGTTCCCACAGTGTACAAGGCGGTCACAGTGACCATTGTGGCCTTTTTGCTGGTGTTCGTAGATGCCGGCGTCATCAGCGCTCTCAATCCTGACATCTCTTACATGGATTGTCTATACGAGGCCACCTCCGCTTTTGGCACGGTGGGACTGTCTGCCAATGTCACCCCCCGGCTGGATGTTATTTCCAAATTTATTCTGATCTTTACCATGTTCATTGGCCGGGTGGGCCCCTTGTCCTTTGGGCTGTCCATTCTGATGCGCCACAAGGAAAAGGGCAATTCCATCTACCCCGAGGGGCGGATGCTGATCGGATAACACACAGACAAAGCGCTCCGGAGCTTCCGGGGCGTTTTTCTTTGCAAAAAAGGGCGCAAAAAAGCCCGCCGGAGTCCCAGCGGGCAGAGGAAGTTTTACAGGGCTTTCACAGTTTGGGAAGCTGTTCCGTCACGTGCCGCTTGATGGCCTCAAACGCCTCCCGGCTCAGCACATGCTCAATGCGGCAGGCGTCCTGGGCGGCAATGGTCTCGTCCACCCCCAGGGATACCAGCCACTGGGTGAACAGGGTGTGGCGCTCGTAGACGCTTTCGGCGATTTTCTGGCCCTTCTCCGTGAGGAAGATCAAGCCGTCTTCGCCCATGGTGATGCACTCCTGCTCCCGCAGGTTTTTCATGGCCACGCTGACGCTGGGCTTGCTGAAGCCCATCTCCGCAGCGATATCCACAGAGCGCACGGAGCCGTTGCGTTCCTTGAGGACCAGGATCGTTTCCAGATAGTTTTCAGCGGATTCTTGGATCTTCGGCAACTCCATCCCTCCCATTTGGTACTGGTTCTATTATATCTGTTTTTCCCGGAGAATGCAAGGAAAATCCGGTCAGGAGGTCCGTCTCCCGTCCAGGGTCTGCTGGATGATATCCTTCATGATGTCCTTGGAGAGCTGGCCGGTGGCATAGCCGAACACGTTGCCCTCCTTGTCGATCATAAAGGTGGTGGGAAAGGCAGAGATGTAGTAGCTTCCGCCGGCGATGACTCCGCCTTCGTCCATCAGGGTGGGGTAGGTGTAGCCGTTTTCTTCCAGGAACGCCGCCACCTCTTGGCTGGACCCCTCATTCCCCAGGTTGGGCGTGGCCACTCCCAGAATAATCACGTCCTCAGAGTTTTCCCCATATTCCTGGTACAGCTCCTGAATGTCCGGCATCTCCGCCCGGCAGGGAGGGCACCAGGTGCCCCAGAAGTTGAGAAACACGGTTTTTCCCTGGTAGTCGGAGAGAGTGTGGCTGTTGCCGAATTGGTCCACCAGGGTGAAATCCGGGGCCGGCACGGTGTTTGTCTCCTGAGAGGAGGCGCTTTCCCCGGTCTGGGAGTCCTCCTCCTGAGAGGCGCTTTCAGGCAGGGAGCTTTCCTCCTTGCTGGAAAGGCTGCTTTCTTCCACGGTGGAGGACGCGGAAACGCCTGTGCCGCTGGCTCCAAAGCTGGAGAGATAGCCGGTGAGGTGGTTCATCCAGCCGGTGAACATTATCACCCCCATGAACACCATAAGGGCGCCGCCCACCTTCACCGTGTACTTGACCACGTTCCGGTGCTTGCGGAACAGTTCCAGCAAGGTGCCGGTAAACAGGCCCACCGCCAGGAAGGGCAGCACGAACCCCAGGGTGTACACGGCGATGAGCAGGAACCCCTGCGCGGCGGCCGCCGAGGTGGCCATCAGCAGCACGCTTGCCAGCGTGGGACCCACGCAGGGAGTCCAGGCGAAGCTGAAAGTGAACCCCAGCACCAGGGCCACCAGGGGGTTCATGGCAGCCTTGTCCAGGCGGAAGGGCAGCCGCCGCTCCTGGCTGAGCAACTTGGCGGAGCCGAACACCCCCAGCTGGTACAGGCCGAACAGCGCCACGATCACCCCGCCGATCCTGCCCAGAAGCAGCCGGTTTTCCCGGAAGAACTGTCCCACGGCGGTAAACCCAAACCCCAGCAGGAAAAAGGCGAAGCTGATGCCCACCACGAAGAACAGGGTGTTCACCATCACCTGGCTGTCAAAGTGG
>CALWCD010000054.1 GCA_944376265.1 uncultured Clostridia bacterium | reverse complement strand
CGGCCCACGGCGGGGTTGTTCCACAAAAAGCCGTAGCCCCGGGAGGACAGGAAGAAGGGCACGCTGGCCTGGGAGTTCCGCTGGGCCAGCTCCAGGTCCACGCCTTTCAGGTTCAGGTAGGGCTGCTGGTACTGCCCCATGCCGTAAATCCGCTCCTCCGGGTCCAAAGACTCAAATCGGGCGGTGAGCTGGTAGTCCCCGCTGAGAATGGGCCGGAACTCCCGGGCTTCCACCTCCAGAGCGCTGCAGTTTTCCGAGAACAGGTCCCGCCGGTTCCGGCTGTACTCCCGGAGAAGCTCCTTCCCCTGGGCATTGAAAAACTGGAGCCAGCCGCTGGTGCTGATCACCGCCCGCAGCTGCCCGTTGACGATCTCTCCGTTTTTCTCCCCAATGCGGATCTGGGCGCTCTGCTCCACAGGCTCGGTGAGGGCCCAGGGACGCTGGGGCATGGGCTGGACCTTGCAGGCCCGCACCCGCAGGCTGTTTTCCCCCCAGGGCTCAATGCGGAGCTCCTCGGCGTCGTAACGGAACACTAAAGCGTTTCCCACTTGCTGTAAAATGGCCATAGCATAGACCTCCCCTAGGATATGTTTCTGCCCTCATTGTAACACCGAACCACCGGGGAAGCAATCCACTTCCTTGACGGAAACTTGCAGGATTTTGACAATATCGCCCCGGCCCCCTCTCCGGGAAAAACCTCCGGAACAAGGAAAAGGACCGCCGCGGAAAACGCGGCAGCCCCAGTTGTCACAGGCTTTCCAGCTCCTGGCGGGCATCGTCCAAAGCGGCCCGCAGGACCTTGTCCATATCGTAGTAGCGGTAGGCTCCCAGACGGCCCCCGAACCGCACCTCCGGCCGGGATTTGGCCAGCTCCCGATACCGTTCATAAAGGGCCTGGTTCTTCTCGTCGTTGACCGGGTAGTAGGGCTCCATGCCCGGCTTCCACTGGGCGGGGTACTCCCGGGTGATCACCGTTTTCTCCTGGGTCCCGAAATTGAAATGCTTGTGCTCGATAATCCTGGTATAGGGCACCTCTCGGGCGGTGTAGTTCACCACCGCGTTGCCCTGGTAGTTGGGACAGTCCAGCACTTCGTCCTCAAAGCGGAGGGAACGGTACTCCAAGGGTCCAAAGCAGCAGTCGAAGAAGCCGTCGATGGTGCCGGTGTACACGGTCTTTTCCGCGATGTGAGGATGTTCTTCCACAAAGGCTTTATAGTCTGTGGAAAGCAGCAGGTCGCTGCCCTCCAGAAGCTTTTCCACCAGTGCGTCGTACCCCTCTTCGGGGATGCCCTGGTAGCGGTCGGTAAAGTAGTTGTTGTCATAAACGAACCGCAGGGGCAGCCGCCGGATGATAAAGGCGGGCAGGTCCTTGCAGTCCCGGCCCCACTGCTTTTCCGTGTAGCCCTTGATCAGCTTCTGGTAGATGTCCTCCCCCACCAGCTTCAGGGCCTGTTCCTCCAGGTTTTTCGGCTCCTCTATGGCGTGGCGCTCCGTCTGGCGGCGAAGCTCCTCCTGGGCCTGGGCGGGGGTGGTCACCCCCCACAGTTTGGAGAAGGTGTTCATGTTAAAGGGCATGTTGTACAGCTCCCCGTGATAGATGGCCACGGGAGAGTTGATGTAATTGTTGAAGCTCACATACCGGTTCACATAGTCCCACACTTCCCGGTCGGAGGTGTGGAAAATATGGGCGCCGTACCGGTGGACCAGAATGCCTTCCACGTTCTCGCAGTGGACGTTCCCCCCGATGTGGGGCCGCCGGTCAATGACCAGGCACCGCTTTCCCGCCTGGGTCATCTGCTGGGCAAAGGCGCTGCCGTAAAGGCCCGCGCCCACAATGAGATAGTCGTATTTCATAGTCTTTCCCCCTCAGTTGAACCCGAAAATCTTCTGGCTGATCCGGTACACCGCCAGGGTGAACCACCGTCCCACAGGTCCCGGGGAGGTGAGCACCCGGCCGAACATCCGATGGCTGAGGATCTCATAGTGCCGGGGGAAATCGCGTTTCAGGTCCTGCCAGAAGGTGCGCTGGAGCTCCAGGTGCTCCTTGGTTCCGGAGCGGTACAGCAGCACGGAGGTCACCGTGGTGACGATTTCCAGATAGCTGATCAGATACCGGCGCAGCCGCTGGTTTTCCACCTTGTCCAGGTCCAGCTGCTGGCACATGAGCCGGTTCACCCGCAGCTGCTGGTCAATGCGGCGGATCATCACCTGCTCCTGCACCGACTGGTCCTCCCGGCCGATGAAATAGTGGTAGAACACCTTGTCCACGTAGTACAGGGTCTTGACATGGGCCATGGGCACGTAGATGAACAAATTGTCCACGTAGAAGGTGTGGTGGGGCAGGTCCAACCCGCTTTCCCGCAGCATCTGGGTGCGGTAGATCACCGAGTGCATCAGAAGGTACTGCCCTTTGGGGAAATTCCCCACATCGTCCCAGGTGAGGATCTTCTCCCTGGCCAGGGCTTGGGGATAGCGCATCACTTTCTTGTGGCTGGCCCCCGCCTTGTCGTAGACAAAGTCACTGACCACCATGTCCACCTGCTCCCCCTGCTGATGGAACCGGCGCAGCAGGGCAAGCAGCTCCTTCAGCACCTGGGAGTCCACCCAGTCGTCGCTGTCCACCACCTTGAAGTACAGGCCGGTGGCGTAGGTCAAGCCCTTCATCACCGCCCCGCCGTGGCCGGCGTTCTCCTGGTGGATGGCCCGAACAATGCCGGGATGGGCCTCCTGCAGCTGGTCCGCAATGGCGGCAGTGCCGTCCTTGGAACCGTCGTCCACAATGAGGATTTCCACATCCTCCCCGCCGGGCAGCAGCGTCTCCACACAGTGGCGCATATAGTCCTGAGAATTGTAGCAGGGCACAGCGACCGAAAGCAGTTTCATGGTATGTTTTCCCCTTTCCTGAATGACTCCTCATTTCCTTCCGCCTTATTCCTCGCTTAAGAACCAGAAGCCGGCAAAATCGTCCTTCATCACCCGGTAGCCGTTGGCGGTGCAGGTGTACTGGAACTGACGGATCAGGTTCCCCTCCTTGTCGTACTCCTCAAAGCACTGGTGGACCCCGTTGTTCACCACATAGGTCTCCCCCGTGTCCTGGACATTGGACACCAGGCTGGAGTAGGGCAGTGGGAAGGAATCCGCCAGGGTAAAGGTGCCCTGGGTTTCATCCACCAGGTAGAAGTACACGTAGGAGTTCACCCCATCCTCCACCGTGGAGGAGGTGCTCACCTCTTCCGGCACCTCCACGGAGAAGTCGTCCCGGCTGCTCATGGCGTAGTAGTTATTGTTGTAAATCCGCAGGTAATACTGGCCGTCGGGAAGGGACTGGTCCCGCACCAGTTCTACATCGTGCTGGCCGTACTGGAACAGGAAATCCCCTGCTGGCTCCAGGCTCAGGTCCTCATAGTCCGTGCCCTCCCAGAACTCCGGGTTTCCAATAATCCAAAGCACCTCCGGCTCCTCCTCCAGGGAAACCTTGAGAATGGTGGAGGTCTCCCGGGAGCTGACAATGATGGCGTTGTCCTCCTCCACGTACTGGAGCGAGTTGAGGTGGAGCCAGTCCCACTCTCCCTCGGACCAGAAGAAGGGGTCGGTCATGGTGACAGGCCGGGTGTTTTCAAAGTAGTCTCCCAGTGTGGAGGAAAAATCCACCACATGAGTGACTTCCCCGGTTTCCAAATCGATTTGAATCACCTGGTCCTCCACGGTCTCCCCCTGGGTGTCCGTGGCCAGCGCCAGAATGGTGCCCTCCGGCCCCCAGTTGATGTCGTGGTGGAGCTCGAAATCCCCCAAATCATAGACCTGGAGCACCTGGCCAAACCGGTTGAGCTTGGCGATCTTGTCGCTGCCCACACAGGTTATGAGGAACCCTCTCTCGTCCCAGAGGAACCGGTCGGAGTGATAGCCCTCCAGCACCATCTCGTAGCGCAGCACACCCTCGTTGTCAAAAAAGAAGGTGTAGCCGTAATAGTCGCCGAACCCCATGGCGTAGTACAAGCCCTGGGACAGCTCCTGTGTGCTGTCACCATCCACCTTCTCCAGCGTCACGTCATATCCGGAGGTGGATTCCGGCATGGTGATGGTAAAGGTGAACTCCTCCGTCTTGCCCTTTTTGTCCACGGCTCTGAGAGTGACGGTATTTTCCTTGCCGGGCACCAAGCCCACCAAGAGAAATTCCTGAAGTTTGCTGTACCGATTCTCCTCCTGGTTGTTGGCGGTGGCAGTATAGTCCGGAATGGAGTTGTCCTCCACGTGGACGGTGTATTCCACCTGGGCGGCATTTTTGGTGAGGAAGTACAGGAACAGCCCGTTGGAGCCGGTCCCGAAGGGATTGAGCACCGCCAGGGGCTCCTCCAGGGTGTAGTCCTCCTCCCCCATCATTTGGAGCAGGGTGAACGCCAGCCGGTCCTGGACCTCTTCGTCGTAATATGTAAAATCCTCTTCCTGATACTCGTCGGGAACGATCTGGTGGACCTCGATGCTGGCCTCCACCGGCGCGGTGTAGACCGTCACCTGCTGGGAGGCCTCCCGGTCCGCCACATCCCCGGTATCGATCTCCCAATCCTCCCGGGTCTGGATCTCCGACTGAATGAACGAGCGGCTCACCCCGCGGACGATCAGCAGGGCGGCAACGGTGAGAACGGCAACGGACAAGATAACAGCGAGCACAATGATCGCCCGTTTTCTTGTGATGTGAATGTTCATGGAATGCTTCCTTTCCGCAGCGAAATGATCATTCCCCTTTAGTCATGGAACAATAAAGGGACATCCTTCAAGGTTCTCCGAATACCATTATAGACGATTTCCAGAACTTGTCCAGAAAAAAATCCCCACAGCCCTTGGCCCAGGCACCTTTCTCCCGGGCGTTCACCCTTTTTCGCCGCTCTGAATTCCCATAAAAAAAAGAGAGGAGACCGGCCGCCCGGGCCCTTCCCCTCTCCTCTGGTCCAGGCTGTCACAGGAACCGAAAATTGATTCCCGCGCAGCCGCATTGACAATGATACTGCTGATAAATAGGCTCCAGCGTCCAGGTGATGTCCCCCGACAGAAGGCCGTCGCACAGGGCAATCATGTCCCGCACCACCTTGGGCCGGATGGGATTGAAATACTGGGAGCGTCCCTGGAGATAGGACTGCTGCCGGCGGGGATCCCCGCCGTTTTCCTGGATGACATGGCCGCCCAGCCAGGTGTAGTCCGCCAGCCTGGGCAGGTTGGGCAGAAAGTCCGTAAGCGCCTGACGGTACCGGGCCACCAGCTCCATGGCTTCCTCCTCCCGGCAGATCATCAGGGCGATGTCCCCGGACCCGATGGCGTCCCCGGTAAACAGGCACTGGTGGGCATCGTCGGCGAACACCACCGAGTGAGGGGTATGGCCGGGAAGCTCCAGGGTCTCAATGACCACGCCGCCTCCCAGGTCGATCCTGCTCCCCTCCCGGATGGGCAGCAGCTCCGGCAGAGGGGCGTTCTTGTTCTGGAAGGCCGCAGGGAACCTGCTCCGGTCCTCCCCCAGCAGGGCAATGTCCTTCTCGTGAAGGTACAGCTTGGGGAACCGGTCGATCCAGTGCATGTGGTCCAGGTGGGGATGGGTGACGGCCACCTCCACGGGAAGGGTGGTCAGCGAAGCCGCCAGAGCGGGCAGGTCCCCCTCCCCCATGCCTGTGTCGATGAGCAGGGCCTTTTCCCGGCCCTCTACCAGATAACAGCAGGAGGAGAAAAAGTCATTGATGCACCACACCCCAGGCTTGATCCAGTCCACGGTGAACTGGCCCCGCCGGTTCTGGGCGAGAAGCCACCGGGCGGCTCCCCCTTCCCGGGAGTAAGCTCCGTTCCAAGCTTCCTCCGGGGAGAGCCCCTCGCAGCCCTGGAGCACCTCCACGTGCCGGGCACCCACCGCCCGCAGACCGGAAACAGTCACCTCCGCGCTGGAGAACACCCTTCCCTCCCGCAGCAGGGTGTCCTGCTGGGCAGGAGCCCCAACCAGCAGAGGCACGTCCTTCAGCGCCCGGGCCTGGTAGGGGTCCGCGTAACCGCCCACCACGCACACACCGGCAAACCATTGGGGATAGTGGGAGGCCAGGCTCCAGACGCCGTCGGCGCAGGAAACGCTGCCGGTCAGGGTGGAGGCCGCCTGGTCCAGAGAGGGATTCTGCCGCAGCTGGTAGACCAGGTCCGCCACATCGTCCTCCCAAAGGGCCGCGCCGCCCTGGGGAACAGCCACAAAACACAGAGCGGCCCCTGGGAGCTGGGGCTCCAGCAGGGCGGCGCAGGCAGCCGCTTCCTCTTCCCCCGCACCAAGGCAGACCACCCAGGGGCAGGGCTCTGTTCCTTCGTTCTCTTTCCAAAACCACACCAGGGTCCCCTGGCTGCCGTTCCATTCCTTCCGTTCCAAACCAGACGCCTCCCTTTGCAGGCAGCGCAAACGTTTACCTGCATATTTTTTATGATTATACCACACTTTCTTTTTCATTGGCAAGCGTTTTCTCCACAATATGGAGAAACTCTCCCCTGGGGAAAGGGAAGGCTGCTCCAGCAAGTAAAAAGGAGGCCGCCGTTTGCGCGGCAGCCCCCTTCTCTTTTAAAACTTTTAAATATTCTGATAGTCCTGAAGAATCTTTTTCGCCAGCTTGGCGTCTACCCGGACAAACCCCTTGGGGTCCACAAAATCCAGGGAGCGAAGCACTTCCTGGGACTGGCGGTACACTTCCAGCTTGGTGGAATGGTACACCGGTTCCGCTTTCCGGGGCAGGAACACGGCAAACTCCATCTCTTCCCCGTTGATCCTGCTGAAATAGGCGTGAACCCGGTTGACCTGGTAGGTTTTGGCAATGGTGGCGCACAGGGCGCTTTTCACCAGTTCCACGGCCACATCGTCATAGCCAATGTCAAAAATGAGGATCTTCTCCTTCAGCTCTGCCAGGTTTTTCACCATGCGCTTTGTGTAGGACTGGACCTCCTGGGTGGGCTCCATGGCGCTGGTCTCTCCCGCAGGTGCCACGCACACCATGTACCCAGCGTCGGGATCGGTGTACAAGAACGAGTAAGCCATGGCGGCAAAGTAGTTGCAGCGCTTGCAGCGCCAGTCATACAGCGTCTCGCTGAGGACCCTCCGCTTCAGGTCCGGGTTTTCCTTGGCGTTCACGCTGGCAAACAGCCTGTATTTCTGCGACTCCCCGCACTGGGGGCAGATGATATCCTTTTCGATCTCGGTGGACATTCCCTATACTCCCTCCCGACTCAGCCTTCGAAGGGCAGGTCGTCGTTTTCTTCCGCCGGAGCGGGCTGGGCTTCCGCCTGGGGCAGAGGAGGCTCCTTTTCCGGCGCAGGCTCCTCTTCCGGGACAAGCTCCTCTTCCCAAGAGGGCTCCTGGTCGTAGCTCTCCACGTCCTCCAGGGTGATCTCCTCCTGGTCCTCTTTGCCGTAGAATTTCTCCAGCTGATCCAAAGCGTTGTCCAGCGCTTCCTCAATCTGATCCAAAGCGGCGCAGTGGGACTCGGTAACAATGTTGTCCTTGTCCCGCAGGCTATGATAATAGTACCGGCCCAGGGCCAGATATTCCCCTTCCGCAGCCTTTTCCTGGCAGCGAATGACGGAGCGGATCCGATTGAGCCGGGCAGCCCGGCGGTTCTTTTCTCCCAGATAGTTGGCCGCGTCTCCCACAGCCCTGCCGATATTCTTCAAAAATTCCATAACCGATACCTTCCTTTCCCTTTCTTATTTTGGAAATATTCCTGAAGGTCCTTTTTGGGGGTCCGCCTGCCGCGGCCCGCCCTTTGTGAGTATTATACCGCAAGATGGAAAAAATTAATACCCCTTTTTTCCAGAAAAGATTATCTTGAACATTTGTTTGAAATTTCCGAAAAAACCTCTTGATTTTTTTCGCTGCTTCTGATACAGTAAGGGCCACGATAGAACCTACGTTCGCAGTTCTTACAAAGAAAGGAGCGCCTGACGTATGGATTACATCACATGGAGCAGAACCTACTGGGAAGAGGCAGACCGGGTGCGGGAACGGATGGAACGGATCCGCATGAAGGAACGAACACCACAGGAAGAGACAGTCCGGAAAAGACGCTTGGCCATTCTGTACGAAATGTATCTGGACTGCGTGCACACCGCCCGGGCGCTGGAGCGCCGGGCCGCTCTGGAAAGGAGGCAGTAACATGCGCACAAAAGTGTTGAGTCTGGAGCAGCTTCGAGGCGAGATTGCCTCCGTTTCCCCAGGCAGGATGTCCAACCGTCCCCAGCTGCAGGCAGCAGCCAAAGTGCTGTGGACCGCCATGGACCGGGAACTGACCCCCCGGCAGCGTCAGTGCGTGGAGCTCTGTGTCCTGCAGGGGTTGAGCCAGGTCCAGGCAAGCCGCCTGCTGGGGGTGAACAAAGCCACCGTGTGCCGGCACATGCAAAAGGCCACCCGGTCCCTGAAACGGGCGGCCGGCTACGCCGCCATGGGAAAGCCCCGGCTGGAAGAGTGAGGGGGCCGTTGCGGTGAAGGGAAAAACCTGGTATAATCAGCCCAGAGAAAGGAAGTGGCGTCATGGCATTGACAGAAGAACAGCTCCGGCGGCTGAAACAGGTCCGTATCTTTGTGCTGGACATGGACGGCACCATCTACCTGGGGGACTCCCTGTTTCCCTTTACCAAGGGGTTCCTCAGCCGGGTAAAGGAGACCGGCCGGGATTTCTGCTTTTTCACCAACAACAGCTCCAAAAACCGGGAGGCCTACCTGGACAAGCTCCGGCGCATGGGCATTGAGATCCCCCCGGAAAAGATGCTCATCTCCAACGGGGTCATTCTGGAATGGCTGAAGGAGCACCATCCTGGGGCGTCCTGCTACGTGGTAGGCACCCCGTCCCTGCGGGAGGATTTCCGCAAGGCAGGCTTTGTCCCCGACGACCCCCAGGCCGACGTGGTCATTCTGGGCTTTGACACCACCCTGGTTTACGAAAAACTGGTGACCGCCTGCGACCTCATCCGGGCGGGCAAACCCGTGTACGGGGTGAATCCCGACTGGAACTGCCCTGTGGAGGGGGGATTCATCCCCGACTGCGGCTCCATTGCAGCCTTGGTGAAGGCTTCCACCGGCGTTCAATGTTCATTTTTTGGAAAACCCTCCCCTCACACCCTGGCCTACATGCTCCGGGAGACCGGCTGCAAACCGGAGGAACTGGCGGTGGTGGGAGACCGGCTCTACACCGACATCGCGGTAGCGGCAGGAACGGACGTCACCTCCATTCTGGTGATGAGCGGGGAAACCACTCCAGAACTGCTGGCCCAAAGCGACACAAAGCCCGACCTGGTGGTCCGGGACCTGGAAGAGCTGGGACAGCTGCTGTAAATCAAATCTCAAACCAGAAAGGGGCGCCTGGAACATGGGGCGCCCCTGTTTCTATGTATAATACGCCGCCGGACCGTCCACACTAACCGCCAGAAAGGATGGATCTGGATGGAGTATTTCAACGCCTTTTGGGTGGGTGGACTGATCTGTGTGGCGGGCCAGCTGCTCATCGACCTGACCCGCCTGACCCCCGCCAGGATCATGGTGCTGCTGGTCACCTCCGGCGTGGCGCTGGGCGCTCTGGGGCTTTATGGCCCCTTTGCGGAATTCGCGGGCTGCGGCGCCACGGTGCCCCTCACCGGATTTGGCTGGGCCCTTTCCGAGGGGGTGCGCAAAGCGGTGGCAGAAGAAGGCTTCCTGGGGATCTTCTCCGGAGGGTTCACCGCCGGGGCAGCAGGCACGGCGGCGGCCATTTTCTTCGGCTGGGTGGCTGCCCTGGTGACAAAACCGAAGGACAAGTCGTAAAAGGGGCATTGGCCCCAAGGAAAAGGGGACTGCCCGGCACAGTACCGGCAGCCCCCTTTTTCGCGTCTGCGGTCAGGGAAGCTTGTTCCCCGCCGCTTTATAGATCTGATACCAATCCTCCCGGGAAAGCTCCACGCCGCAGGCGGCGCAGTACTCCTTCAGCCGGTCCGGCTTTGTGGTGCCCAGGATCACCTGGATCTTTGCCGGGTGACGGAGGATCCAGGCGGCGGCCATGGCGGACTTGGTCACCCCATATTTCTCCCCCAGTTCCTGAAGCTTCTGGTTCAGCTCCGGGAACTTGTCGTTGTCCAGGAACGTGCCCTCAATGGCGCCGTACTGCATGGGGGACCAGGCCTGAATGGTCACCTTCTTCAGCCGGCAGTAGTCCAGCAGTTCCCCGTCCCGGTCCGCCGCGTTGGGCCGCTGGGAATTCACCTCCAGCGCGTGGGAGATCATCCCCGCGGACAGAATGCCGAACTGCATCTGGTTGAGAAACAGCTTCTGCTTCACCCCGGACTGGAGCAGCTCCAGCTGCCGGGTGTTAAAGTTGCTCACGCCGAACCGGAGCACCTTGCCCTCTGCCTCCAGGCGCTGGAAGGCCTCCCCAATCTCCTCCGGCTCCATGAGCACGTCGGGCCGGTGAAGCAGCAGGAAGTCCAAGTGGTCCGTGTGGAGCCGCTGCAGGCTCTCGTCCACGCACTGGAGAATATACTCTTTTGAGAGATTGTACATGACCCCCGGGCAGATGCCGCACTTGCTCTGAAGCAGCAGCCGGTCCCGCAGGCCGGGCTCCGAAGCGAACACCTTGCCCAGAAGCGTTTCGCAGGCGCCGCTGCCGCCGTAAATATTGGCGTTGTCAAAAAAGTTGATGCCCTGCTCCAAGGCGGTGTGAACCAGGGTGGACAGCTCCTCCACGCTCAAGATCTTCACCCGCATGCAGCCCACCGCCAAAGCGGAAGCCATCACGCCGCTGCCTCCCAAGTCGATCATCTTCATAAAAAAACCTCCTCCCGTTCCCACAATAAAATCGGTTGACTTTATTAATAGGATAGGAGGAGCGGCGGCGCAAGAGGGGTGGGAAAAAAGTCTCAGTGGCCGGCAGGCTTTTGGGAGAGCAGGTCCTTTTCCTCGTTCAGGTCCGCATGGACCAGCCGGGCCAGAACAATGCCCAGAGGAAGCAGGTTCAGCCAAATGGCAGGGGCCGAAAACAAGTGGCAGGCCAAAGTGGAAAGCACGCCGCCTCCAAAGAAGCAGCCCAGCATCCCCAGGAAAAACAGTGCCCGATGGAAGCCTTCCCTGTCCCCTTTCCGCACTGCTTTGGCAAAACCAATGCCCACCTGCCGCAGCTGGTTGGTACAGAACGTGGTGGCCATGGGGATTCCCTCCGCCTGCCGGAAGGTGTTGTACTGCATGGAGGCGATAAAGTTCACCAGCACCTGGACCAGCTGATGGGGCCAGCTCAAGGGCACGAACCCAATGGCGAACAGCACCAGGCACTCGAAAGCCACCAGATAGGTGTCCCACCGGAGGAAGCCCAGCCGCCGCATGGGTGAGGGCAGAATCTCCGAAAGAAACGCCCCGGCAAAGTAGGCCCCGATGGGGATAAGGTAATAGCACCCTCCCAGCCAGTTCCTGCTGCCAAAGGCAATGGCCATCAGCACCACGTTGGCGGTTTGCGCGTTGCAGAACACCCCGCCCCGCAGGTTGAAGGTATAGGCGCCCATCATGCCCGCGCTCAAAGTGAGCAGGGCGAACACGCTGCGGCGCTCGCACACCAGATAGTTCTTTTTCTCTTCCATAGCTTTTCCCTTCGCTTTCCAAAGTTCGCTAAAGGGATTATACACCCGATATGTTTCAAAGGCAACTGTTATCCGCCCTCCCCCGCCTCGAATTCCCGGCGGAGTTTTTCCAGGGCTTTCTTCTCTATGCGGGACACATTCCCACAGGTCTAACATAAGTTTTTCTGTGTGAAATGACGGTAAATTATTGCTTTTTCAAGTCGATTTCCGTCATAATGTCCAGTTCGTGAAATCGGAACTTGAGAATGATCTCCTTGTCCTGGGTGAGCTCCACGCGGTCGATCAGGCTGACCAAAAGCTCCCTGCTGGCAGGGGCTGTTTCCAGGAAGCGGGTAACCAGTGCCTTGGCTTTTTCTTCTGTGGTGTGGGGGACATCCGCCTGTTCCCGCAGGGTTTTCAGCCGCTGCTCCAGAACGGAACGGTCCCGCTTTACTTTCAAATAGACCCTTTGAAAATCCTCTTCGCTCAACAGACCGCTGAGGCGGTCCATGTACATCTTGTCCAGGTTGGAACTCATGCTTTCAATCTTGGCCTGGACAGCCGTCATCTCTGTCTCCAGGGCGTTTTTCTTCTGGGCTTCTTCCACCGCCTGTTCCGCCAGGGGCAGCAGCTCCTCCGGGTGGAGGTACCGGTGGCACACCTGGCGCACCTTTTGGATTACCGCCTGGGTGACGGTCTCCTCCTTGATGGAATGGCAGGTGCAGACCCCCGCTTTGGTAAACCGCTGATAGGTCCGGCACAGGAAGTAGAGCACATCCTCCCCCTTGGCGTTTTTCCGGTTCACCACCGCCAGAGGATACCCGCACTCGTGGCAGAAGATCAGCCCCTTCAGCAGGAAGTCGTAGGTCCGGCTTCGGGTGGATTTCCGGCTGTTGAGCATGACCTGCACCTTCTGGAACGTCTCCCGGTCCACCAAGGGCTCGTGGGTGTTCTCCACCACCACCCAGTTTTCCGGGGCCTGACGGAGGCACTTTTTGGACTTGTAGTTGACTTTCACCTGCCGTCCCTGGACCATGTTGCCGATGTAGGTCTCGTTCTTCAGCATTTCCGAAATGCGCTCGCTGCTCCACATGCCGGAATAGGGGCCCGGATACCGGACCTTCCAGCCGCAGTACACAGCGGGAGAGGGCACGCCCTCCTGGTTGAGCGCCGCGGCGATTCCCCGGCAGCTCTGGCCGGCCAAGGCCATGGAGAAAATCCGCCGGACCACAGGCGCCGCGTTCTCGTCCACCACAATGGCGTTGCGCTGGGTGGGATGCATCTTGTACCCGTACATGGGCTTGCCGCCGATGAACTGGCCCTTTCGCTGCTTATCCCGCTTCACGCTCTTGATCTTCTTGGAGATGTCCTTGGCGTACATGTCGTTCATAATGGCCCGGAAAGGGGTGATGTCGTTGGCGGTGGAGTCCACGCCGGTGTCGATGCCGTCCAGCAGGGAGATGTACCGCACCCGGTGCTCCGGGAAGTACCGCTCCATGTAGTGGCCGGTCAGGATATAGTCCCGGCCCAGTCGGGAGAGATCCTTGGTGATGACCATGTTGACCTTCTTCGCCTCGATGTCCGCAATCATCCGTTGGAAGGCCGGGCGGTCAAAATTGGTGCCGCTCCAGCCGTCGTCTATATAGGTGTCATAGACGATCAGCCGGTGCTGTTGCACAAACTCCCGCAGCAGGGATTCCTGATTCTGGACGCTCTGGGAGGGTCCCTCGCTCTCATCCTCCTTTGATAGCCTGATGTATAAAGCCGCATGGTAATCCATGGGATTGCTTATCTCTAAGTACATGTGATACCTCCTGAGATAAGCGGCCATTCATCGACACAACCATACTACATCTGCGGGCGAATATCCAGGACAGCCAGCTCTTTTTTCAGAAAAAAGCGAAAGGACTCCCGAATCAAATCCACCGCCAGCGGTCCGGTTTCAGAATACGTGCAGGAAACAGAAAGGGGCTTTTCCTTCATGACACACCTCCTCGGTGGATTCTATGCGCCAGCGTTTGCTAACTTGCGCCTGAGCACAAAAAGAAGCCCGTACCGACGATCGGTACGGGCTAAAATCACTTTCCTCACTCATTTTTAAGAGCATATCGATTTAATATCAGCTTATGCCTGTAGGCAAGGTTAGCCGTGTTTGCTATATTTCGTTTTATCTCATCTGGGCTGTGTCCGGCACGCAATAGCTTCATCCGGCGCTCCACATGGCCGTTTTCCAAATAATAATTTGTGGAAACAAAGGGCAGATTCCTGGTCAGGAGGAACTCCAGAATCCCCATGAGTTTCGTAACATTTCGGGTTACAGACTTGAAAGAGTCTACGATCAGAACTCCATTGGAATCAGCCGAAAGCGCTTTTAGATACTCCACCAGAGGCGGCTCAATCTCAGGGGAATACCCGTCATACACACCTACAACCAGTTTACCAGGTTCCGCTGTCTCTTCAACGCAGTCATCGATCCCGTCCAAATGATAAGGCGCCTTGACCTGGACCGGTGGGTAGTCAGCTGTTTTTCCGCGCATCCCAGCGAGGCACTGCAAAGATGCCCAGGCAACAGGGTGTTTCTCCGCAAGTTCCAGGTACAAATCTCGTTCTGTACGGAATTTTGCCTGACCGCACAGTTCAGCAAAATCCTGTTTGCTGAAATACCGAATTGCCTCGGAAGTAATCTCCTTGACTTCTTTTTTCCCAGCCCCTGGCTCAAGCCCGCTTCTGCATAAGAATTGCTTTGTAGCATTTCGATTGGGCTATTTCGAATGGTAACAACCACAAAGCAGCGAACCTCTATTTTGGCTGGCGGCTCATAAAAACTCCCCTCCTCCATGCCAAGGAGGAGCACGGTGTTCCGAAACTCCCGGTCATTCCAATGACGCAGAAGAGAAGTCATTTGGGTATGGATCGTACTGACCGTATACAGCAAAAACTGCTCAGTTACCCCATAGCCCCGCAGTCGTGGCGTAAGAATATGATTCAGATAGTGAGAAACCGCATCCATAGCCGTCACATCCTTTTCAGGAAGTTTTTCTGTTGTGACACAGTTTCCGACAGATTTCAACTAAAATCCTAAATATACATAGCCGTTTTGGGGAATGTCGTCATCCACCCCAATCTGTATCTCCTGAGAGCCAAACGCTTCCTGTTGATGTTCCTGCACAAAGTACACATCCATTTGCGGGATCTGGGCTTGATGTGTCAACGGAAATCGCTCCCTATTTTCGATCAACACGAGGCCCAAATCGTCCGCTTGCGCTCGCTGCATCAAGCGGAGGAACACCTTGTCCGGTTTTTCAAGGTCAAATTCTCCCATATGGAAGAAGCAGTGCTCAATGGTTCTTCCCATCCGGTTTGCCTCCTGTGCCAGCCGGTCGTGCTGTCTCCACAGTTCCCGATGAGCCTCGTCCTTCAGCATGCCATTCGGTATATGGCAAAAAATCGACGCAAGTTTTTCCATAAGCATCTCTCCTTTCCAAAGTTTATTTTATTGCTGTTTCATCAAGTAGTCTGTCGAACTATGCATTCCATCGAGAAGTGTGCTCATGTACTCGTAACTAACATTGAACGCTTGCTCTGACAGCCCCGGTATGGGTGGTTCCAACTCCGGATACCGGCTCATCACCGCAAGCATGAAGGTGTCTGCAAAGACATCCTGAATTGCAATACGGTAAGAGCATCAGGCTCTGTCCCCAGACGGCGTAAGTATGTCCGAAGTGAGGAGGGAATTTGATCTATGGCTCCGGTCTCGTTAATTATAGAGCAGATGGCCCAATTCATGCAGTAAAACAGGAATAGGCGAAAGGCTTTTCTACCGCATTCGGTACATGCAGATGCATCCCCATATTCCATCCGGCGTGAAAACCGCTTCTGTGTTTTGCCATTCAGCGGTCACCCCTTATTGGTATTTATCTGTTTGCTCAGCATTGCCGGAAAGCTCTTTCGGTGGGCAAGCTCATAGGCGCTGGCCCGAGAGATACCCAAGGCAGCGGCTACCTTGGGAACAGACAACATAATAGGAAGCTCATCATATGTTTTGTAGATGGGCAGAGCAGAATCTATTTACGATACCTCTATCATAAAATTAAAGTAACGGGGACACTTAATATCTCAGTCTGTCAGGATTTTTTGACAGACTAAAAAGAGGTCCCGCATCGCGGACGCGATGCGGAACCTCCCGATTTGACTGACAGGATGTATTTTTCAGCGGCTTACTCCACGTTGTCGGGGTAAGTCTCGGTCCAGGCGGTGAAGCCGCCCTCCAGAGTGACCACCTTATCCATATCGTAGCCGATGGCGCTCAGGGCGTTGGTGCTGGCCTGGGCGTACTTCTTGCCGGAGTAGCATACCAGCACCAGGGTGTCGTCCAGGCCCTCGGTAGCGGCGGTCATGGTCTCCTCGCCGGCGGCGGTGTCGCCATTAACAGCGGCGTCCATGTCGGCGGACACAGCGCCGGGGATGTGGGAGGTCTCATAGTCGGCGGCCTTCCGCACATCCAGGATCACGTAGCCATCGGTGCCCAGCACGTCGTTGAGCTCCTCCACGGTCATGTACTGCATCTCAACATTCTGGCTCTCGCCCTCGTCGCCGCTGCCGGCGTTGTTGGCGGCGTTCTGGCTGCAGGCGGCCAGGGACAGGACCATCACCATGGCCAGCAGAACAGCGTACAGCTTCTTCATTGTAGTTACCTCCAAATTTTCCTTGCGATATCTGGTTTTACATATTGTTCTCAGCCCCGTGAGGCTTGCCGTATTGTACCCCAGCGGGGTGGAAAAGTCAAAATGAAAAAAGCAGTAGATGACGGGGCGTTTATTGAAATTAACAATGCCGTTTATAGGAAATATATTTGACATTCCACCAGACGCTTCCGTATAATAGACAAAACAGGCCCTAACCGTTGGTGACATCATGAAACGATATCGACTTCCGGCCGCCGCCCTCCTCGGGGTCCTGGCGGTCATTGCCCTGTATGGGCTGATTTTTTCCCGGGTCTCCGCCCAGGACATCCGGGACAGCCTGGCAGGCCTGGGGTCCTGGGCCCCGGCGGCCTATGTGGGCCTCTTCGTCCTGCTGCCGGCGATGTTCTTCCCGGTTGCGGTGCTGGCCCTGGCGGGGGGACTGCTCTTCGGATTGTGTGCGGGCAGCGCCTACACCTTCCTGGGGGCCATGCTCAACTGCGCGCTGATGTTCCTCCTGTCCCGGTACGTGGGTCGGGAGGCCGTCCGCCGCTACGTGGAGCGGAAGCTCTCGCCCCGGTGGCGGGCCCGGCTGGAGCGGGCCGGGGGCCGTGAGGGCTTTGTGCTGCTGGTGATCCTGCGGCTGATCCCCGCCGTGCCCTACAACCTCATCAACTACACCTTTGGCCTGACCTCCATGTCCCTGGGGACATATCTGGCGGCCTCGGCCATCGGCATCATCCCCGGCACGGTGGTCTTTATCAACATCGGGGACAAGGCCCTGGACCCCGCCTCCCCGGGCTTCTGGCTGGCTCTGGGCCTGCTGGCGCTGCTGCTGGCTGGGACCGCCTGGCTGGGACGGCGGCTCTTTCCCGCCGGGGAGGACAACAAGAAGGGAGAACATAAAGCGTGAAAAGAAAGTATTGGAAATGGTATGTGATCGGGGCGGCGGCGGTGCTGGTGGCCGTCTATTTCGCCGTCCCCACGGTAAGGACCTATGTAGACCACGCCGCCGCCGTGCTGGGCTCGGCGGACGTGGGGGCGGTGGTGGACTTCATCCGCTCCTACGGGGCCTACGCCGCAGTGATCTCTTTCCTGCTGATGGTGTTCTCCTCAGTGATCGCTCCCCTGCCCGCCTTCCTCATCACCTTCGCCAACGCCGCCATCTTCGGCTGGTGGCAGGGGGCCATCCTCTCCTGGTCCAGCGCCATGGCCGGGGCGGCTCTGTGCTTCTTCATCGCCCGGGCCCTGGGCCGGGACGCGGTGGAGAAGTACGCCGGCAAGGGCGCCCTGGCCAGCGTGGAGGGCTACTTCCAAAAGTACGGCCGGAACACCATCCTGGTCTGCCGCCTGCTGCCCTTCGTGTCCTTTGACGCGGTGAGCTACTTCGCCGGGCTGACCTCCATCGGCTTCTGGTCCTTCTTCCTGGCCACCGGCGTGGGCCAGCTCCCCGCCACCATTGTCTACTCCTATGTGGGCGGCATGCTCACCGGCGGGGTGAAGTACTTCGTCACCGCCC
>CALWCD010000053.1 GCA_944376265.1 uncultured Clostridia bacterium | reverse complement strand
AGAAGCGGGCAAGGCGCGTCTTTGCGAATGTGGGTGGGACCGCAGGCACGTCCTGTCCCTGGTCTTGGAAACAAGGCGGGGAGGGGCTTTTTTTGTTGCCGCCCGGAAAATTTCAGAAAGTGAGTGGACTGAGCATGAAATACCAGTTTTCAGAGCGTGTGCAGAGCCTGAAGCCTTCCGCCATTCGGGAGATTTTGAAGAATTCCTCCGACCCCAACGTGATCCCTCTGTCCGCGGGAAACCCCGCTCCCGACGCCTTCCCCTAC
Source organism: uncultured Clostridia bacterium (assembly GCA_944376265.1). Lineage (GTDB taxonomy): Bacteria > Bacillota > Clostridia > Oscillospirales > Acutalibacteraceae > Acutalibacter. The sequence goes on along the minus strand of CALWCD010000053.1, from coordinate 17,596 downwards.
GACGCGGTCCAGGCCATTTCCCAGGACCTGCTGCAGCACACCCCCATTGAGGCGCTGCAGTACGGCGTTACCGAGGGCTACACCCCTCTGCGGCAGCATCTGCTGGGGTACATGAAGGAAAAGCACCAGGTGGGGAGCGAGGGCGACGACATTCTCATCACCAGCGGCGCCCAGCAGGTGATGGACCTGCTGACCAAGACCCTTTTGAACGAGGGGGACACGGTGTTGTGCGAGGCCCCCAGTTTCATCGGCTCCCTGAACACCTTCCGTTCCTACCGGGCCAACCTGGTGGGCATCCCCATGGAGGAGGACGGCATCGATACCCAGAAGCTGGAGGAAGCCCTGAACCGGGAAAAGAACGTGAAGTACCTGTATACCATTCCCAACTTCCAGAACCCCTCCGGCATCACCATGAGCCTGGAAAAGCGGAAGAAGGTCTATGAGCTGTGCCGGGACCACAACGTCATTGTCTTGGAGGACAACCCCTACGGCGACCTGCGCTTTGCTGGGGAGGACGTGCCCTCCATCAAGTCTTTGGACACGGAGGGCGTGGTGATGTACGCCGGCTCCTTCTCCAAGGTGATCTCCCCCGGCATGCGGGTGGGCTACGCCATCGGCCCCAAGGAGGTCATTCAGAAGATGGTGGTCTGCAAGCAGGGTGAGGACGTTCACTCCAACATGTGGGCCCAGATCGTCTGCCACCGGATTATGACCCAGTACGACTACGAGGCTCATCTGGACCGCCTCCGCCAGATCTACCGCCGGAAGAGCAGCGTGCTGCTGGAAGCTATGGAACAGCACTTTAAGCCGGTGGGCATCACCTGGAGCAAGTTCGAGGGCGGCCTGTTCGCCTGGTGCACCCTGCCCGAAGGCGTGGACATGCTGGACTTCGTAAAGCGGGGCATGGCCAAAAAGGTGTGCGTGGTGCCCGGCACCGCCTTCCTCACCGACGAGACCCAGCCCTGCAGCGCCTTCCGCATCAACTTCTCCACCCCCACCGACGAACAGCTGAAAGAGGGCATCCGTCTGCTGGCGGAGACCCTTCAGGAAATGAGAGGTTAATCGACTATGGAAACTCAGCAGAAAAAGCGTGTGCTCAGCCTGATCCAGCCCACGGGCACCTTTACCCTGGGCAACTACCTGGGCGCTTTGAAAAACTTTGTCCGCCTCCAGGACGACTTCCGATCTCCTGTCCGCCTACGCCCTGCTGCTGGCCATGGGGGTGGACCTGGAAAAGTCCATCTTCTTCATCCAGAGCCAGGTGCCGGAGCACGCCCAGCTGGCCTGGGTGCTCAACTGCTTCACCCAGTTCGGGGAGCTTTCCCGCATGACCCAGTTCAAGGATAAATCCGCCAAGCACGCCGACAACATCAACGCGGGACTGTTCACCTACCCCTGCCTGATGGCCGCGGACATCCTGCTGTACCAGGCGGACTACGTGCCGGTGGGCGCCGACCAGAAGCAGCACCTGGAGCTGACCCGGAACATCGCCGAGCGCTTCAACGGCCTGTACAGCCCCACCTTCACCGTGCCGGAACCCATCATCCCCAAGCACGGCGCCCGGATCATGTCCCTGCAGGACCCCACCAAGAAGATGTCCAAGTCCGACGAGAACGTGAACTCCTTTATCACCATTCTGGACGACCCGGACACCATCCTGCGGAAGTTCAAGCGGGCCGTCACCGACAGCGACGCCACTGTCCGCTTTGACCCGGAGAACAAGCCCGGCGTCTCCAACCTGATGGCCATTTACTCCACCGTTACCGGGGAGACCATGGAGGAGATCGAGGCCAAGTTTGCCGGGAAGGGCTACGGGGAGTTCAAGCCCGCGGTGGCGGAAGTGGTCATCCAGGAGCTGAAGCCCATTCAGGAACGGTACCAGCAGCTGATTTCCGACAAGGCCTACTTGGAGCAGTGCTACAAGGACAACGCCCCCAAGGCGGAACGGATTGCCCGGAAGACCTTGCAGAAAGTGATGAAGAAAGTGGGCTACCTGCCCCTGTAACCGGAAAGCGGCATAAAAGTTTTTGATCAAACTTTTTTCAAAAAGTTTGCAGGGTGTGGGACGGAGTCCCACGACCTTGACCTAGCGAAGCCGAAAAAAGAGAAGCCCTCCCAGCCGCACGCGCCCGAAGGGCGATAGGCAGGGAGGGCGGCCGGTTCCCACCAAACGAAAAATCCCGCAAGTCGTGTAGGCTTGCGGGATTTTTGCGTAGAGCGCTTTACAGCTGGGACTCCTGCTGTTCCTTCAAGTTTTCCAAGGCCACCCGGGTGGCCTCAATTACAAACGCCGAAAATGTACACCCTGTACCGCAGATGGCTTCCTCCACCTGGATAATCACGTCGTTTGGGAAGCGAATGGTTTTATTGGTGTTTGTAGGCATTTTCGGAATCTGATTGGGAATTCGGAATTGTTTCATAGGGCTCCCCTCTCAACGCATACCAGGTTTTCTTAAAATAATTATAAAATCGTCTCGGGGGAAAGTCAGCATTACAATTTGCATTGCTTTTTTATATCACTGTTTTGTAACGCAAAAACGCAACGCAGAAAAGCAGGATTGAACTTGATTCCGTTCTATGGTATTCTGTCCGAAAACTGGGAGGCGAAGGGTATGGGATATTCCCAAAATCCTCTGAATGAGGAAAAGCTGCGGAAGGCCCTGCGGGAAAACCTGCGGAAATTCCGCACCGAAGCGGACTATTCCCAGGAGGAGATCGCCCGGCTGCTGGGGGTTACCCGCCCCACCTACACCTACTACGAGACCGGCAAAACCACCCCCAGCGTTACAGACCTGTACCAGCTCTCCCGGCTGTATCACCGGGCCATGGAGGAGTTCTTTCAATAGCACAAGCAGCGCAAAAAAGCGGAGGAACATTACGTCCCTCCGCTTTCGCTTTGTCTCTCACTTGTCAATGTACTCCCGCACATAGAAGTCGGCGCCAATGCGCTCGCAGATGTGCCGGCACTGGTCGATTTCCTCCTTGGGCATGGTGCTCACCACCGTCATGCGCACGTGGGGCACGTTGAGCACCGCCCGGGCGGTGAACTTTAAAATGGCGGGGAAGGCGTCCAGCCCGAATTTGCTGTGGCACACCGCGTCGTAGCCCTCCGGGGTGCTGGCGTTCAGGCTGACGGAGACCGCGTCCACCCGGCCGTCCAGCTCCAGCGCCGCGTTGCGCCCGGTGATCAGGTCCGCCAGGCCGTTGGTGTTGATGCGGATAAAGTGGGAGCCTTTGGCTTTCAGCTGGTCGCACAGCCACATCATGTCGTCCCAGCGGCAGGCGGGCTCCCCGTAGCCGCAGAACACCACCTCGTTGTAGCGGTTCAGGTCCCGGCTGCACAGCTCCTGCCAAATCTCCTCCTTGGTGGGCTCGCCGCTTTTGTACCACAGGTTTTTGGCGTACAGGCTGCCGGAGCTGTTCTGCCGCAGGCAGAAATCGCAGGCGTTGCAGCACTGGTTGGTCATGTTCACGTAGAGGTTTTTCTCGTATTCGTAGGTGATGGACGCCACGTAATTGTTTTCTTCCATGGGTAACAGTCCTTTCTCAAGAAATCCCAAACAGCCTGCGGGTGTTCTCCCCGGCGATGTCCACCACCGCCTGGGGGTCCATGCCCCGCAGCTGACCGATTTTCTCCGCCACATAGGCAATAAGGGTGGAGTCGTTCCGCTTCCCTCGCCAGGGCACCGGCGCCATGTAGGGGGCGTCGGTTTCCAGCAGCAGCCGGTCCAGGGGCAGGTTCTGGGCCACCTCCACCGCGTGCCGGGCGTTTTTAAAGGTGACTACCCCGCCCAGCCCGATGTACATCCCCAGCTTGAGGATCTCCCGGGCGGTCTCCCAGCTGCCGGAAAAGCAGTGCACCACCCCGGCAGGCTGGTACCGCTGCAAAAATTCCAACACGTCGCCATGGGCTTCCCGGTCGTGGATCACCACCGGCATGGCCAGCTCTTTGGCCAGCTCCAGCTGGGCGGCGAACGCTTCCTGCTGCCGGTCTTTGGGGCACTCGTCCAGCCAGTGGTAGTCCAGGCCGATCTCCCCCAAAGCCACCACCTTGGGTTCCTGCAGCATGTCCCTGACCTGGGAAAGCCAGTTCTCCGGCAGTTCCCGGGCGCATTCCGGATGGATGCCCACCCCGCCGTAAAAGTAGTCGTACCGGCGGGTCAGGTCCACCGTGGCCCGGCAGCCTTCCAGGTCGGCGCCCATGTTGATGACGCCGCTGACCCCTTTCTCTTGCAGGCCCCCGCCCAGCAGCTGCTCCCGGTCTTCGTCGAACTGGGAGTCATCGTAGTGGGCGTGGGAATCAAAAATGGAGTGTATCATCATTTTCTGTACCTTTTCTCAATGGTTCCGTGGGACCAGATCAGCCATGCCAGGCCGGCGGTACAGGCCAGAACTGCCACGATGGCCGCTGCCAGGGGATGAGCCAGTCCCAAAAGTCCTCCCAGCCACCAGGGCAGGGAGTAGAGGAGGAAAAGCCTGCTGTGGGCCCGGTTGTAGGCGGGCACATCGGTGACTGTGTCCCGGGGCACCTGTTCCCCGGACCAGAACCACATAGGGTCTTTTCGCCGCCGGGCATAGAGGCCGAACCCCAGAAAAATCCCGGCGCAGATCCACATGCACGCCAGCATGATCAGTTTGCCTGCCATAATCTGTCCCTCCTTCAAAAAGGGGAATCAGCAGAGCTTGGCCCCTGCGGGGATGGAATCGTCCACCATCATCAGGTGCAGGCATTCCTCGCCCTTTTCCGTGTGCACGGCGCTTAGAAGCATGCCGCAGCTCTCCAGGCCCATCATCTTCCGGGGGGGAAGGTTCACAATGGCCACCAGGGTTTTGCCCACAAGGTCCTCAGGCTCGTACCACTTGTGGATGCCGGAGAGAATCTGCCGGTCGGTGCCGGTGCCGTCGTCCAGGGTGAAGCGGAGCAGTTTGGCGCTCTTCTTCACGGCTTCGCAGGCCTTCACCTTCACGGCCCGGAAATCGCACTTGCAGAAGGTGTCAAAGTCCACCGGCTCGGTGCGCTGGGGTTCCACCTCAATGGCGGGCCGGGGCTTGCGAGCCTCTTCCATGGCCACCACTTTGTCCATCACTTCGTTCACGTCCAGGCGGGCGAAGAGGATTTCCGGGGTGTCGGTGACCTTGTTCCCGCTGGGATACAGGCCGGTTTTCACCTGGTCCTCCCAGTCGCGGGGCTGGGCGTTCAGCTGGGAGAAAATCTTCTCGCAGGTGCCGGGCATAAAGGGCTGGAGCAGGGAGGCGCCCAGGGTGATGCAGTCCACCAGGTTGTAGAGCACGGTGGCCAGCCGGGGCTTGCTCTCCTCGGATTTAGCCAGCACCCAGGGCATGGTTTCGTCGATATATTTGTTGCACCGCTTGAACAGGGCGAAAATCTCTGTGATGGCGTCGGCCACCTTCAGGTCGGCCATTTTGGCGGCGGCCTTGTCACGGCAGGCGGCGGCCACGGCCTTCAGGTCGTCATCCACGGCCTCGGTGACGCCGGTGTTTTCCACCACCCCGTCAAAGTACTTGTTGGTCATGGAGATGGTCCGGTTCACCAGGTTGCCCAGGGTGTTGGCCAGGTCGGAGTTGGTCCGCTCCGCTACCAGTTCCCAGGTCAGGTTGCCGTCGTTGTCGTAGGGCATCTCGTGGAGCAGGAAATACCGCACCGCGTCCACGCCGAACATGTCCACCAGGTCGTCGGCGTAGATAATGTTCCCCTTGCTCTTGCTCATCTTGCCGCCGTTCATCAGCAGCCAGGGGTGGCCGAACACCTGCTTGGGCAGGGGCAGGTCCAGAGCCATCAGGAAGATGGGCCAGTAAATGGTGTGGAAGCGGATGATATCCTTGCCGATGAGATGCAGGTCCGCGGGCCACAGTTTCCCGAACTGCTCCGTGCTCTCCCCGCCGCAGTGGTAGCCGATGCCGGTGATGTAGTTGGTCAGAGCGTCCAGCCACACGTACACCACATGCTTGGGGTCAAAGTCCACGGGGATGCCCCAGGTGAAGGAGGTGCGGGACACGCACAGGTCCTGGAGGCCGGGAAGCAGGAAGTTGTTCATCATCTCGTTCTTCCGGGCCACGGGCTGGATGAACTCGGGGTGGGCGTTGATGTGGTCGATGAGCCGCTGGGCGTACTTGCTCATCTTGAAGAAGTAGGCCTCCTCCTTGGCGGGATGGACTTCCCGGCCGCAGTCGGGGCACTTGCCGTCCACCAGCTGGCTCTCGGTCCAGAAGCTCTCGCAGGGAGTGCAGTACAGGCCCTCGTAAGCGCCCTTGTAGATGTCCCCCTTGTCGTAAAGGTATTTGAAGATCTTCTTCACCTGCTCCTCGTGGTAATCGTCGGTGGTGCGGATGAAGTGGTCGTAGGACACGTTCATCAGGTCGAACTGGCCCTTGATGATGCCTGCCACCCGGTCTACGAATTCCTTGGGGGTGACCCCTTCCGCTTCCGCCTTCAGCTCGTTTTTCTGGCCGTGCTCGTCGGTGCCGGTCTGGAAAAACACGTCGTAGCCTTCCATGCGCTTGAAGCGGGCAATGCTGTCCGCCAGGACGATCTCGTACACGTTGCCGATGTGGGGCTTGCCGGACGTGTAGGCAATGGCTGTTGTCAGATAATACTTCCCTTTATTGCTCATAGTGTGAAAACCCTCCATCCCGCCCAGAGGGCGGCTGTATTCCTAAAAAAGAGACCTCGTTTTTTACCGGAAGATCAGCACGGAAAAAACCGTGGCCACCATCAGCACCGCCAGGACCCACGCGGTGACCCGGACAAACAGTTTTCTTCCCTTGTCGTTGTAGCCTTTCATAGTGTTCCCGCCTTTCCTCCGGCCAACGTGCCAAAAGCCGATAATTACCAAATAGTGTACCATTTTTCTCCCGGTTTGTAAATCCCTTGTTTTCAGGACGTTTTTCAGCGAAAAAGGCCGCCGGTCTCCCGGCAGCCTTTTCTTCACGATCGAGATGAACTGATTACCCTTTTTTAAAAAAGCTACTCCCAATAAAGCTTCAGGGGCAGCGCTGCATACCGCCGCTGGGAACCCACATCGTGCCAAATTACTCCCACCATCCAAAGCTGGCCGCTGCTGTCCACAAACAGCTGTGCGCCCTGCATGGAGTGGGGTTCACCGAAAAATGGTTCACCGGCAGGGGGTTCCCAATCCTCGAAGCCGTAGCTGGCGGGGTAGAGGGTCCTTTCAAGCAGGAGAGATGCTTCCGAGGGGAGGCTTCCATACTGTTCCCGGCAGGAGGATGTGTAGCCGCTGAAAGCCTGTTCCAAGGCGGCCCGGGCGGCCTGCTGGTACTCCTCCCAGGTATGGCCGGACCGCTCCAGCAGGGAGGCGCTGTCGATCTGCCGGCCCGTGGCCGTGTCCATGTTCCAGATCCGGTAGCTGATGTTCTCGTAGATGCGGTCAAAGGTCACCAGGGACAACACCCCGTGGGACATGCCGGTGAAGTAGCCGATCTGGGAGCAGAAAGGAGAATACCCGGAACCGGCGTTTTGCTGGACCCAGCTCAGAGTCTCAAAATACGTTTCGTTAATGGAATTATGGATCTGTTCCGCGTCCACACTGTCCAGCTGGATTTGGGGGATGTGGTAGGTGTAGAGCTGGCCGTTGGCTTCAAACAGGGTGTCCTGGATGGGCTTTACCGGGAAATCGCCTAAGACGGTCCCTTCCGGAAGCAGGTCGAAGAAACTGTGAAGGAGAGCGGCCGCTTCCGCTCGGGTGAGGGTTCCCTGGGGGCGAAGCGCTCCGCCGTCTCCTTTCAGGACTCCGGCGTCCACCGCCCAGTCCAGAGCGGTCCGGGCGTAGGAGGAGATCTCCCCGGCGTCGGGGAATCGGTCCGATGCCCCTTCCTGGGCCGCTGTGTCCACACCCAGCTTTTCCAGGTAGTGGCAGAGGATCACCGCCGCGTCCTGGCGGGTGAGGGGGGCGTCGGGGGAAAAGGTCTCCAGAGACAAAGTGTTGTAGGTGAACGCTCCCATGCCGGTGCCGCTGACGATCCCCCAGGCGGCGGCCCACTCCACAGGCGGGGCGTACCAGGCGCCGGCCTCCACGTCGGAGAAGCGGCAGTCCTGATACCAGGCGGAAGTGATCCCCTCCCGGTTTGCCAGGACCGTCACCAGCATGGCCCGGCTCATGGGGGAGTGGGGTTCAAAGGCTGTGTGGGAGGTCCCGGAGAAAACCTCGGAGTCCACCGCCCACAGCACATGAGGGTAAAACCAGTCGGTGGGAGAAACATCGGCAAAGGGGCTCTGCTCCTGGGAAGCGGAAAGGGAAGAGGGCGGGCTTGCCTCTGACGATCCCAAATGGGAGGCGGGCGCTGCGGCGCAGCCAAAGAGAAGCAGCAGGCTCAGCAGCAGACAGAGCGCGGCGACAAATGGTTTCTTTTTCATAAGTGCATCAACCTCCTTGATGTCCGGGGGAGTGATCCGCCGGTCCACATGCGGGTATCTCCTGTTCCTTCCTGCCTATAAGAATACCATGGCGGGACAGAAGGTTGCAAAAGATCTACAGAAATTTCCACAAAATTCCCGGGAAAAATAGGGCGCATTCTCAAAATGGGCCAATGCCAGCCGGAGCGGGGAGTTCCCGTTTGACAATCCGCCCCGGCTGTACTAAACTTGTTCCATTATCCTTAAAAAAGGCGGGACGTTACTATGGAATATAGAGAGATGAGCTGCCTTGCCATCCACGACATTTCCGGGGTGGGCAAGTGCTCTTTGACAGTGGCGCTGCCGGTGCTCTCCTGCTGCGGGGTGGAGACCTCCGTCATGCCTACGGCGGTGCTTTCCACCCATACCGGGGGCTTTTCCGGCTTCACCTACCGGGACCTGACCGAGGACCTTCTCCCCATGGCGGAGCACTGGAAGCAGATCGGCTGCCGGTTCGGGTCCCTTTACAGCGGCTTCTTGGGAAGCGTGGGGCAGATTGGCCTGGTGGAGCAGATCTTCGACTGGTTCCAGGGCGAGGACACCCTTATCATGGTGGACCCGGTGATGGGGGACGGGGGAAAGCTGTACCAGACCTACACCCCGGAAATGGCCAACGGCATGGAGCGGCTGTGCCGGAAGGCGGACATTGTGGTGCCCAACATGACCGAGGCCTGCCACCTGCTGGGAAAGGAGTACGATCCGGGCCCCTACACCCGGGACAAGGTGGAGGAAATCCTGGAGGGCCTGTGCATGATGGGGCCCAAAATGGCGGTGCTCACAGGGGTGTGGCTGAAGGCAGGCAGCCTGGGGACGGCCTGCTTCGATTCCCGCACCGGCCGGATGGAGCTGTTCCTCACCGACCGGATTGAAGGGTTCTACCACGGTACCGGGGACCTGTTCGCCTCGGCGCTTTTGGGTGGGCTGCTCAACGGGGTCACCTTGGAGGAGGCCTGCGAGGTGGCCACCGAGTTTACCTGGCGAACCATTGAAACCACTTTCGAGAAGAGCCCCGACCACCGGTTCGGCCCCAAATTCGAGGTTCATCTGCCCTGGCTGGCGGAAAAAATGGAAGCATGTAGAAAAAGTGTTGCAAACTGCCGGAATTTACGGTAAAATAACCTAAGGCTGCTTTCTTGATTTAAAGCGCCACAAAACGCCGGCGGGAGAGCCGCGGGAGGCCGCCGCCGGGAAGAAAGGTTTGCGAGACCATGGAAGCAAGGTTTTTTCAAAAAGACATTGAGACGATGAAGCGGGCGGACATTGAGGAGCTCCAGCTTCGCCGCCTTCGCTGGATGGTGGACTACTGCTACAACAACGTGCCCTTCTACCACGAGCGCCTGGGCACTGCGGGAATCACCTCCGGGGACAAGATCAAGACCCTGTCGGATATCCAGTACATCCCCTTCACCACAAAAGACGACATTCGGGACAACTATCCCTTTGGCATGCTGGCCGTGCCCATGAAGGACATTGTGCGCATCCACGCCTCTTCCGGCACCACGGGAAAGCCCACGGTGGGGGCCTACACCCGGCAGGACATTGAGAACTGGTCCGATTTTGTGGCGCGCATCGTCACCGCTTCCGGCGTCACCGAGAAGGACATCATCCAGATCTCCTTCGGCTACGGCCTGTTCACGGGAGCGCTGGGACTCCATTTCGGCCTGGAAAAGGTGGGCGCCACGGTGATTCCCGCCTCTTCCGGCAACTCGGAAAAACAGCTGATGATGATGCGGGACTTCGGCGTCACCGGCCTGGTGGCCACCCCCTCCTACGCCCTGTACCTGGGCGAGCTGGTGCGGGAGAGCCCCTATCCCAAGGAGGCCTACGCCAGCCTGAAGTACGGCATTCTGGGCAGCGAGGGCTGCACCGAGGAAATGCGGCTGCGCATTGAGGAGAACCTGGGAGTCACCGTGACGGATAACTACGGCATGACGGAGCTCACCGGTCCCGGTGTTTCCGGCGAGTGCCACCTGCGGTGCGGACTCCACTTCGCGGAGGACGCCTTCCTGCCGGAGATCATCGACCAGGACACCCTGGAGCAGAAGCCCGCCGGGGAGGTGGGCGAGCTGGTGGTCACCACCCTGACCCGTCTGGGCATGCCGGTGCTGCGGTACCGGACCAAGGATATCACCCGCTTGAACTACGAGCCCTGCGCCTGCGGACGCACCCACGTGCGCATGGACAAGGTGATGGGCCGCACCGACGACATGCTCATCATCAAGGGGGTCAACGTGTTCCCCTCTCAGATCGAGAGCGTGCTGGTGGCCACGGAAAATGTGGGACCCCACTATCAGCTGGTGGTGCGCAAGAAGAACTACCTGGATACTTTGGAAGTAAAAGTGGAGCTTGTGGACGCCTCCCTGCTGGAAAGCTTCGGCGAACTGCAGGCGCTGCAGAAGAACATACATGACCGCCTGAAGAGCGTGCTGGGACTGGAGACCCAGGTGACCCTGGTGTCCCCCAAGAGCCTGGAACGGTTCCAGGGCAAGGCCAAGCGGGTGCTGGATCTGCGGAACCAGCCCCAGGAACAATGAGGAAGGAAGAGTTACATGAAAGAACTGTATCTGGGCAACGAAGCGGTTGCCCGAGGCCTGTACGAGGCCGGCGTCCGCGTGGTGTCCGCCTACCCCGGCACCCCCAGCACGGAGATCACCGAAGCCGCGGTGAAGTATCCGGAGATCTACTGCGAGTGGGCCCCCAATGAAAAGGTGGCCACCGAAACCGCCTGCGGCGCCTCCATCGGCGGCGCCCGGTCCTTCTGCGCCATGAAGCACGTGGGCCTGAACGTGGCGGCGGACCCCCTGTTCACCATGAGCTATATCGGCGTGAACGGAGGCATGGTGCTGGCCGTGGCCGACGACCCCGGCATGCACTCCTCCCAGAACGAGCAGGACTCCCGCAACTACGCCCGGGCTGCCAAGGTGCCCATGCTGGAGCCTGCGGACTCTGCCGAATGTAAGGAATTCACCAAGCTGGCTTACGAGCTCTCCGAGCAGTTCGACACCCCGGTGATTCTCCGGCTGACCACCCGCATCGCCCATTCCCGGAGCATTGTGGAGACCGGGGAGCGGAAAGAGCTGCCCCTGAAGGAATACAAGAAGGACCCCTCCAAGAACGTGATGCTTCCCGCCTTCGCCAAGCCCAAGCATGAGAAGGTGGAGGCCCGTACCCAGACCCTCATCGCCTACGCGGAGACCACCTCCCTCAACAAGGTGGAGGACAACGGGGCAAAGGTGGGCGTCATCGCGTCCGGCGCGGTGTACCAGTATGTGAAAGAGGCCATGGGGGACAGCGTCAACTATTTGAAGCTGGGCCTGGTGTACCCCCTGCCTGTAAAGCTGATCCAGGACTTTGCCGCTTCCTGCGAGACCGTCTACGTGGCGGAGGAGCTGGACGACTTTGTGGAGACCCACTGTAAGGCCATCGGCGTGAAGGTGATTGGCAAGGACCTGTTCCCCCGCTGCGGGGAGTTCTCCCAGAAGCTGGTGAAGAAGCTCCTCACCGGGGAGGAGGCCCAGAGCGTCTCCCTGGAAGCGGATATCCCTGTGCGGCCTCCTGTCATGTGCTGCGGCTGTCCCCATCGGGGCGTGTTCTACGCCTTGAAGCGGGAGAAGGTCTACGTCAGCGGTGACATCGGCTGCTACACCCTGGGCGCCTCCGCTCCTCTCCAGGCCATGGATGCCTGCATCTGCATGGGCGCTTCCGTGTCCGCCCTTCACGGCTACAACAAGGCCCGGGGCGCGGAAGGGGAGAAGAAGGCGGTGGCTGTCATCGGCGACTCCACCTTCGCTCACTCCGGCATCACCAGCCTGGTGGACATTGCCTACAACCGCTCCAACTCCGTGGTAATAGTGCTGGACAACTCCATCACCGGCATGACCGGCCACCAGCAGAACCCCACTACTGGCTACAACATCAAGGGTGAGCCTGCCGCCGCCATCGACCTGGAGGCGCTGTGCCGCGCCATCGGCATCAACCGGGTCACCGTGGTGGACCCCTACGACCTGAAGGAAGTCACCCGGGTGCTGAAGGAGGAACTGGCCGCCGAGGAGCCCTCGGTGATCATCAGCCGCCGTCCCTGCGCCCTGCTGAAATACGTCAAGCACGCTCCTGCCCTGAAGGTGGACCAGGACAAGTGCATCGGCTGCAAGTCCTGCCTGGGCATCGGCTGCCCGGCCATCAGCTTCCGGGAAGGCAAGGCGGTCATCGACCCCAACCAGTGCGTGGGCTGCGGCGTGTGCAAGACCCTGTGCCCCAAGGAAGCCATTGGCTGAGCCCCCGGGGCAACGTGAAACTGTTTTGAGAATGCAAAGGTGGTAACTTATGAATAAAAGTGTCATGATAGTGGGCGTGGGCGGACAGGGCACCCTGCTTGCCAGCCGTATCCTGGGCGACGCCATGATGGATCAGAACTACGACGTGAAGGTCAGCGAGGTCCACGGCATGAGCCAGCGGGGCGGCTCTGTGGTCACCTATGTGCGCTACGGCGACAAGGTGTACTCCCCCGTCATCGAGACCGGCGAGGCCGACGTGGTGCTGGCTTTTGAGCAGCTGGAAGCGGCTCGGTTCCTGCCCTACCTGAAAGAGGGGGGCGTGGTGGTCACCAGCACCCAGCGCATCGACCCCATGCCCGTGGTCACCGGCGCCAAGGAGTACCCCCAGGGCCTGCTGGCCGAAATGGAGGAAAAAGGCGTGAAGGTGCTGGCGGTGGATGCCCTGTCCCTGGCGGAGCAGGCAGGTTCTCCCAAGGCGGTGAACGTGGTGCTGATCGGCGCCATGGCAAAGCGCCTGGGGGGGAAAAAAGAGGACTGGCTCAAGGCAGTGGAGCGCTGCGTGCCTCCCAAGTTCCTGGAGATGAACCAGAAGGCCTTTGAGCTGGGCTGGAATGCCTGAGCCCGAATTGGAAAAGCGCCGGGGCATTTCCCGGAGAACATACAGCAGAGAAAGGACGACCAACCCATGCCTAACTACTACGAACCGGAGATCGAATGCGCCTCACGGGAAAAGCTGCGTGAGATCCAGTCCAAGCGGCTGGTTCAGGCGGTCAAGCGCTGCTACGAGAACGTGCCCTTCTACAAGAAGAAGTTCGACGAGATCGGCCTGAAGCCGGAGGATATCCGCTCTATTGACGACCTCCCCAAGCTGCCCTTCACCACCAAGCAGGACCTGCGGGACACCTATCCCTTCGGCCTGGTGGCGGTTCCCAGAGGGGAGCTGGCCCGTGTCCATGCCTCTTCCGGCACCACCGGTAAGCAGACCGTGGTGGCCTACACCCAGAACGACCTGGATGTGTGGTCCCGCAGCGCTGCCCGGGCCATTGTGGGCACCGGCGGCACCAAGGAGGACTTTGTCCACGTGTCCTATGGCTACGGTTTGTTCACCGGCGGCCTGGGCCTTCACGACGGCGCGGAGAAGCTGGGCGCCACGGTGATCCCCGTGTCCTCCGGCAACACCAACCGCCAGGTGCAGATCCTCCAGGACTACGGTTCCGACATCCTGTGCTGCACCCCTTCCTACGCCATGTACATTGGCGAGACCGTGCGGGACAAGGGCATTGACCCCAAGACTTTGAAGGTGCGCATCGGCATTTTCGGCGCCGAGCCCTGGACCGAGGAGATGCGCCGTGAGATCGAGAAGGCCCTGGCCATCAAGGCTTACGACATCTACGGCCTGTCCGAGATCGCGGGCCCCGGCGTGGCCTGCGAGTGTGAGGAGCAGGCGGGCATGCACGTGCAGGAGGACTTCTTCTTCCCGGAGATTATCGACCCTGTCACCGGCGAGCAGCTCCCCGACGGGGAAGAGGGCGAGCTGGTGTTCACCTGCATTGGCAAGGAAGCCCTGCCCCTGCTGCGGTACCGCACCCGGGACATCTGCTCTTTGAACCACGAGCCCTGCAAGTGCGGCCGCACCCTGGTGCGCATGAACAAGCCCAAGGGCCGCACCGACGACATGCTCATCATCCGGGGCATCAACGTGTTCCCCTCTCAGATCGAAAGCGTGCTGTTGGACCTGGGTATGGACCCCAACTACCGCATGATTGTGGACCGGAAGAACAACCTGGACACCCTGGAGGTTCAGGTGGAGATGAACGAGAGCATGTTCGCCGACACCGTGCGCAGCCTGGAGCAGGTGGAGCGCACCATTGCCGACGCCCTCCACTCCACCCTGAACATCGCCGCCAAGATTACCCTGCTGGAGCCCAAGTCCATTGAGCGCAGCGAGGGCAAGGCAAAGCGTGTGATCGACCGGCGGAATTTGGGGTAAAAATCTCATATCGACAAACCGGCTCTCTTTTGGTATAATAGTTACAGAAAAAAGCCGCGGCCCTGTTGGGGCCCCAAGTTTCTAGGAGAGGACGTGACTGTATGCAGATCCAGCAGCTTTCTGTATTTATCGAGAACAAGCCCGGCCGCATGGCGGAAGTGACCGAGGTTCTGGCCGACGCCCAGATTGACATCCGGGCGATTTCCGTGGCGGACACCCGGGATTTCGGCATTCTGCGGGTGATCGTGGACAAGCCCAAGGAGGCCGTGGAGGCCTTGAAGGCTCACGGCATGACCGTGACCTTGACCAAGGTGATCGCCGTAGGCATTGACGACAAGCCCGGCGCTTTCTCCAAGGCGGTGCGGCTGCTCTCCAACGAGGGCTTTGACGTAGAGTACATGTACGCTTTCATCAGCCGGGACAAGGGCAAGGCCTTTGTCATCATCCGGGTGGACAACGGCCAGAAGGCCGCGGAAGCGCTTCACGCCAACGGGTTCCAGATCCTGGAGCCTGAGACCATTTACGCCATGTAATTTGTTCAGCACCCTGGGGGCTGCCGCGGAACGCGGCGGCCCCTTTGCTGCTTTTCTTGCACCCTTTTCCCGCCGCCGCATACCCTGTACCAAGGGGACAAGGCCCGAAGACCTGGGACCCCGAAATCATCCTAAAGGAAAGAGGTAATCGACTTGGCAGAAGAGATTCTGGGCAAGGCCTGCGACCTTCACGACGGCTTAAGCCCTCTCCCCAAGGACCCGGTGCCCGGCATGGCATACGTGCCCTTCCAGCAGTGGGGCGAGAAGCTCCACCCCATGGAACGGGCGTTGGACGCGGGAACACTGTTTCCCGTTTTGGATAAACCGTTTTACGGCAGAAGGGGGGAGCCCCGTTGAACGAGGAACAACTGATGCGCAAGCGGGTGTACGCCGCACGGTTCGCCTGCTGGGAGCTCCACCTGTTTTTGGACACCCATCCCAACAACAAAGAGGCCGCCCGAAAGCTGGAAGAGTACACCGCAAAGGCGGACCGGCTGAAGAGAGAGTTTGAGGAACAATACGGCCCCCTGGGAGAACTGAGCCAGGAGACCAGCCGTTGGGCGTGGGTCAGCGACCCTTGGCCCTGGGAAAAGGAGGGGAACTGACCCGTGTTTGTCTACGAGAAGCGGCTGCAATATCCCGTTCACATCAAGAACACCAACCCCCGCCTGGCCAAGATGATCATCAGCCAGTACGGCGGGCCCCATGGGGAGATCGGCGCCTCCCTGCGGTATCTCAGCCAGCGCTACACCATGCCCCTGCCGGAGCTGAAAGCCATCCTCACCGATATAGGTACAGAAGGGTTGTAAAAGACCTTTTGCCCGTTGGAATTGGGGAAAAAACGTGCTATCATACATTCTGAAAGGGGCTTTCGCCGGGAAAGCCCTGGGGACGGTTTTGGGGAAAGGAGCCTGAAGAAACCATGAAGCGGCTGTTTGTCATAGGAAGCATGAATATGGACTTTGTCACCCACCTGCCCCACGCCCTGCGGCCCGGGGAAACGCTGCTGGCCCGGGACTTGGAGCTGGTGCCGGGAGGCAAAGGCGCCAACCAGGCCTACGCCATGGGAAAGCTGGGTGGTTCGGCGGTGATGCTGGGGGCAGTGGGCGCGGACCTTCACGGCCAGCATCTTGTGGAGAACCTGCGGTCCGTGGGGGTGGACACAGGGCCTGTCCGGCGAACGGAGGATTCCCCCACGGGCATGGCGGTGATCTCCGTGCTGCCCGATGGGGACAACTCCATTTTGGTGCTCCCCGGGGCCAACGCCCAGGTGACCCCCGACTATGTGCAGGCCCACCACCATCTGCTGGAGGAGTGCGACATTCTGGTGCTCCAGCTGGAGATCCCACTGGAAACGGTGATGTACGCCGCCCGGGAGGCATACCGCTTGGGAAAGCAGGTCATCCTGGACCCGGCTCCCGCGGTGGAGGGGCTCCCGGAGGAGCTGTTCCAGTGGCTGTACCTGGTCAAGCCCAACGAGACGGAGCTTTCCGTGCTGATGGGTCATCCCTTTGACCCCGCCGCCTTAAGGCAGGACGCTTTGGCGCTGCAGGCAAGGGGGGTGAAAAACGTGCTGGTGACCCTGGGCGGCGCTGGGTCCTACCTGCTCCAGGAGGACGGCACCGAGAGGCGGCTGCCGGCGGACTCCACCGTGCAGGTGGTGGACACCACCGCCGCAGGGGACAGCTTTGTGGCTGCCCTGGCGGTAGCCCTTTCCCAGGGGAAGCCTTTGGACCAGGCGGCGGAGTTTGCCGCCCGGGTGTCCGACATTGTGGTCACCCGGCCCGGGGCCCAGACGTCCATCCCCTCCCGGGAAGAGGTAGGGCTGTAACAGGGCGAGTCAGCTTTTTTCCAAAAACTCCAGGGATGCCTGGTACTGCTCCTGGTCCAGGACTCCCTGTTCCTTCAGCACCAGGAGGATGGTCTGCTGGAACAGCCGGAAAAAACCAGGGGAATTCTCTTTCGTCACAGAGCGGTCCCGGGGGCTCTCCAGCAGCACCGGATGGTGTTTCATGGGGCCACCTCCTTCCTGGTTCAGTGTATGTGGCAGCCTTTGGAAAATTTCCTGGATGGGGGAGAGGGCTTGCATCTTTTGGAAAAATGTAGTATTATTGGTCTACAATGAAATAGCGGGGAGCTTGTATCACAGGCTGAGAGGAAGGTGTGACCTTCGACCCATGAACCTGATTTGGATAATGCCAACGTAGGGATGAAGATCAATCGCGCCGTTTCTGGGAAGCTATCCAACTTTGGGTAGCTTCCTTTTTTTAGTGCCATTAGGCTTAACAAACCCCCTGGTTCTACCAGGGGTAAATAAAAAGCCTTGGCAAATAAAACCTCCGTGCTACAATCGAGATGGTTTGGCAAC
>CALWCD010000052.1 GCA_944376265.1 uncultured Clostridia bacterium | reverse complement strand
ACGTGACGTGACGCGTGGCTAGTATCATAGGGCTTTGCCCGTCGATGAAAAACCCCCGGCTTCGCCGGGGGATATTTATTACCCGAAAGCAGGAGTGGGGCCACCTCCGAAAATGCAATCCAGCGAGCTAACCGAATTGAAAGCTTTTCCTTCTGATCAAAAACTGTGGGCACCGCAAAATCTGCGCAGCATTAACAAAAGGATAGATACGCAAAAACTCCCTACCAAAGAGTGGAATAAATTCACCAATAGACAGGGAGTTTTTTTCTCAAAGTAGTTCAGATTATACTGCTGGACATAGGTTCAGGATATTAGGCAGTGTCGATGGATGAGGAGGGAGGAGAAATGTTGCAAGACGTTTTAGGAGAGTAGGCGTTTCTTACTCATTCAGCGCCTTTTTCAGCCTATTATATAGCAGAATTCTTTCGTGGGGCCTAAGTATATTTTCTTTCTTGGAGTTGTAGTGATGGCCAAATTCCTGATCCACATAGTGAATTCCGTTCAATATAAAGGGAGATTTGAAGCGTGGACGGACATGGAGATGCAGATGTGGGTCAGGCTTTTCTGATTTATAAAAATCGTTTAGTAGGCAGCTCCAATTGCACATTTCCGCGCCCAGAACGACTTTAAAACAGGTTTCCAGCTTTTCAATGATTGGTTTTAGGCCAATCCACTCACTGTCCGTCAGTTCGGATAGGCATCCACAATGTCGATTTAAGAGTAAGATGCAACGTCCAATATAATCCTGTTTATCAGCAAGGTAGACGGACCAATCTTCCGTTTCAAGAAGCAGCCACTTTTTTTCATCGTCGGATAGAGTACACCAATTACATTCGTTCATCCTTTATCCCTCCTGTATGTTGGCGCTTGAAAATGTGCCAAATGTTCTTTGGGAATGCTCAACAATAGTTTTTATTATATAGCAGGATGCCGAAATAGAATAGAGGAACTTTTTCCACGCAGTTTCGTGGCGGAAATGTTTTTGCAAGATTTTTTATGTGATGTGGAGACAAACAAGGACACCTCTTGTCCATAGAGCATTCCCAACGACTTCAACCTGTAAACGCTATGCGGCAGAGTGCACAAAAGCAAGGACGAAAATTTTGCACGTCCAAAAGTGTGAAAAACGAGAAAATGCACCCGGAAAAGCCGAAAAAGGGCAAAACCGGGTGCGTTTTGGGTGCTGGAGGAGATGCGGCTGGGTTTGAACAGGTAGAAACGGATGCGAAAACCAAGTTTCTGAATCAGTGTGAACACCACGTACCACCGTTTACCGAAAGTGCGGAATTTTTCCAGTCGAGGGGCAGCATCTAAAGCATTAGAAGCAGTTGAAAAGCAAAAAATGCACATCTCTTTATGTGGTTTTTTTAGGAAATCTTGCTTTTTTAGTTGACTGCGTACCATGCCAAATTATATAATAACGATAAATAGTTTTGGCTTGACAGCCCTAATATGCCAATAACTTTCAGCGGGATAGGGAGGGAAAGAAATGATAAGACGAGGAAGAAACCTGTTGGCCATATTATTGGCGATTCTGTTGTTGGTGGGACTTACAGCCTGTCAACAAAAGGAACCCAAAATGAAAGACGGAAAGATCTTGCTGACCGTGTGCATGGAAAGCTCCGTTGGTTTGCCCAATGTTGGGAAAGGCACTACCATGGAGAACTCCATTCAGCAGATCGCCAATTACTACACTGCTGCCATCAATCCTGATGTCACCTTTGAATTCGTCACCCTGACAGCCGACCAGGAGGAGCGGAGCAACCGTATCGACCAACTCCAAACGGAGATGATGGCAGGCCAGGGGCCTGATATCTTTATCCTCCCCTGTGACGATGGTTTTACCTACAACGAAACCCAGCTCGTTGAGAACGTGGAGAAAGGGATGGCTACAGGGCTTTTCGCAGACTTGACTACCCTGTACAACCAGGACGAGACGCTGCAAAAGGACGTGCTGCTGGAGAAGGTCATGGACGCCGGCGTGATGGACGACAAGCGGTATATTCTGCCTCTGCGGTACCAGTACCCCATTATCCTGGCGTTGGAGGACGAGTTGCAAGCGGCAGGGCTGGAAATATCGGAATTGTCCCAAAATTCCGAAACATTTTTGAGCACGGTATTGTCTCAGAAGAAAAGTGCTTGGCATGTCAGCGGGGCCAATGTGTTTGCTGCCAACCTTATCAATGTTTTTCCCTCTCTCTGCGATTATAGCACTGGGGAGGTTTCCCTGGACGAGGAAACAGTTGTCGCAACCCTTTCCCAGTATATGGAGCTGCTTTCCTCCTTGGACCAGAAGAGCATTGAGGCTGATGGTGGGGTTTGGCCCAATTTCTTATCCGCTGACCGACCTTTGAGCACCCTCTTTCTTAGCGATGATCTGTTCTTTTATTTGGATATTGCCTATGCCCAATACCAAGACCTGGTGGCGGTACCTTTTGCCGCTCAGGACGGCTCTATCGTGGCCAATGTCAGCTACTATGGGGCGGTATCCGCCAACTGTGCTGCAGTTGAGGAAGCCTATGAGTTCCTGAAGCTGTTCCTCTCCAGGGAAGTGCAGAGCGGAGGAGCGTTAGAAGCAGACGGCGCTTCCTACGATGCCAGCGAGTGGGGAACCACCCACGGCTGGCCTGTGCGGTCAGATATCACCGCTGCCGAGCTTCGGGCAGCCGTCCCTCAAACCCCTTTGCTGCATGGCATGGTGGAGGAACTCCGGCAACCCGTGGAAGGGGAGCCCGCTCCCATGCTGCCGGAGGAATTCTTCACCGAAGCCTATGACCGCATCGGGGAAGTGCGGCCTTACACCCAGCTGGACGGTTCTTTCTCACGGGCGGCCATGAGCCTCTATGATTTCACCGCCTATACCCCCAAAACGGAAGAGGTAGAGAACGTGGCCCAGGATTTACTGCAGCAGCTGGAAACTGAGGTGGCGGAGTGAAACGGCGAGAGGCAGCTATCGGATTGCTGCTGGCAGCTCCCGCGGTGATGGGCCTGCTGGCCTTTCTGGTGCTGCCCTTTGGCTATACGTTTCTCCGCTCCTTTACCGTTGGCTTGGGCTGGGGGCGGTTTGTGGGGCTGGAGAACTATGCCCAGCTCTTCGGGAACCGGTTGTTCCTGCTGGCGCTGAAAAACACCTTTTTGTTCCTGGCCTGCGGCTTGGCGCTCATCCTGCCCTTGTCGCTGTTTCTCGCCCTGCTGCTGCAGAAGACGGGCAAGTGGGGAAAAGGGCTGGCCATGGCCTTGCTGTTTCCCATGGTGCTGCCGGTGTCCGCCATTGTGATCGTGGTCAATCTCGTCTTTGCGGAGAACGGCCTCTTAAGCCAACTGACCGGCCCCACCCCTTGGATGGATTCCCCCTTTGCCTTCGTCATCCTCCTGGGGCTGTATCTCTGGAAGAATGTGGGGATCGGGGTGGTCATCCTGCTGGCGGGCCTCACCACCATCCCCGGCGAGCTGTATGAAAGCGCCAACATGGATGGGGCGGGGAAGTGGACACGGCTCACGAAGGTCACCCTGCCCATGCTGCGTCCGGAGCTGCTGGTGGTCACCATCCTCTCCTCTTTGAATGCTTTCAAAAACTTTCGGGAGGCCTTTGTGCTGGGCGGGGATCACCCCCACGAGAGCATCTATATGCTCCAGCACTTTATGAACAACAACTTTGAGAACATGAACTTCCCCCGGCTCTCGGTGGCGGCGGTGGTGTTTTTTGCGCTGCTGTTTTGCCTGTATGCCCTGCTCTTAAAGAGCCCCCTGGGCCGGGGAGAGCCCGCTCTGGAGAATGGAAGCCGGCAGGAGATCCCTGCAAAGAAAGGCCCGGTTTTGTTCCTAGCCGCTCTCTCCCTGCTGTTTGTTTTGCCTGTGGTGTTGACGGTGGCCTGCTCCTTCCTTTCCCCCCAGGAGGTGCAGCGGGTGTTCGGCCCCCTGCTGGGAGAGGGCAGCACTGCCGCTGTGGGGACCCTGCCCCAAGGCTTTTCCCTCATGGGGTACTATGAGGTGTTCTTTGCCACGCCGGATTACCTGGCGAAGTTTTGGGTGAGCCTGCTCCTGGCGGTGGGGGCTATTGCAGGGCAGGTGGCCATCAGCTGTTTGGGAGGGTTCGCTTTTGCCTTTTATGACTTTCCCGGCAAGCGGCTGCTGTACGGCCTGCTTTGCCTGTTCATGCTCATCCCCCTGCAGGTGACGCTCCTGCCCAACTACATTCTCCTGGACCAGCTGGGGACGCTGAACACCTACTGGGCCCTGCTGCTGCCCTTGGCCTTCGCTCCCCTGGGGACGTTCTTACTGACCCAGATTTTCCGTTCCGTCCCGGTGGACATCCTCCACGCCGCCCGGCTGGATGGGGCGGGCACCTTGCAAGTGTTGGCTAGGGTGCTTTTACCCTGCGGAAAGAGCGGGGTGTCCACTCTCATCATTTTGACATTGATCGAAAGCTGGAACATGGTGGAGCAGCCCTTGATTTACTTGCGGGATGTGGGTTCCTATCCCTTGTCCGTGTTCCTGGCAAGCCGCTACATGGAGAATCTGCCCTTCCAGTTTGTGTGCAGCGTGCTCTCCCTGCTTCCCCTGGCGCTGTGCTTCCTCTATTTTGGCGGGGACCTGCTCCAAAGCGCAGGGAGAAAGGGGGATGCCCAGTGAAACGCGTTGTGAAGAACACGGCATTTGCCGTGCTATTGGTGTTGACCTTGTGCACCATTGCCGCCTATCACATCGAGCAGCTGATGATGGCCAAGGTGACGGTATCCGTTCCCCAGGACGAAATTGTGCGAGGTGTTTTCTATGAGGGAACCGTGCTGCCCCTCTCCAGCCTCACCATGCGGGACGGCAACACAGGAGTGTATATCATCGACTATGTAGAAGGGGCATTTGGAGAAGAAATGGTGGCCCGGTTTGTGCCCGTCACTGTGGAAGCGCAGGATCAGCGGAACTTTTCCTCTGGGGACCTGTTCGATTTCCGGGAGTATGTGGTGTCCTCCAACCGGCTTCTTAAAGACGGGGAGGAGGTGGCCGCTCCATGAAACGGTGGCTTCTGTGCGGGGCGTTCTGCCTTTTGGCGGCGGTCTTACCCAGTTTGGGGATGCTCCAGCTGGAGGGGGCGGCGTCCTGCTTGCCGGAAGGGATTTTCTATGCGGACACAAACGAAGCCGTGGGGCAGCCTGTGGCAGAAGATGCGTTGGATTCCCCTTGGATCGCCAGCTATGTAAGAGAGGGCGAACGAATCACGTTCCTGCTGTTCTCCTCCCAGGTGGCCACTGCCGGGGAAGCGGAGCAGCTGGCGGTTTCCCTGCTGGGCCCTGGCGCTGGGGAGCTGGTCCTCTCCACCGGAGATGTTGCAGCCATGCTCCGCCAGCTGAAAGCCGTCTTCTGGCTGGTGTGGATCCCCTGCATGCTGGCCATTGCTTATGGTCTTACAGTGGGGATTTTCCACCGCCGATGGCCGGGCTTTTCTCTGAAAGCAAAAGTGGCCACAGCCATTTCCTTGTGCGGCCTGTTTCTGGCGCTCTTTGCCGGATATATCCTGGCCTGGCGGGGCCTTCAAATTCCAGATGCCTTCCTGCCTACAGAACACTTCTTTGACTTGCTGTTCTACATCTCCAAAATTCGCTGGGCTTTGGAGGGGATAGACTTGGGGCAGCCAGTGTGGGGGAGCATCCCTGCGGAAAAGCAAATGGCAGTAGGGTTGGGCTTGCTGGCGGCTGCTTTGATCGCTTCGGTGGTTGCCGGAGTACTCCTTATTCGGGCTTTGCCTAAGAAGGTCTGCAAAACCATCGAGCAGAATTGAATCTATATGCGATGGCCGGGATCGCTCCCGGCCTTTTGCTTACCCGAAATCGGGGGAGAGGCCACCTCAGAAATTGCAGGACAGTAAGCAAAGAAAACGAATTCACAAAAACAGTTTCGAGGAGAGCTTGCAAGAATATGCCTGTGAACGAAGTGTAAAATCCGATTTCTCTATGGACATAGGTTAGAACATAGGTGTAAAATCTTGAAAAATCATTGGGGAGGGAATGCCACGGATTTCCAAAACACTTACACCAAGCGCAGTTCATTGGATCGCTATTTTCTTTTTGCCCAACGAGATCTTCACGCTGGGGTTGAGCCCCGGCGATTTGTCGGTCTACGCATGCCTGATGTTCTGCGAGGACATGGAAACCTACCAGTGTTGGCCCAGTATCGAGGGGATCTGTCAGCACACCGGCATGAGCGCCAACACAGTTGCTAAGTACATAAGACAGCTGGAGGAGAAGCAGCTTATCAACGTGGAACCCACCAAGGTGCGCACGAAAGCCGGTGAAGTGCGCAACGGTACCCTGCAGTTCACTATCCGTCCAATCTAGGAGGCAGTGAATTACAAGCTGGAGAAGGACTTGTCATCCCTGACAACTCCAAAGTACCCCAGGAAAAAGCGGTAAAACCCAAACTCGGCCCTGTGCGGCGATATGTGGCCGGTCAGGGGAAACGACACCAGCGAAGCCCCAGACCGGCCCTGTTGGAGGCGTGTGAGCCGTTTGTGAGCAGCCAGCCTGTCGAGAAACCCGGTTCACGCTTGATGCATGGCCGGGTTTCTAGACAGGCTGACCCCTGGTTGAACCAGGGGTTTTGTTTAGCCTGAAGGCAATAAAAAGAAAACCGGCAGAAACACAGTGTTTCCGCCGGTTTTGTGGCAGGGGCAGAAGGACTCGGTCTACGCTGCCGCTCCGGTCGGTTCGTAGCTTGCGTGCCACCGGCACGCACTCACTCCTCGGCACGCGGTTTTGGAGTGGATGTGGAAACACGCAAGCGAGAGAAGGGGAGGAGCGGTATTGGGCGGTTCTCCCGAAAAAGCCGAAGACAGACGGTGCTGTCCCGGGAAAAACCCAGCCCAAAACACCCCGAAAAACAGGAAAACCATAAAATAGTACCCAATAAATTGACAGGTTTCGACAAAGCCCGTATAATAAAATCTGCCGGGAATTTCCCGGCAGGGCGTCTGTTGCAGACAGGCGGTTAGCCACTCCCTTGAGGAAGGGGGGTGATGCGGATGGGACACAAAGGCAGGGTTCGCGCCCTGCGCTTCGTACTTTGCGTGATCGTGGTCTTTTTGATTGCGGTTGCGCTTGCCCCAAAAGCGTGTTGACCGCTCGGCTGGCACCCGAACGGTCAACATAGTTCATCTATGAAACCTACTAAGGGCTAACCGTCACAAGCTGCAGCAGCGCCCTTTCTGTCTTTATTATACCCAAGAGTCCTGCTCTTGTCAATGACAGGCTGGAGACTCGATATCTTTTCCGAAACGGAAGGGCAAAAAAATGTGCTCTCTGCTGGCTTTCACCGTTCGGTTTATCTTGCAACTACGCGCATATGCGCATATAATGAGAGGGAAAAGTCGCGTTAGGAGGGTTGAACATGGAATACCTCTCTGTGCGGGAAACTGCAGAAAAATGGAATCTCTCTGTACGGATGGTGCAGCAATTTTGCGCCCAGGGGCGCATCCCAGGCGCGCGAAAGCTGGGAAAATTCTGGGCCATCCCCGGGGATGCAGAGAAACCCCAGGACCCTCGTGCCGCGCGAAAACAAGGGAGAGAAGTGCTACTCTCTGGCGGGTTGCTGGACCATACCAATCTGATGCCCCTGATGAACACGTCCTTTCCACCGGGGCAGTGTTTGGCGGCGGCAGAGGCCATGGTAGCAGGTCCTCAGAGAGACATTGCCATGGCAGAATACCACTACTTCAGCGGCTGTGCGGAAGAGGCGGCCCGGGAAACTGAGCCCTACCTCCACAGCACTGATTTAGGCGCCCGGTTCTCTGCCTGCCTGATTTACGCCTACGCCAATCTCACCCTGGGCCGCATCCCGTATGCTCGCTTTGCCCTGGGGGAACTGAATACTGCCCTCACCGCTGCCGGGGAGCAGTCACCCCAATTCCAAGCAGCGGCGGCTTTTGTGGCGGCAGCTGGGGCGGTGCTGCTGCACCTTCCGCTGCCGGAGGGGCTGCCGACCAGTCAGGACTTTCTGCCTTAGCTGCCCATGGGATCGCGGGCCTTTGCCCTATATGTGCAGGCGCACTATCTCTATCTGAAAGGGGCCTGCGGTCCCAGCGCCGGTCTTGTGGAAGGCGTGCTGTCCATGGGCGCAGCCCGGTATCCTATCCCGTCCATCTACCTGCATCTGGTGGCGGTGATGGACTACATGAGCCTGAAACAAACTGACAAAGCCCGCGCCCACTTGCTTGCAGCCTGGGAGATCGCCCGTCCGGATGATCTCATTGAGGGCTTTGGGGAGCACCACGGTCTGTTGGGCGGGATGCTGGAATCCGTTATCAAGCCGGGGTGGCCGGAGGATTTCAAGCGCATCATTGATATCACCTATCGCTTTTCCGCGGGCTGGCGTAAAGTCCACAACCCGGTGACGGAGGACACCGTGGCCGATGGTCTCACCACCACGGAGTTTGCCGTGTGCATGTTGGCGGCCCGGGGCTGGAACAACCCGGCTATCGCCCAGCACTTGCACATTTCCTTAGCCACTGTCAAGCGACACCTGTCCAGCGCCATGCAGAGGCTGCACGTCTCCCGCCGCAGCGACCTGCAAAAATATATGCTGCAATAACCTCACGCCCAGAGGAAAATACCCTGGGCGTGAGCCGTTTTGTTCCCCAAAACGGCTAATAGCGCTCGCAGCTCCTTTCTGATATACTCAAAATAAATACGTACAAGGTGCAGGGGGGAAGGCTCCCCCATACCGATGTCCTTTGGAATACTTTTGAATTCGGGAGGAGGCAAAAATGAAAAAACAAATTTTGAGTATGTGTCTGGTGGTGGCTCTCTGCCTGGGTATGCTGCCCGTCACGGCCCTGGCGGTGGAGGAAGCCCCAGTTTATTTGGCTCTGGGTGACAGCATTACCACCGGCTACGCGCCGCCGGATGAGGAAGGAAATCCGCAAACCATTGACAACCCCTTTGCCAATCAGGTGGCGGATGAGCTGGGCTACACCCTAAACAAAAAATATG
The DNA here is from genome assembly GCA_944376265.1 of uncultured Clostridia bacterium. Lineage (GTDB taxonomy): Bacteria > Bacillota > Clostridia > Oscillospirales > Acutalibacteraceae > Acutalibacter. Next base: position 9,076 of record CALWCD010000052.1, on the reverse strand, counting down.
CCCAAGACGGTGAAACCAGCACCTTGCTCCTGGAACAGCTGCAAAGCGAGGCTATCGATGTCTCTGGCACAAGCCTTATCACCATCACAATCGGCGGCAACGATTTGATGGAAGCGTTGTATGCGCATCTGACAGAGCAATATAACGAAGGCAAAGAGGAGACAGAAAAAATCACGCCGGAAAAACTAGAAGAAGCCCTGGCCGACCCGTCGGGTGTAAATGTAACTATTCTTCTGGCGATTTTGATGTCTCTGGACGAGTATTTAAAAGACTTTCTTGATTCTCAGGCTGCATCCGCAGCCTTTGGCTCAGTGCAAGCCAATCTGGCTGAGATATTGAAAATAATTCGTCAGAAATAGCACAGCCAAGATTTTGGTTGCTACCCAGTACGACCCTTATCAGTGGATAAGCGTGTCCGATAAAGATGCGTTCAAGGATCGGATTTGCGCTCTGCAGACCACTTTTGATTCCGGAGTTGCAGAGCTCAATACCCGTATCCAGGCCGCTGTGGCAGCGGTGAATGACAGCAACATTTCCGTTGTGGAAGTGTGCTCGGCTTTTGCGGGTTCCACGAAAAATCTTTGCAATGCCAATTACAATGGTATAGCGGACTTTAACCTCGACTTTCACCCCAACCAAGCGGGCCACAACCTGATTGCCGATACGATCACTGCCAAGCTGTTTGAGGGTCTCGATCTGAAGGTTGGCGGCATCCCGGTCACCAGCAATAACGCTGACGACGTGCTGGAAGATGGCGGAACCGTTACCTACAACATTGCAACCAACACACTGACGCTGAACAATGCGACCATCAGCGAAGACGCAAATTACGGCATTGAAGCTGATGGCGACCTGACCATCGAATTAGTGGGTCATTCCACGGTTGAAAACGAAAATGTTCCGTTTAATTCCGGTATTTTTATTCAAGGTGATTTCACTTTCACAGGAAATGGCAGTCTGATCGCTGTTGGCAACATAAATGGCATCCAGATTGTCGGGGGTAATATAGAAGTGTACGGTAGCACCGTCACAGGCCACGGAAAAAAATATGGCATCTTTGTTGATTCCCCCAGTGAAGAGAACAGCGGCAAAATAATAGTCATCGGCGGCACTGTCAACGGTATCGGCGATTCCGATGATGGCATCTATTTGACCAACAGCCTAACAATCAGTGAGAACGCGGTTGTCAAAGCCACTAATGGGCTCCGCGATGGATCTGATCCCGCAGGCACTGGGATCGTCTTTATCGATCAAGTTGGCGCCGTGTATGGAAATGTGACTTTGCAGGACGAACTTACCATTGAAGTTGGTGAGCGCCTGACCATTCCAGCTGGAGCCTCGCTCAACAGCGATGGCAAATTGACCAATAAAGGCACCATCGATGTGGAGAATGGCGGCACCCTGAAGGGAACCATCACTGGCAAGCAACTGCCGGCAATCAATACCCAGCCGACAGGCCAGACTGTAACTGAAGGCAACACAGCAAGCTTTACCATTGTGGCCACAGGCGACACCCTATCCTACCAGTGGCAGCAAAGCACCAGCAGCGGCAGCAACTGGACGGATATTGCAAATGCAACTGGCACCAGTTATACCACACCGGCTACCACAATAGATATGAGCGGCGATCAATACCGCTGTGTGGTAACGGGTACCGGCGGCAGCGTCACAAGCAGCCCCGCTGCTCTGACGGTTACTGCTGCGCCCACCTACACGATAGCGGTGCAGAATGACGGGAACGGCGCAGCCACCGCCGACAAGGACACGGCTAAACAGGGCGAAATCGTTACCCTCACCGCCACCCCAGACAGCGGGTACCGCTTTACCGGCTGGACCTCCTCAAACGGCGGCACCTTTGGCAATGCGTCTAGCGCAAGCACCACCTTCACCATGCCCGCCAGTGATGTGACCGTGACCGCACAGTTTGAAAAGGTGGTCACCGGCGTTTCACTGGATAAGGCCACTCTGGAGCTGTTCACCGGCAACACCGCGACCCTGACCGCTACGGTGCAGCCGAGCGACGCTACCAACCAAAATGTGACCTGGAGCAGCAATAATGCCGATGTCGCTACCGTAGAGGGCGGCACCGTCACCGCCGTAGGCGCAGGCGAGACCACCATCACTGTCCAAACCCAGGACGGCAACTACACCGCCACCTGCCAGGTGACTGTGATCCAGCCCAGCTCCGGCGGCACCCCCGCCAAGACCCCCAGCCAGCAGGCCCTGGACAAGATCGAGGCTGCCAAGGACGGCGCGACGGTTGAAATCACCCTCCGCACCGGCCAGACCACCTTGAACAAGGAAGTGTTCGAGGAGCTGGCGGGCCGGGACGTGACCCTGAAGGTGAACCTGCCCGGCGGTGTGAGCTGGACGGTGAACGGCCAGGACATCCCCACCGACCTGGACTTCACCGACCTGGACCTGGGCGTGAGCCTGAACACCAGCACTATCCCGGTGGACGTGATCAACCTGGTGACAGAGGAGAAGGGGTCGATCCAGCTGGCTCTTGCTCACGATGGGGAGTTTGGCTTCACCCTGACCCTCACCGCCCCCCTGGGCGTGGAAAACAAGGGCTTGTGGGCCAATCTCTACCACTATGATACAACCCTGAAGCAGATGCTTTTTGAAACCTCGGCCCAGGTGGACGCCAGCGGCAATGTTGCGCTGAAGTTCACCCATGCCAGCGAGTACGCCATCGTCCTGGACGAAAAGAGCCATGAGCTGCCCTTCACCGATGTGGGCAAGAAGTCCTGGTACACCGCCGCCGTGCAGTATGTCTACCAGCACGGCATCATGACCGGCACCAGCGCCACCACCTTCGAGCCGGGCACACCTTTGAGCCGGGCCATGGTGGCGCAAATCCTGTACAACCTGGAGGGCAAGCCTGACGTGTCGACAGAGGACAGCTTCTCTGACGCTGCCGGCGCCGGCCAGTGGGCGGTGAACGCTATCGCTTGGGCCAAGCAGACCGACGTGGTGAGCGGCTACGGGGACGGCACCTTCCGGCCCAACCAAGCTGTGACTCGTGAAGAGCTGGCGCAGATGCTCTATAACTACGCCCAGTATAAGGGAATCATCCTTCCCGCTATGGGCGACCTGACCAAGTTCCCCGACGGCGGAAAGGTCAGCTCCTGGGCCGAGATTGCCATGAGCTGGGCCAACGGCCTGGGGATCATCAACGGCTATGAGGACAGCACCCTTCGTCCCGGCGGCAGCACCACCCGGGCGGAGGCGGCCTCTATGATAATGAGCTTGAGTTCTAAGCTGACAAAGTAAGATGCGCAAGTGTGAAAGGCCGGGGGGGGGATCCCGGTCTTTCTGTTTGCCCGAAAGCAGGAGGCGGAGAAAACAAAGAAGAGGTTTTTGCTGTGGCTTGTATCTTTTTCCAACTCTGGCAAGCCGCCTTGGATAATCTCCCAAACAGCTTGAGGTTGACGCCCTCATTGCACCGCCCAAGTGACGCCATACCGGTCGAACACAAAAATAGATGAGAGACGAAGAGCGGAAGTATTGCCACCCTTCGGGGGAAAGCCCGTGTGGAAGGACAGCTCGGTTCCTTAGGACAGATGCGTTGTTTGAAATTATGATTCATAAAAAATATGCGTCATACATTATTGACAGAAGTCATAAGCGGGTGTATCCTTAAGAAAAAGCAGCCCCGCGGGTTGGAAAGGACGTAACCATATGGCTTTTGCTTTGACGAAACGAGAAGAGGAATTGATGGAGTTCCTTTGGGAGCAAGGGGAACCCTTGGCAGCCAACGAGATTCTGGTCCAGTGCAAGGACAGGTCCTGGAGTGACCGCTATTTGCAGGCTATGCTCCGCTCTTTGGAGAAGAAAGGAGCGGTGGAAGCTTGCGGCACCTTGCGCCAAGGGAATCATTATTCCCGGAAATTCCGCTGCCGCCTTTCCAGAGAGGAATACTTTTTGCAACTGGCCCAGGCAAGCGGGGTGGACGCAAAACTTTTTGCCAAAGCCGCGGTAGCGTTGGCGGCAGGGATTTCCCCAAAAGACAAAAGTGAAGTGATTCGAGAACTGGAGCAGCTGCTGGAGGATTATAAAAAGAAAGGGTGAGCAATATGCGCGTTACGGTTTACAGCGTAGGAATGGCGGTGCTCTGGGGTTCCTTGTTTGTGATAACGCTTCATCTTTTCAGAAGGCGATTTCCCCAGATCGCAGGAAGAACTCCTTCCTTTTTCCTGGCCTTATATCTGTTATGTGCCCTTCGCATGGCTGTCCCGGTGGAATTTGTTACCCTTTCTGATGCCATCTTGCCTAGGCTTTCAGATGGCATATGGAATGGCCTTCCCCAACTTCGCGTTTCTTCCGGCATACAGCATCAGTTCCTATTCCTTTTGTTGACGCTGTGGTTTGCGGTCGCAGGCGTGCTGATTGCGCTGTTTTTGTTTCGTTACAACAGGGATGTTTGCTCCCTTCTCCGTCACACGGAGCCCAGCCTGGAAGGAGAACGGCTTTTGCTGGAGATACAGCAGCGGTATTCCAGAAAGACCGCGGTTTCGGTTCTTGTTTGCCCAGCAGTGAAGAGCCCCATGGGGGTAGGCCTGTTTCACCGCAGGATCTTGCTGCCCTGTGCCGAATACCGTCAGGAGGAACTGCGCTACATCCTGCTTCACGAGTACACCCATTTTCGCGCCGGCGACTTGTGGATCCGGTTTCTTCTCTGCGTGTTCCAGTGCCTTTTTTGGTGGAATCCAACGGTCTGCCTGCTTCAAAAGGACGTGGAAGAGCTTTTGGAAATTCGCTGTGACCTGCATGTGACCGAGAGTTTGTCCGTCCAGGAAAAGACGGCCTATCTGGAGGTCATTCTCCAAGCGGTCAAACAGGCATCCGGAGGGAAAGCTTCCAACGGCCTTCGTCCCTGCACCCCTTTGGGAGGCGGAAGGGGGAAGCGTTCTTTCTTAGCGGAGCGGTTCCGTTTCGTGATGGAAGAATCTGTGCCAAAAAAGAAAGCAAAAGGGTGGATTCTAGGAGTGTTGGTAGGGGCGCTTTTGGTGGCAAGTTACTCCTTTGTCCCGCAAGCGGAGGCCCCCAGACCGGATGACCAGTCCCATGAGTGGATAATCGCTGTCGGCGCGGCGGGAGAGACTGCCAAGGGAACAGGGTTTCTGGTGACCCGGCTTTCCCAAGAACAAGTGTTGCAGTGGGAGCAGGAAACAGGGTATGAAGTGGTCTTTCAAGAGGGGGTGCTGCGGGCGTCCCTTCCCAAGGAAGAATGAAGGCGAAAGGAGAGGATCCCCGTTGAGAAGAGAGCGTTTGGTTCTGTCGGCAGCGTCCGTGTTTTTGGTGGTGGCCTTGACATTTTCGGGGTGCCGGTCCTCGCAAGACACTATCTACAGCCAGGCGTTGCCTGAGGATTCACCTTCTTCTACGGCAGAAGACAGCCCAGCTTCCCAGGACAAAGAACTTTCCGGGGAGCTGACCATCCTCTCTGTCTATGAGTTTTCCAATCTGGAACGTATCGCGGAAGAATTTGAAACGCTTCATCCGAATGTGAAGCTGAACGTGGAGGTAGGGATCACCTCCTCGGCGGATTTGGGCATGGCGGAACCTTGGGAACAATTTATGGAGCAGCTGACCACGGAGCTGATGAGTGGGGAAGGGCCGGACATTCTGGTGGACCCCGGTGTGTTTACCCCCAAACAGTACCAGCAGTCGGGGGTTGCCTACGATTTGCGGGAATGGATGGATGCGGATCCAGACTTCCACCTGGAAGAGTATTATGAAAATATCCTCCAGGCCTATGAGGTGGATGGTGATCAGTACACGCTGCCCGCCAATTTCTGGGTCAGCGTTTTGTACTTGAACAAGGAGCTTTGTGACGCCGCCGGGGTATCCTGCTCCGCTTGGGATACCGTGGATTACACGGAGATTCTGGATATCTGGCGGGCGGCCGAAAATCAAGGCTTGCTGGCGCAGGATTTTACCTTGGAATTCATGGATCAGAAGGGCCCCTCCAGTTTGTTTTTCGACGCGGAATTTCCCTGTTTCGTGGATGTGAAAGCTGGCACCTGCTCCTTCGATTCCCCCGAGTTTATCCAATATTTGAAGGACACGAAATCCATCCCCTCCAATCGCACGCTATCGCAAGGAGTTGTGACAATGTCCGGCAGCGCAATTATGGGGGATTTTTCCCGATCCAATCAAGAGGAAAATCACTCTTTGCTGCTGTATGATATGCTGAGCCTTGACAGTCTGGTTTCCCTGTCGGAGATACCTGAAAACTGTGTAGGCCCTTTGATTCTATCCAGCCGGGAGGGTGAGGTTTCCTTTTCGACCTCGTTGTCTTTTGTGGTACCTACCAGCTGTTCCCATCCAGAGCTCGCCTGGGAATTTTTGAAATTTTGTGTAGCTCCGGTGGAGACTCCAGCTTTTTATAGCTTTTACCACCCAGAGGGCAGCGTGGACATTGTCCAAGGGGGCTTTCCAGTGGCGAAGGAGAACTTGCTTTCCTATGGGGAACTGTATGGGAAGGCTTACCAGGTAATGGGTGGGAGCATGACGATTCCCGACGATTTTGACCCGGCTAGTATGGACTCACCTTTTCCGGATGGCTTTTTCACCCAACTGGAGTCCGTTGTTTCCCACTATCGTTTTGCGATAGACAGTCTGGGGCGGGTGGGGGAGATCTATACCCCGATTTTACAGCAGTATTACGATACGGATACACTTTCGGCAGAGGAGTGTGCCCGTCAGTTGCAGGAAAAAGTGGGGATTTGGCTGCAAGAGTGAGGTGCCTATGAGGTGGAAACAAAGGGGGATCTATTGGCTTTTTCTTCTTCCCAGCCTGTTGGGGATGTTGGTGTTTTACGTGATTCCCTTTGGGTATTCTCTGTACTATGCCCTCATTGACAACATGGGAAGTCGGCAGTTTGTGGGGCTGAAAAACTTTGCCGGCACACTTGCCAACCAGCTGTTCCAGAGCGCGGCGCTGAATACAACTGTGTTCATGGGCATCTCCGTGCCCTTGGGGATGGGAGTGGCTTTGCTGCTGTCCCTGTGCCTGCAAAGGACGAAGCGCGGGCGCGTTCCCGCCACGATGGTCCTGCTGCTGCCATTGGTGGTGCCCTCAGGCACCATGGTCTACTTCTGGAAGGTGCTGTTCGATTCCAACGGGTTGGTGAACGAATTCCTTCTGCGGCTGGGTGTTTCCGACCAGTGGGTCGTCCAGCACCAATGTCATATGGGAGTGTTGGTGGTTATCTTCCTGTGGAAGAATATCAGCTACAACATTGTATTGTTCTGGTCGGGTCTGAACTGGATCCCCAAAACGTATTACGAGCAGATGGCCTTGGAAGGCGCTGGCATCTGGCGTCAGTTTTGGAACGTGACGTGGATCTACCTTTCGCCAACCACCTTCGTGGTGATGCTTATGAGCATCGTCAACAACTTTAAGGTGTTCAAAGAGGTGTACATGCTCTATGGGGCTTATCCCAGCGCGGACATTTACATGCTGCAGCACTACATGAACAACCAGTTCCTGTCCATGAATATGCAGAAGTTGTGCAGCGCGGCTTACCTTTTATTCCTGGTGCTGGGGGTACTGCTTTTGGTGGTGTTCTACGCCCAAAAGCGGGTCACCGACGCCTATCAGTGAGGAGTTGGGAGCATGAAAAAAGCCCATGTGGCGGCCAATGTCTGTGTGATCCTGGCGGCGGCAGCAGCCATTTTTCCCATCCTGTTCACTGTTGCCGGCTCGTTTATGAGCGGGGAGGAGATTGTCAGCCGATACACAGCGGAGATCACCAGCGCTAACCAGGGGGATTTCGTCTCCAATGGCATTCACTTTGTCCGTTTTGGATTGCTCCCAGAGCAGCCCACCTTGGAGCAGTACCGGCAGCTTCTATGGGAGAGTCCGGGGTATCTGCGCATGTTTTGGAATTCAGTGCTCTTGGTGGTGCCGGTGCTTTTGGGCCAGTGCGTTTTAGCGCCGTTGGCGGCTTTCGGGCTGGAGAACATCCGCTGGAGGTACAAGGAAGCGGTTTTCTTCTTGTACATTATCGTTGTGCTTATGCCCACGCAGCTCCAGCTGGTACCAAATTTTATTGTGGCGGGTTGGCTGCACATTCGGGAGAGCTATCTGGCCATCATCTTGCCGGCGGTATTCCATCCCCTGGGAGTATTCCTGGTGCGGCAGCAGCTGAAGAATTTCCCCAAAGAGTGTTTGGAAGCTGCCCAGCTGGATGGGGCTGGCGCCTATCAGTCTTACCGGTACGTGGTGCGTCCCAATCTCACATCTGTGGTGGCGGCATTGGCGGTGTTGTTGTTTGCGGATAACTGGAACATTGTGGATCAGGCGGTGGTGTTCCTGAAAAACACCTATGAAAATCCGTTGTCGGTGTACCTGGGCAGTGTGGTGACAGGGGATCCAGGGATGTTCTTTGCTGTGTCCGTGTTTTATCTCATTCCGACGTTCCTTGTGTTCTTTTTAGGACAGGACTACCTGACGGAGGGGATCGCCTTAACCAGCGTCAAGGCATAAGGAGGACGCGGAATTTGAAACAGGAAAAGCGAAAACGGACAAAGCGGATGTGGGTCCTGGGAATAGGGGCTCTGTATTTTCTGATCGTGGCAGCAGCTACTGTGTACAGTCAAACCGGGTACCTTCAAAACCTGCCTGTGGCGGTGATTGGTACGGCAGAGCAAGGGGTTGTCCCCAATTCCGCTTTGGTGCAGACCCCCAGCGGGGTCCTTCTCAACTATGTGGAGCAGCAGGACGGCCCATGGGGAAAACAGTATGTGCTGCGGCAGAAGCTGGTATTCCATACACAACCGGTGGACGAGAGCCATACTTTCGTTTCAGATGCCATGGATCTGGAAGAGCCCATAGCTCTGTTTGTCTCCACCGAACCTGTATACGATGGGATGGAGGTGTGCCTGTCAGAGGAGTCCGTCGAGGAATGGGATGCTCCAATAGGAAATTAGCTTTGGTGGGCCGGGAGCGATCCCGGTCTTTTGCTTACCCAACATCAGGGGAGGGACCACCTCAAAAATTCGCCCTGTTGACAAACTGCTGACATGGAGAAAAAGTGGTATAATAGAGGGGGGTGAGGGAAAT